>SKZY01000253.1 GCA_007127095.1 Planctomycetaceae bacterium
CCATTGTCCGAAGCGAACAGGATCACGGTATTTTCCAGCGCGCCGTTTTGGCGGAGTTGAGCGAGGATCCGTCCGATCTCGTGATCCATCCGGTCGACCATCGCCGCATGAATCGCCATCTTGGTCGCCTGAAAACGCCGTTGTTGGTCGTTCAGATCGGCCCAGGGGAGCGGCCGATTGACTTCGCCAGGGCCGAGTTTTTTGAGTGCCTCGGGGAAGTGGTAAGGCGGTCCGATTTCGGGTTCCAACGGCGACAGGGTGCCGTCGATCAAACCGAGTTCGCGTTGGCGTGCGAACCGCTGTTCCCGCAACCGGTCCCAACCGTCGAGGTAACGATCGCGATAGCGATGGATATCTGCGGGCAGGGCATGCAGCGGGAAGTGGGGGGCGATGAAGGCAACGTATTGCAGGAACGGCTGATCGGCGTGGTTACGGGCATGGTCCTGAAGGCACTCGATGGCGTGATCAGCGGTAGCGATCGTCGTGTAGTAATCATCTTCGTCGGCGGGTGGTTCGATCGGTCGATCATCGAGTCGATTGCCGCGGGCCGAGAAAAAATTGCCTTGGTTGCGGGTGTCGAGTGATCGGTCAAAGCCGCCGTCCAAGACGTTGCCATCGATGTGCCACTTCCCCGAGTGGTAGTTGCGATAGCCGTGTGGACGGAGGTATTCGGGCAGCAACTTGGCCCAAGCGGGCCGTGTCCAGCGATTGCCGCCACCGCCGCCGCTACCCGGCAGGCTGTCGCGGCGGACCTGCTGGGCATAAAAACCGGTCAGCAGTGCGGCGCGACTGGGCCAACAACGGGCCGTGTTGTAGGCCTGAGTGAACCGCAGCCCGCCCGCGGCGAGCGAATCGAGGTTGGGGGTGGCGATTTCACTGCCGTAACAACCGAGATCCGAGTATCCCATGTCATCGGCCAGGATGATCAGGAAGTTCGGACGGTCGGCCGCGGTGGCTTGGCGGCAGGTGGCGAGCGTCACGACGCAGAGGCAGGCCAAGGCGACCGACCGACCGCGAAACGGCGAACGGCATTTCGGCGAACGATGGAGGCGGGGTGGAGTGACGGACATCGGGCTACCGCGGCATCGAAAGGAGATTGAAAGCGGCCTCGAAGACGGAGGCCGAGCGGAGTTACAACGCCGATCATAGCCGAACTCCGGCGGGGGGACGGTGCGTAGTGAGCGATCTAGGGCGGCGAAATACTCTTAGCGGTTCGGTAGAGTGGGCCGTGCCACCGACGATGTGATCGACTAAGATAGAAAGTGTTTTCCGCTACGAGCGCTCCGTTTACCCATTCCCACTGACGCACCGCTGACATGCCACGCCCGTTGATCCGTCCCTTCGCCTACCTGGCCACCACCACCGCAGCTTTGTTCGGTATCGTTTCGCTACTCGGTTCGTCACCGACGCGTGGCGAGACGGCCGCTGAAGCCGAAACGGTCGGTGAGGTATTGGAGTGGACCG
Organism: Planctomycetaceae bacterium; assembly: GCA_007127095.1. Lineage (GTDB taxonomy): Bacteria > Planctomycetota > Planctomycetia > Pirellulales > Pirellulaceae > UBA6163. The sequence continues at coordinate 1,465 of SKZY01000253.1, forward strand.
CCCCGACGCCCGCGCCGGTGGACGCCTTGGCATCGGTGGCGGCGGAGATGAAGCCGTACATTCAGCCGATCGCCGATACCACCGTCGAGTTCGAATTGGTACCGATCCCGGGTGGAAAGTTTTTGATGGGAAGTCCCGCAGGCGAAGCCGAGCGAAGCGATGATGAAGGCCCGCAACACGAAGTCAGTGTCGAGCCGTTTTGGATGGGCAAGTTCGAGGTGACGTGGGAGCAGTACGACGTCTGGAACGAGAAAATCGATATCATTTTGCGTGACCTGGCTGGTCGCAAGTCGACTCCGGCCGACCTGCTGGTCGACGGTATGACGCGTCCGACCGAGCCCTATACCGACATGAGTTTCGGATTTGGGCGCGGACGGTATCCGGCGATTTGCATGACCCAACACGCGGCGCGAATGTATTGCCAATGGCTCTCCGCCAAGACCGGGTTTTACTACCGACTGCCGACCGAAGCCGAATGGGAATACGCCTGCCGGGCTGGCACGACCACCGCTTATTCCTTCGGTGACGACCCGGCCGAACTCGACGAGTACGCGGTCTACGACGGCAACAGCGACTACCAGTACGACTTGGTCGGTACCAAAAAGCCGAACCCGTGGGGGCTCTATGACATGCACGGCAACGTCTCGGAATGGGTCCTCGATCAGTACAGCGACGAGACCTACGCCGGGCGTGTTGGCGGGCTGACCGAGAACCCGCTTGAGATTCCGAAAACGTTGTATCCACGCGTCGTCCGCGGCGGCGGCTGGGACGACGACCCCGACCGTTTGCGGAGTGCGGCGCGGATCGCGTCGGACGAAACCTGGAAAGAGCAGGACCCACAGATCCCTCAGAGCATCTGGTATCACACCGACGCGCTGAGCGTCGGTTTCCGCCTGGTCCGTCCGCTTCGCGTGCCGTCGGACGCCGAACGGGCTGCCAAGTGGGATAAGTCCGACCCGCCACAGCTCGATGATTGATTCGATTCCCCCTGCCCCGATTCCCCCTGACCCGATTCCCCCTGAAGCCCTTCCTCGTTCGAAATCAAAGGTTGCCATGACGATGCCGTCCCACCCCACCCCACCCGTCGCAGAAAATACTCCGCCGACTCGCCGCGATTTCCTAAAGCGATCCGGCGTGGTCGCCGCCGGAGCTACCGCCGCCACGACGCTGGCGGCTCCCACCGTTCATGCTGCTGAGGACAATACGATCCGAGTGGCATTGGTCGGTTGTGGCGGACGCGGCACGGGTGCCGCAGTCAACGCGTTATCGGTCGAAGGCGAATCGATTCGGTTGGTCGCGATGGCCGACGTATTCGAAAAGAACGTCAACAACAAGGCTGAGACATTAGCGGAGATCGACCGCTTCAAGGACAAGGTCGATGTCCCTCAGGAACGCCGGTTTGTCGGTTTCGACGCTTACAAACAGGCGATGGACTGTCTGCGGCCCGGTGACGTTGTGATCCTAGCGACGCCACCGGCGTTCCGTTGGGTTCACTACTCTTACGCGATCGAAAAGGGACTCAACGTCTTCATGGAAAAGCCGTTGACGGTTGACGCTCCGACGACGCAGCGGTTGCTGAGCTTGAATGAAGCGGCAGTGGCCAAGAACCTGAAGGTCGGTGTCGGGTTGATGTGCCGTCATTGTAAGGCTCGCCAAGAGTTGTTTGAACGGATTCAGGATGGCGAGATCGGCGATTTGAATCTGCTGCGAGCCTATCGGATGGCCGGCCCGACCGGTTCGGCAGCCTGTGGACCACCATCACCGGGCGAGAGCGAGTTGCTCTATCAGATTTCCAATTTTCACGGATTCCTCTGGCTGAGTGGCGGCGCTGTCAGCGATTTCCTGATCCACAACATCGACGAGGCGTGCTGGATGAAGGATGCCTGGCCGGTCGAAGCGATCGCCACCGGTGGGCGACATTATCGCGGTTCGAATGTCGACCAAAACTTCGACCACTACTCGATCGAGTACACCTTTGAGGATGGAACGAAATTGTATGTCGACGGTCGAACGATGCCCGGTTGCAAGACCGAGTTCGCCACCTTTGCCCACGGCAGCAAGGGGATGGCGGTCGTCTCCACCGCCTCGCACACCCCGGCGAAATCACGGATCTTCAAGGGGCATAACGCCGATCGTGGCAACCTACAGTGGGCGTTCCCGCAACCCGAGCCGAATCCTTACCAGGTCGAATGGGACGATTTGATCGCCGCGATCCGTCAGGACACGCCCTACAATGAGGTCGAACGTGGGGCGATGGCCAGCATCGTCACTTCAATGGGGCGGATGGCGGGGCACACCGGTCAAAAGATCACGCTCAAGCAGATGATGAGTCATCCGCACGAGTTCGCTCCTGGGATCGACAAGTTGACGCTCGACTCGCCGAGCCCGTTATTGCTGAAGGCCGACGGGACTTACCCTGTGCCGATGCCGGGATTGGTGAAAGACCGCGAATACGCGTAGACACTGCGAATACGCGTAGACACTGTGCGGTCCTAACGGTTTCGTGCCGGTACTCAATGACGGACGTTTGATGGAAGATTCCCATCGTTGGTTCGGCACGCTGCTGGAAGCGGGGACGTCACGGTATCCCCGCAATTCACGCACCGGATTGGTGATCGCCAACGCCACCGGTTATCTGGCGTCGTTGTCGTCTTTGAGCTTTGCCGTCAGCTACGCGACATATGATTACGATTCGCTGCGGCCGTTGGTCGTCGGTAACCTGTTGTCAGCGGCCTGCACCGCGACCACGCCTTGGTGGCATCGTTTCGGTCGTCCCGCGGCGGTGATCTGGCTGGCCCTCGTCTTTTTCGTGTCGCTGACCTATTTCACGTCGCTGCTGGGACGTGAATCGGGTGTGATCCTGAATCTGATCGGTTCGTCGGCGGTTGCTTTCGCGATTTTGGGGCTGAATCGACTGGGGTGGGTGGCGGCGATCACGCTGGCCAGTGCCGCCTTGATCATCTTTTGTTGGCTCCGCTTCCCCGATTCCGCTGTGGGGATCGAACTGGACCCCAGCTTCACACACCAACTGTTCATCACCTCGATCGTCTCGGTGATGGCGATCGTCTTCGTCGTCATTTTTTACGCTTTTCTGCTGACCCAGCGGGCTCAGGATCGCACCGATCAACTGCTGCGGTCGATCATGCCGGCCGAAATCGTCGACCGGTTGACCGAGAATCCCGGGGTCACGATCGCGCAGCGACATGAAGACGCCTGCGTGCTGTTTTCCGACATGGTCGGTTTCACCGAAGTGTCCAACCGGCTCGGTCCCGAGCGGATTGTCGCCTTACTGGATGAACTGTTTCGGGCTTATGACCGAATCGCGGTTGCCAACCGGGTGGAAAAGATCAAGACGATCGGTGACGCTTATATGGCTGTTTGCGGCATTACGACTCAGCACGAAACTCCCGCCGTGGCCGTCGCTTTATTGGCCGTCGAGATGGAGCGGGTCACGCGTCGGATCGCCGCCCGGCACGACCTTTCGTTGACGCTGCGAACGGGGATCGCCAAGGGACCGGTCACCGCCGGGGTTGTCGGCAGCTCCAAACACTTTTATGACGTCTGGGGGCCGACGGTGAATATGGCCGCGCGATTACAGGCGGCCGCAACGCCGGGGCAAATCCTGTTGGCCGCCGATCTGCATTGTGAAATCGTCGCCAGCCAGATCGATGACCTGCCGATGTCGCCATCCCCAGCGATCGATCTAAAGGGTTTTGGGACGGTCAAAGCCTGGCGGATCGATCCGGGGTCTGCCGATCCGGGGTCTGTCGATTCGGGGTCTGCGGTTCGGCAGACTTTCGCGGCGATCGCCGCCGAACGATAATCGGGTCTCCCACTCCGGCACCTCAGCGATACAGCGGTCATGTCCCTACGCCATCGGCTGACGATCAGCGACTACGCCGTGGTCGCGCTCTGTCCGGCGTTGATCGTGTTGCTGCTGAGCAGTTTGGTCTACTTTGTGATCCTGAGCGTCTATCAGGGTGGCTATTCGTCGCGATTGGGCTACATCTGGTTCATGTTCATCCTGGGCGCCGTCAACATCGCCCGGTTATCGATCGAGCAGAGTCGGACTTATGCCACCGGCTATGCGGCGGTACTCGGGCTGGCGACCTTTTTCGTGCTGTCGCGGTTCCAGACATTATCGGGCCCCGCGGCGGCTCTGGGGCCGCTGGTCACTGCCGGGTTGATCGCGATCGTGTGGTTGCTGGCCGACCGAATCACCTATGACTGCACCCAGATCGAAGATGACCGCGATGCCAGCGGGCAGGGATTGCTGGACGGTTTGTCTTCGTCGGAGTCGCAATCGGATGCTGCCGTCGATTCGGCGGACGCGGTCGCATCGAAGCCTGGCAGCGGTCAACGCACGAGACGACGACGGGGGCCACCGCAGCCGGGTCGGACCGTCTTTTGGTTGACGGCAGCGGCGCTTCCTCTGTTCGGATTCGGGCAAGCTTTGCTCGGATCTGATCCTGGCTTGTTGCAGGCGGCCGCAATGGCGTTGGCGGTCTATCTGTTCGCCACGCTGTCGTTACTCGTCGCGACCAGCTTTCTCGGGGTTCGTCGTTATCTGCGGCAACGCGGCGTGGAGATGCCCAGGGACGTATCCGCCGCCTGGCTCGGGGGCGGCATGTTGTTAACCGCGATCATCCTGGTAATTTGCTTCGCCTTGCCGCAGCCAGGGCGAATGCTCGCTCAACTCGATTTGCCGACGCGACTTGAATCGCCTGAGGGGATGTCGCCGAGTCGTTTCGGCTGGGGCGATGAAACGACCGCACCGGAGGGCCAGGGTGAGGCGACATCCGGAGACGAATCGTCCGCCGACGCGCCGCCCGGCGATACCGCAGCGGGATCGGCCGGCGATTCGGCCAATCAGTCAACCGATGGCGACTCGGCGAGTGCCAACGGCCAACCTGGCGGCGAGTCAACCGATTCGGCAGGGGAGTCAGCGGCCGATGATCGCAGCGACGCTGGCGAATCGAGTGGCGATGCAACTGCGGGTGATGGCGGAGAATCGGGTAGTGGTAACGATCGAAACAGCGATTCCTCTGGCGACAACTCGAGTGGCGATGCTTCCAGTGGCGAGCGACGTTCCACGGATGATTCCGCTACGGATAACGAGGGTGGTAGTGGCGATGCCGCCGAGGCTGCCGAGGAACGTGCCGCTACGGAAGCGGCCGAGGATTCGTCAGCGGAAGATCAGGCGTCGGGAACGCCGGCCGAGTCGCAGTCTCGGCCGTCCCCGCCGAGTCCTTCACTGCCGTCACTTGGCGGGCTGCTGAAAGCGATCGTCTATCTGATTTTGCTGACGATTATTGCCGCGTTTTTGTGGGTCAACCGTCAGGCGATCGCCGACGCATGGCGGCGGTTCTGCGATTGGATCGCGGGTCGGCGGCGCGATGAGGCGATTCGATCGGCTAATCAGCCGGCGACCGTGCCAGCTGCTGCTCCGCGGCCGTTCGCCTCATTCACGAACCCGCTGGATCGTGGCGTCGCCCCGCGTCGGGCCGTGATCGAGACGTTTCAGGCGACCGAAGCCTGGTATCGTGAACGCGGCCAGCCACGGAAGATCGATGAAACGCCGCAGGAGTTTGCTCGTCGAGTTGTCGCCACGGCACCGCACGACCATCAACCGATCGAGCGGTTGATCGATGCCTACAACCGGGTCGTCTATGGCGGGGGTGGAGCCGACGCAGAGGATTTAAAAAACTTGCGATTGGTTTGGCGGACGTTTCGCCACCAACCCGCGCCGGCCGCGTCTCCGCAAGCCGCCTCAGAGCCATCGGTGCAGCGAACTGCGCCGACGGCGGGCGAGTCACCGCCGCGGGGAAACCGCGACGCTTGATGAGCGGAACGAGGCTCTGTCATTCGACTTCAGCGGGCCGCATCATCAGGTTGCGATACTCGACGTTATCCGAGCCCCAGCTGTGCAACGCGATCGTTCCGCGGGCGAAGCGATCGTCGCTGATCGAAAAATCTTCCTCGCCATCGACAAACACAGTGATCCGGTCGCCGGCGAGTCTGATTTTGACGTGTTGCCAGCTGTTCTTTTGGTAGCTGTTTTGGTTCTTCGCTAACACGCGGTAGTCGTCACCATCCTTGACCGCCAGGACGCGATACTTTCGTTGCAGATCGGTCGCCCAAAGATAGTGGTGGGCTTCGTCTTCGAGGCGGAAGGCGAGTCCGATCCCGTCATCATCGGAAGAGCGGATTTCGAGTTCGATTTCACCGTCGCGGAAGTCGGATGCTCCCTCAAAGATTCTCAGCGTTGCGTAGCGTTCGACCTCGGGATCGGCGTCGGAGGCACTGCCGATGTAGATATTCGATTGCTGTTTGACCACGCCCCCCTCGACCGACCAATCGCTCGGTGCCGAGACGACATTGCCACCGATGTCCCAGACTCGCCAATGGGAATCCTCCAGCGGGACCAGGGCGGGATCGATTCGGAAGGTTTCGTCGCTGGCACGGCTGACTCGGCCGTCTTCGGTGAAGGCACGGACCCGCAGTCGCGAGGATGACGCCAGGGTCAGCGGTTTGGAATAAATGGGCGAACCGGTATTGGGCGAAGAGCCGTCGAGGGTATAGCGGAGCTGAGCTTCGCGATCATCGTGAATGATTCGGACCTCGACGGCGTCGCGAAAGGCACCACCGGCCGGCTCGATCTCGGGCGGTCGAACGCCGACCGGTTCGAGGGCGATCCAAGACTGGTTGAGGTAACTACAGACGCAACCGGCCGAAGCGTCGGGAACCATGACGAGGCCGCCGGCAGGTAGGGCGTTGATCCAGCAGCCTGGCCGCATACCGCCGTAGTTCTCGGTCTTTTGGTTCTTCAACAGGTCGAAATAGCCGAGTGTCGCCGAGCGATAGACCATCATGTGACGTGACCCGGCGAGGATTCCACAGCCGTATGAGCGGCTGAAATTGAACGGTCGCTGTTCGCCGCTGAGCAGATCCCAGGCGCCGCCTTGGGCGTAGACCGTGTAGTCGTTGATCAGCGGGCGACTCGAATAGGTCGCTTCTCGGGACCAGGTCAGTTCACCGTGTTCGGTCGAAAAGACCGCCAAGCGTCCGCCGACTTCCGACGCTAACGAAAACCGGGTCGGCTGATAGCTCATCACCAACTTTCGGTATTCGGGGCTCAGCGACAGCGTGGTCCCATCGATCTGGCCTTCGTTTCGCCATCGTTCCTCCCCGGTTCGGGCGTCGAGCGCGATCAACACGCCGGGGGGATGTTCTTCCGCCTTCGCGTCGCGATTGCGATCGAACTTCGCCAGCGGGCGGTCGATCAAGAATACCTGGTCATCGCCGATGGCGACCGCGTTGTGGCGGATCGAATCTTGAGCATCGTATCGCCAACGCAATTCCCCGTTACTGGGATCGAGGGCGAAGAGGGTCGACGATTCGGTCAATTGTTGGGACATGTCGCCGCTGGTGGCGCGATAGCGAAAGGTGACCAAGTGATCGCGGTTGGCCAGCGATCCGTAGAGCGTATCGTGTTCCAGGGCCAGGTAACCCCAAGTGCCGGGTTGGCCATCGGCCTGAGGCGGCGCCGTGAACTTACCCAGCAGTTCGCCGCTGCGGCGGTCGATCCGGAGGCAGTAATCATCGTGCCGGACATAGACTCCGGTCTCACCGACGCAGTAATTGCTGCCGGTGCCCGAGACGCCCATCAATTCGTCGCCGTCGAACGCCTTGAGCACGCCGGGGATGGCGAATCGCCAGACTTCGGTCCCGTTGTAAGCATCGACACAAACGATCTCGTCGAGCCCCTCGTGGTAGAGCAAGCCGTCGTAGAACAGCGGGGCGGGACCACGACCGTGCCGCTGCGGTACTTCGATGTCGATGTCGCGATACCAGAGCATTCCTAGCGGGCCTTCGAGCATCTCGTCGGTCGAGCAGAGTTGATTGGCGGCGCTCATGTATTGGTGGGTCCATTGCCCCGCTTTTTCCAGGACACCGCGGCGTTCGATTTGAACTGCGGTCGCCGGTCCGAAAACGGCCAAGCCGCCGTAGGGTCGCTGCGACGCCCGCCAGCCGTCGGAGGTCGTGACCGGATCAAACCCGTCGAGACTCCGCCGCGAGACGACCAAGTTGGCGAAGTAGTTCGGGTAGGGCAACGAATCGAGATCATCGACTTGGTGGATCGTCACCCGAGTTCCGTAGAGGCCGGCGTCTAGCAACCGTTGGCGGGCAGCCGCGATCCGCGTGGCGTCATCGTCGACGCCGTAGATCGCCAGTTCGGTGCGAGCAGCCACTGCGACCGCCAATTGCCCATCATCGACACCGAAATCGAGGCAAAAGCCTTTGGCGGGACCGAGTTCCGCCGCGATCCTATCGGCTGCCGCGGCGACCGCGGGGGCGATCGCCAAAGACTCAGGTGGTGTCTGTTGCCAACGATGATGCAGCGGTTCGCCAGGCTGATCGCCGTTGGCCGCGAATCCGAATTGTTGACCGCTGTCGGTGCTGACGACGAGGTGCCCGTCGGAAACGGCCAAGCCGTAGACGGTACCGTCGACCGTCAACCGCTGCCGAACCTCGCCCGATTCGGCATCGAGCAACGAGACACTACCCACGCCTGCGGCGACGATCGTATCTCCGGCGACGATCAGCGCCGTGCCACCGTCGACCGCATCGGTCGACCACAACGGTGCCAAGCCCCACGACCACGAAGTGCGACCGCGGCGGTCAGCCTTTTCCTGCTCAACCCAGCGGTAGGCGGTGACCTGCTGATCGGTCGAGCGAACCAAACCGCCGGGTAACGCCGCCATCGGTCCGGCACCGAGCGTCTCACCGGCTTGGCCGCTGTCGGCATCGAACGCGATACCGCTGTTGAAAAACATCGGTCCGACGGCCATCGTCGCGAATCCGCCGCGTTGGCCGTATTGCTGTAGGTGAAAGTATTCGAACTTGCCATCGGCCAGATCGAAAGCCGCGGGAATCGCCCTGCCGGTTGGCACCAGCAACCGTGGCTTGGCGGCCGCGGCGGAATCGCTGACGTGTTGGGATTCGGGGAACGCCACGTTCGTGGCACCGGCTCCCGAGACCACCAGATAACCTTGAGCCGACACGCCGCTTTCGGCGTCGGCCCCGCCATGTGGCTGGGGCATGTAAATCCCACCCGAGTCGTCATTGACCCACACGGGGGCGCCGGTATCGCAGTCGAGAGCGTAGACAAAAATCTCGTCGGTCGGCCAAATGCCGGCGACGTAGTGGACCGTATCGCCGACGATGGCGGGAGCACCGCGGGCAGGCCATTTGGAAATCAGTTGCCCATTGCCGAGGCGGCGTGAATCGCTCGGACCGCCCCGATGCTTCCAGATCACCTCGCCGGCGAACGATAGGCAGTAGAGGTGACCATCATCGCTGACCAAAAACAGCCGGTCACGCCAGACCGCCGGGGCAAACCGGAGCGGGCCGTCGGCGGTGAAGATCCGGCCACCAGCGCCTGTTTTCAAATCCAAACGGTACAGCGAATGGTCGGCGGAACTGGCGAAGAAGACCGAGCCGTCGGCGATCACGCTATGGTAGGCCCGGTCGAACGACATCCGCCCCGATCGGGGCCAAGCCGGAGTCGGCGCGATCGCATCAAAGCTCCACCGCAGCGCCAGCTCATCAGGCAACGATTCGACGGTGTAGCCTGATCGCGAGGCGTCACCTCGGTAGGTCGGCCAGTCGGCTTGAACCGTTGAGACTGGGATTAAGAGCAGTATCAAGCACAACGTCATTCGGCAGCAGATCGGATGGCGACGATCTCGCGGCGTCGGAAGACAGGCAAGCATCAGGGGATCACCGGGCGGGGGGCAGGCTAAGCCGGGACGGACTAAGCCGGGGCGGGATCAACAGCGACGGGCAGAAGTCGGCGTCACGGACCCACTAGCAACGCCGAATACGGAACTCCGATCATACCAGATTACCCACGTTATCTGGCGCTACGTGCGTCGAATCCCACCAAAATCACGGTCCAAACGCCACATCGACGCCTGGTCGGAATATTTGCCCTATTCTGCAAGCGATCGCATGGCAACAGCGGACCGCCGTTGCCACCGCAGCGAGCCTCGATCGCCGCTTGCGTCGCTTACGCCGGTTGTTCGCTGACGCGGCTGATCACCCGATCGATCAGATTGTATTCGCGGGCCTCTTCGGCGCTCATGAAGCGATCCCGATCGGTGTCTTCCTCGATCTTTTCGAGTGTGTGACCGGTATGGGTGATCATGATGTCGTTCATTTTTCGCTTGACCCGACGTAATTCCTCCACGTGGATCTCGATCTCGTGGGCTGTCCCCTGCATCCCGGCGAGCGGTTGGTGGATCATGATCCGGGCATTGGGTAGGGCGAAGCGTTTTCCTTGGGTGCCGGCGGTCAACAGCACCGCGCCCATCGAAGCGGCTTGGCCGATGCAATAGGTCGCGACGTCGCAATTGATGAACTGCATCGTGTCGTAGATCGCCAACCCGGCGGAGATACTTCCGCCGGGGCTATTGATGTAGAGGTGGATATCGGACTTGGGGTCATCCGATTGCAAAAACAGCATCTGGGCGACCAAGGCGTTGGCGATCTGGTCGTCGACCTGTTGGCCGAGAAAGATGATGCGATCTTTGAGCAGGCGGCTGTAGATGTCGTAGACGCGTTCTTCTCGACCGCTTTTTTCGACGACATAGGGGATCGGTGCCATGGCGAAGTATCTTTGAATGACGGGAATTGGATGCGGTGGGATGGAGACCGACGCTGGGCCGGCCGGATTATGGCGAAAGGGGCCGAATTACAGCGTTTCTTCGCCCGTTTCGGGCGGCTTGCTGAGGATCTCGTCGACCACGCCATAGGCCTTCGCCTCGTTGGCGCCGAGAAAAAAGTCGCGATCGGTATCTTTGGCGATCTTTTCGACCGGCTGGCCCGTGTGATGGCTGATGATCTCGTTGAGCACATCGCGGTACCGGATGATTTCGGCCGCCTGGATTTCGATGTCACTGACCTGACCACCGACACCACCCATCGGTTGGTGCAGCATCACGCGGCTGTTGGGCAAGCAGAAACGCTTCCCTTTCGCCCCGCCGATCAACAGCACCGCGGCGCCGCTGGCCGCTTCACCGACGCAGTAAGTCGCCACCGGACAGGACAGCATCTGCATCGTGTCGTAAATCGCCAGCGTTGCGGTCACGCTGCCGCCGGGCGAATTGAGATAAAAGTGAATATCTTTGCGACGATTCTCGCTCTGCAGATAAAGCAGCTTCATCACCACTTCGTTGGCGTTACCGGTGTGGATTTCGCCCTGCAGGAAAACGATGCGGTTTTCGAGCAGCAGGTCACCGAGCGTCATCTGACGTTGACGTTGATAACTCTGGTTGGCGTAACTGTTGGACACTCCGTGGTTCATCCGACTTCCCGAAAGGTTGTGATGCGAGCAAGGTTCTGGGCCGATCAGTGTTCGCAATCCGGCCCGCCGTGGCAAGACGGCTATAGGTTACCGAAGTACTCCACCGCTTCGGCAACTCGCTGTCGACCGTCTGGCCCGGCGCGTTCGTCGCCGAGAACGAAACAACCGTCGAACCGCTGATTTTCCAACCGGGCGAGGATCGCCGGATAGTCGGCCGTCCCCTGACCGAGCTGGACCTCGATGCCGCGACCCGCCGCCAAGTCGACGACACCATCGCTGGCGATCACGATTCGGATGCGGTCGGCCAGCGCCCGAGTGGCCGCCTCAACGTCGAATCGATTGATGATCAATTTACCCGGGTTGAGCGCCGCAGCGACGAACGCGTTCTGGTCGGTCTGAAGCAATCGGGCCAATGCTTCGCCCGGTTCGCTACCGGTCTCTGCGGCCAGCAGTGTCCCCACCCGCGTCCCGTGCCGGCCTAAATCGCTGATCACCTCGGTCAACGACTGGAAGCCCGGGTCGGTGGTCTCTGCGGGGACGTTACCGATCTGGTTGATCACCAACGGAGCGCCCAACTGGTAGGCGATAGTCATCACCGACTTGGTCGCATCGATCCGCCGCGACAGCCCCTCGACGCAATCGAATCCGTGTCGCGTTTGAAAGCGGATCGCGGCGATCCGCAGCCCGAAGTCGTTGACCAGTTTTTTTAATTGCCTGAGCCCCGTCGCCGACAACTCGGACAGCCGAACGTCGACCCCGGCATCGATCTGGATCGCCGCAACGCCCAAAGCAGCAGCCTGGGCCAGGCCTTGTCGTAGCGGCAGGCCGAGCGCGGAGATACGGATGGCGAGACGGGGGCGAGGCATTGAGGGTTCCCAAGTCGAGGACTCCGATCGGAAGCGGTTCACATTGTAAGAGTCGCCGACAGACGCACCATAGGCCGGCCGGCACCTTGACCCGGATCGTGCATCCGGCACCATGATGGCTGCACCGGACACCCGAGAGTTGCCGGCGCCACCGATCAGCCCCCGTTTCGTTGGAAGCCGCCCCCGCCATGAGTATCAACCCGATCGACCTGTCGAGCTATGGGCTGACGGTAAAGAACATCATCCGCAACGCCACGCCGGCGAGGCTGTACGAGTACGCGATCATCGACCGGCATGCGGCGATCGCCGGCAGCGGAGCGTTGGCCACCCGCAGCGGAGACAAAACCGGTCGCAGTCCGAAGGACAAACGGATCGTCGATGCCCCGGAGAGCTCCGATCACATCTGGTGGGGCGACATCAACATCCGCCTGACCGAGCGGTCGTTCCTGATCAATCGCCAACGGGCGATCGATTATCTCAACACCCGCAAACGAATTTTCGTCTTCGACGGCTTCGCAGGCTGGGATCCCGACCACCGGCTGAAGATCCGCGTGATCGCCGAAAGCGCCTATCACGCGCTGTTCATGCACAACATGCTGATCCGGCCGACGCCGGCCGAATTGGCCGAATTCGGTGATCCCGAACTGGTGATCTTCAACGCCGGCAGCTTCCCAGCGAACCCCTACACGCCGCAGATGACCAGTCGCACCAGTATCGACTTGAACATCGAACAGGGCGAGTTCGTGATTCTCGGCACCCAATATGCCGGTGAGATGAAGAAGGGGGTGTTCACGGTGATGAACTACCTGATGCCCCGCGATGGCGTGCTCAGCATGCATTGCAGCGCCAACTGTTCGAGCAGCAATCTCGACGACGTGACCCTCTTCTTCGGGCTCAGCGGGACCGGAAAAACGACGCTGTCGACCGACCCGCGACGCCACCTGATCGGCGACGATGAGCATTGTTGGACCGCCAGTGGCATCTTCAATATCGAAGGCGGGTGTTATGCCAAGGTGATCCACCTTTCACCGCAGAGCGAGCCCGAAATTTATCAAGCGATCCGCTACGGCGCCGTGCTCGAGAACGTGGTCTATGACGACAGCACCCACGAGGTCAATTACGACGACGCCTCGATTACCGAAAATACTCGCGTCGCCTATCCGATCGAGTTCATCCCGGGAGCCAAAGTTCCCTGTGTCGCCGGGCATCCCCGCAATATCGTGTTTCTGACCTGCGACGCCTTTGGTGTGTTGCCGCCGGTCAGCAAACTGACGCCCGAGCAGGCGATGTATCACTTCATCAGTGGTTACACCGCCAAGATTGCCGGGACCGAGGTCGGGGTGACCGAACCGACGGCTACGTTCAGCGCCTGCTTTGGGGCCGCGTTCCTGGTCTGGCACCCCGCCAAATATGCCGAACTGCTGGCCGATCGGATCCGCCAAACCGGGGCCGATGTCTGGTTGGTCAACACCGGCTGGAGCGGTGGCGGATACGGGACCGGGCAGCGGATGAGCCTGCCCATGACTCGCCAAATCATCGACGCGATCCATGACGGTTCCTTGGCGCAGACCGTTACCAAAACCGATCCGGTGTTCGGGTTCGAAGTGCCAACCGGTTGTGGCCAACTGCCCGCTGAACTGCTCTGGCCCCGCGACGCTTGGGTCGACTCCGACGCCTACGATCAGATGGCCAACCGACTCGCCGACCTGTTCCGAAACAACTTCCAAAAGTTCGCCGCTGGTGCCAGCCAAGCGATCTGTGATTCGGGACCAGTCCCCCGATCGTTGGTCTGAGTGCGGGCGGCGGAGTTGCCGCGGCAGCGCGCTTGCCGAACGCCGGGGCCAAACGCTGGGGCCGAACGCCGGGGCCAATACGGGGGTGGAGCGATCAATAACCGACCGATAATGCGACAGCTGGTCGATTTCGCTTCCGCACCGGCGTCGTCAGGCGATAGAATCAGAGGAAGAATCCGGCAGTGAGTGAGACGAGGTGACAGCGTGAACGGTGAAGATCCAGGTGTTGCCTCCTGGTATGACGACGCGAATTCGCCGCACGGGAAGGTTCCCGGTTACGTCCCCGGTTACATCCCCGGTGCGACCGTTTCGGGAACGTCTCGATTGGTAGCCTTGCCGCGCGGTTTGGTGACGTCGCAGGGCTATCTCGAACTGGCCACCGGTGCCGCTTCGCTCTTGGGGTTGTCGGCGACGCTGCGGCGGCGAACGCTGCGAAAGGCGCTCACCGCGGCCCTCCATTGTCAGGTCCCGCCGCCGCTGCGGGCGATGCGACATCTGCAAATCGGCCAGGCTTTGAGATTACTGGGGCGCTACCGTCCGGCGGTGATGGCACTTCGGCGGGCGAGTTTCGACCGCCGATTGCGTCGGGATGCATTACTCGGCCTGGCTTGGTGTCAGCGGCGTCAACGCGACCTCAGCGGGGCGATCACCTCGATCACGCGGGCCTTGGCCGCCTCGCCCGATGACGGCGATCTGCATTACAACCTGGCTTGTTATTTGGCATTGGCGGCCGAGACTCGAGCGGCAATTTATGAACTCGCTTGGGCGTTGGAATTGAAACCGCGACTCCGCCCCCGGGCCGCTCGGGAGCCCGATTTCGATTCGCTCCGCGGTGCCACCGCGTTCGAGACCCTGACCCGAGCGACGTCGGCGTGAATCGTGCTCATCACCGCCCGCCGGCCGACCCGATGCGGTTGTTCGTGCTCTTCCTGACGCTGCTGTTCGGCAGCTCGGCCGCCGTGATCGCTTGGATGAACTCGCGATCGGATCAGGTCGCCGATTCGATCTGGATGGTGACCGCGGTCGGGCTGACGCGATTGACACTGGTGATGGCCGCGTTGTGGCTCGCCTGGCCGGCGGTACGGCGGCCGGCGATGTGGTTGCCATCGGGGATGTTGGCCGTGGTTTTCGTCGTGTTCGCGGTCTGCGTCGTCCGGCCTCAGTTGGCGATCGCGCTGATTCCTGCGGTCAGCCTGCTGATCGCTTTTTCGGCTTTTTTGCGATTCATCCGCGAAGCCTGATCCGTGCGGCCCGCCGATCCGGGCGAAGCGTTGCAAGAGCGATTTTGTCGAGAGTCGCTAAAATCGGAAAAAACCTACCCCGTCGCAGCCGTTTTGGCCGAAACAATCAAAAACCGCTCCGCGACCGGACTGAGTGTCCGTGTCGCATCACCGCGGATCTTGGGTTGAGGATTGTAGGAGACTCTCCATGCGACGTTTCTTTTTCTCGGCAGCGATCTTGGCGATCGCCGCCGGAGGGCCGGTAGCGGCCAACGGGGGGGATCGAGAGATCGCCCAGCAGATCATTGACAAATTGAAAGTCCAAAGAGACGCCGGGGCGTTGAAGGACTTCACTTTGGACCTGAAGGTCGACCAGGGCGTGGTGTTGCTTCGCGGCAGCGTCGGGCGACCAGAACAAAAGGCGAATGTGTTGGCAGCCGCCAACGGGATCGACGGGATCGCCGAAGTGGTCGACGAGATCGAAATCCGTCAGGCCGCCAAGGAACCGACCACCGAGGCGTTTTCGCTCGAACAAGCGTTGTCGGCGAAAGCTCCCTCGGGTCTGCCGGAGGCGGTCGTGTTGCCAGCCGCCGGTTCGGGGAACGGCTTGGTCCAACCGGCAACGGCGACCGAGTTCTCCGAGGACGAAGAGCGTGATGCGGAGATCACCGCGGCAGTCGTCGCGACCCTGGGGGCCGCTCAGCGACAAGGTCGTTTGAAGGGTTTCGGAGTCGATGTCAACACTCGCAACGGCCAGGTCTTTCTCAATGGACGGGCCAGCAGCGACGCCCAGCGAGAACTGATCACACGGTTGGTTCGAGAAACCACGGGCGTCGTCGATGTCCAGGAAGAAATCACGGTCGTCGGTGGGATCTCTCATCCCGCGGCGCCTCCGACGTTGGAGCCACTGCCCGCTTCAACCGATTCGGAGTACACCGCGATGCCGGCCGGCCAAAACCGTCAGGGTGGTACGCCGGCACGGACCGCCGCCGCTCGTGGCCAGGCGGTTCCGGTCCAAAATGCTCCGTATCAGATGGGGCAGCCGATGCCGACGCAGCAGGCCAATATGGGCATGCCGATGCAGGGCGGGTTCAGCGGTGGTCCGGTCCCGATGGGCCCTTATTCCGGCGTCGGTGCGGGGCCGAACTATGAACAGCCCTACCTGCCGAATTACGCTTGGCCCGGCTACGCGGCCTATCCGAACTACGCCGCAGTCAGCTATCCCCAGCAATACAGCCCCTCGGCATTCCCTTACATCGGACCATTCTACCCCTACCCACAAGTACCGTTGGGTTGGCGTCGAGTCAGTCTCGAATGGGACGATGGGTGGTGGTTCCTCGACTTCACAGACCGCTAACGGTTGGCGACCCGTGTCAAGCGGATCCGACCGGTCCGCATGATGCGGGACAGTGACCGCTTACCACCGATCGCTCAACCCCGATCGCATTCCCGCCGGTGTGTCGCTGGGGCCATCCCCAGCGGCCCCCGGCGGGTTTTCGTTGGTTTTCGGGGCCGGTTTGCGAAGGGCGGTCGGCCTCAAGAATTACCGAGAAAACCGAACTTATCCGCAAGATCGTTACAGATTAACTCGATAACAGAAGTAAGAGCATTCGCCTGAGAGTGATGCCATGACCGGAAACCTGTTGAACCGTCCTGAGAAGAATGTCATGTCACGATTGACTTTAGGGGCCAAATGGCCCAGACCGACCGCACTCGGTTTGCTCGCCATGACGATGGTCGCCAGCACCGGTTGCATGCCGATCCCCGTCAGCCCGCTGCAACAGCACCGGCCGGAAGAAAGGTTCTGGAACAAGGAACGCTATGACCGGGTGCCGATCCTCGGACCGACCACGGCTGGCGGTCCGGCAGTCGCTCTCGATCCGCCGAGTGACGACGAGGTGATGCGAGCCCTCGAGAAGGCACGTCCGGTCCAGGGCGGCGTCCCCTTCCTGTGGGAAAAGCAACGCAACGATGTGCGAATCATCAAAGAAAAGATCGCCGATTATGTCGATCCGCCACGGTTCTATCCGCTGATCGGTCCGGCCCAACTGCACCACGCCCACTACAAGTGTACGATCTACTGCAGCGAGCGGACGATCGTCGGTTATCCGGTTCCTCACTCGCTCGATGACATGGAAGTGGTTGAAGTGATCTACGTCGACCATAACCACTTCCATATGGTCGGCGACGTCGAACCGTACACGACGCCGACGCTGTGAGCCCGCTTGCAGGCTTGACCGCGATGGTCACCGGGGCGTCCGGAGGGATCGGACGCCGAGTCGCCACCGCGCTGGCCGCCGCCGGGGCCGAACGGATCGGGCTGCACTTCGCTTCCGATCGGCAATCGGCCGCAGCGACAGCCGAGCAACTCAACACCACCTGGCCGAGTTGCCGGACAGACCTTTTCCAAGCCGATTGCGGCTCGCACCAAGATTGCCAACGATTGGTCGACGAGGCTTTCGATCGCCTCGGTCGCCCCGATATCTGGGTCCATGCCGCCGGCGTCGATGTGTTGACCGGCGACCGAGCAGAACTCAGCTTCGATCAAAAACTGCGTCTGTTGATCGACGTCGATCTGGTCGGCTCGATCACCGTCGCCCGCCGATTTGTCTGGCGAGCGAGTCAACCGGAGATCGCCTCGGTCGGTACACCGCCTCCGTCGCTGATCCTGATCGGTTGGGATCAAGCGACCGCCGGGATGGAAGGCGATGCTGGTCAGATGTTCGGACCGGTCAAGGCCGCCGTGGAGGCATTCGCCAAATCGTTGGCTCAGGAAGTTGCCCCTCGAATCCGGGTCAATTCGATCGCTCCAGGTTGGATCCGCACCGCTTGGGGAGCCGGAGTATCGGGTTATTGGGACCGACGGGCCACCTCACAAGCGTTGATGAACCGCTGGGGGACGCCCGAGGATGTAGCGGCTGCGGCAGTCTTTCTAGCCGATCCGGCGGCCAGTGGTTTCATCACCGGTCAGACGTTGGAGGTCAATGGTGGATTCAACCGCCGCTGGGCCTCGATCACGAACGATTGACGTTTCACTCTGCCGGACGTGACTCCCGGTTGACCGACATACACGGTCGTGTCGTCCGCGAGGAACTGGCGTAGTACAATGAGGCTTCGTTTGCCGCTAAACCCAGGCCCCTGTCCACACCGCTACCCGTGTCGTTTCCTGCCAAAATCTCTACGGCGCTCTGCATCGTCCTGCTGGGGAGCACGACGACCGGTGCCGCCGAAGTCGATTTTCAACGTGATTTGCTGCCGCTGCTGCAACAGCATTGCCTCGATTGCCACGGACCCGATGCTGCCGAGTCGGACCTGCGACTCGATAATTTGACCGATGCCCTCCGCGGTGGTGATTCCGGTGAGGCCGCGATCGTGCCGGGGCAGAGCGACCGGAGCTACCTGATCGCCAGGGTGCTGCACGACGATCCCGCCCAGCGGATGCCGCCCGATAGCGAACGACTGAGCGATCAACAGATCGAACTGCTCAAGTCCTGGATCGATGATGCCACCAGCTGGCAAGGAGCCGAAGCCGAATTGGCTGGGCGACGCAGCGATCACTGGGCGTTCCAGCCACTCGTTCGCCCCGAACCGCCTGATCTGCATTCGGCCGCAGTGAGGCCGCAACCTGGAGCGTCAGACGATCCTGACGCGGCGGACGAGCACATTTCCAACCCGATCGATGCCTTCATTATCGATCGTTTGCACAGCGAGGGGTTATCGCCATCGCATGCGGCCGACCGACGCAAACTGATTCGGCGGCTTTACCTGGTCATGCATGGGCTGCCGCCGACGCCCGAGCAAACCGCCGCCTTCCTCGCCGATCAACGTGAAAACGCCTGGCAGCGGCTCGTCGATCGAGTGCTCGCCAGTCCCCGGTACGGTGAGCGCTGGGCTACGCATTGGCTCGATTTGGTCCGCTTCGGTGAAACCCATGGGTTCGAAACCAACCGCGAACGGCCACACGCTTGGCGTTATCGCGATTGGGTGATCGCTGCATTCAATGATGACCAGCCCTACGACCAGTTCATCATCGAACAGCTCGCCGGCGACGCCGTCGGGGCCGATGTCGCTACCGGATTCCTTGTCGCCGGGCCTTATGACTTGGTCAAGGGCCAGGACACTCAGTTGCGATTGATCCAGCGTCAAGACGAGTTGGCCGACATGATCAACACCACTGGGACCGCCTTCCTCGGTCTGAGTCTCGGCTGCGCCCGCTGCCATAACCACAAGTTCGATCCGGTCACCCAGACCGATTACTACGCGTTGCAAGCGATTTTCGCCGGGGTCGAACACGGCGATCGGACGATTCCGCTCGATCAACCGACGCGTCAGCGACTGGACAATATCGATGCCGAAGTCGCCGACCTGCACCAGCGGTTGACCAACCTGATCCGTAGCCACAACGAAACGTCGGCTCCGACCGTGCTCCGCTGGCGCCAGCCGGTCGATGCCGCGTTGAATGAGGAATCGTTTCCTGCCATCGAGGCCCGGTTCGTCCGCTTCACGATCGCCGCGACCAATCAGGGCCAGCCTTGCATCGACGAGCTGGAAATCTTTTCCGGTACCGACTCGGTCGGCTTGGCCAGCAAAGGTGCCCAAGCGACCTCCAACGGCGATTTCGAGCATCCGCTGCACAAGCTCGAACAGATCCATGACGGTCGCTACGGCAATGATCGCAGTTGGATTTCATCCCATGTCAGTGGCGGATGGGTGCAGATCGAATTGCCGCGGCCACGGTCGATCGATTCGATCCGTTGGGGCCGCGATCGCCACGGCAAGTTCCGCGACCGCTTGGCGACCGATTATCGGATCGAAGCCTCGCTCGATGGCGACCACTGGACGACGATCGCTTCCTCGGACGACCGCCTGCCGCTGGCCGCCGAGACAACGCCACCGACCTACGACTTCACTCACCTTCCGCCGACACAAGCCGAACAGGGGCAGGCTTGGTCCGCCCGACTCGAATCGCTGCTGGCTGAACGAAAGACGCTGGCCGAATCGGCCGTTGCCTACGCCGGGACCTTCAGCCAACCCGGACCGACTCACCGGTTGTACCGCGGCGAGCCGTCGGCCCCACGGGAAGCGGTCGCCCCGGCTACGATCGCAGCGTTGGGCGATTTGCGACTGGCCGACGACACCCCCGAACAAGAGCGACGCTTGGCGCTCGCCCGCTGGATCGCCGCAGCCGATAATCCGCTGACCGCGCGGGTGATCGTCAACCGGATTTGGCAACACCATTTCGGCGAAGGACTGATCGACACGCCGAGCGATTATGGCGGGAACGGCACGCCGCCGTCGCACCCTGAATTGCTCGATTGGTTGGCCGTCGAACTGATCGAGTCGGGCTGGTCGCTGAAACATCTCCAACGATTGATCGTTACTTCAGGAACCTGGCGACAGGATAGCAGGCCGCATGACCGCGGCTTGGACGTCGACGCCGCCACCCGCCTGCTGTGGCGTTTCCCGCCCCGCCGGCTCGCCGCCGAGGGAATTCGCGACTCGATGCTCGCCGTCACCGACAAACTTGACGCCACGGTCGGCGGTCCCGGGTTCAGCGCCTTCGAAGTCGAAGCCGAAAACGTCCGACACTACTTTCCGAAAACCGATTTCGGCCCCGACGATTGGCGACGGATGATCTACATGACCAAAGTCCGTCAGGAACGCGATGCGATCTTTGGCGTTTTCGATTGTCCCGACTTCAATCAAGTGGTCCCCAAACGCAACCGTTCGACCACACCACTGCAGGCGCTGAATCTGCTCAACAGCCCGTTCGTCCTGCAACAAGCCGATTTCCTCGCCGCCCGGCTTCAGCGATCCGCCGATTCCGACGCCGCCCGGGTTGAACTGGCCTATGAGTTGTGTTTCAGCCGCCCTGCCGACGACCAGGAAATCGCGGCAGCGATCGGGTTTGTCGAACAGGCCGGCTGGCCGGCATTGGCCCGGGCCCTGCTGAATGCCAACGAGTTCGTCCTCATCCCCTGATCGCCGTCATGCCGACCGACCTGCACCGCCGCCGTCTCCTGCTCGACACCGCCAACGGACTCGGCGGGATCGCCTTGGCCTGCCTGTTGAGCGAACAACGACTACTGGGCGACTCGCCACGGCCGGGTGATCCGCAGCCAAAGATCGATCCCGAGCATCCGTTCGCGGCCCGCGACTCGCATTTTCCCGCGGCCGCCAAAAACGTCCTGATGATTTTCTGCTCGGGTGCCTGCAGCCAACTCGACACGTTTGATTTCAAACCCGAATTGATCCGGCGACACGGCCAACCGATGCCCGGCGCGGAGGACTTGGTGACCTTTCAGGGTGGCCAGGGAAACCTGACCCGCAGCCCCTGGAAGTTCAGGCCACGAGGCGAATCGGGAAAAATGGTCTCCGATCTCGTACCGATGCTCGGCGAAATGGCCGACGAAATGTGTTTCATCCATTCGTTGACCGGTAAGACCAACACGCACGGCCCCGGCGAAAACTTCATGTCGACCGGTTTCACACTCGACGGTTTTCCCAGCATGGGCGCCTGGGTGACCTGGGCGCTGGGGACCGAGAACCAAGAATTGCCGGCCTACGTGGCGATCCCCGACCCCCGTGGTACGCCGCAGTCGAGCGTCAACAATTGGGGCCCCGGTTTTCTTCCCGCCGCCTTCCAAGGGACCGATTTCTCCGCCAACAAACCGCTGCGAAACCTCGACCTGCCCGCCGGGATCGACGCCGCGACCGATCGGCAGACACGCGATTTCCTAACCGAAATCAACCGACGCCACCTCCGCCAATTCCCCGGCGACAGCGAATTGGCGGCGAGAATTTCCAGTTACGAACTCGCCGCACGGATGCAACTGAGCGTCCCCGACGTCGCCGATTTGGCGTCGGAGTCGGCCAGCACGTTGCGAATGTACGGCGCCGATGACACCGCCAATCCGCTCAAAGCCGCCTACGCCAAAAATTGTCTGCTCGCCCGACGCTTGATCGAAAAAGGGGTGCGGTTCGTCCAAGTTTTCAACGGCGCCTACCAGACCGGCGGCGAAGGTGTCAGCAATTGGGACGGCCACAAAGACCTCGCCAATCAGTACGCCAAACACGGGCCGGTGCTCGACCAACCGACCGCCGCCCTGCTCCGCGACCTAAAGCAACGCGGATTGCTCGACGACACCTTGGTCGTCTGGTGTACCGAGTTCGGACGGATGCCGACCTTCCAAGCCGGCGCCAGTGGCCGTGATCACAACCCCGAAGGCTTCACGGCCTGGTTGGCCGGGGCCGGTGTCAAAGCGCCGTTCAGCTACGGAGCGACCGATGAGTTCGGCTACAAGGCGATCGAGAACGTCGTCACCGTCTATGACTTTCATGCCACGATCTTGCATCTGCTCGGACTCGATCACCGTCGGTTGACCTACTACCACAACGGGATCGAGCGTCGCCTCACCGACGTCCACGGCCACGTCATCCGCCCGATCTTGGCCGACAAGGTCGGCTGAGCCCCGAGCGTGAAGCTGACTCAGGAACCAGCCTCGCGGGCGGCGATTCTCCCTCGCTGCGGTCAAAATCGGACTTGGTACTGCGAATAGAAAAAATCGGCGTCACCCGAGAATTGGACGCCGGGCGTGTCGTAGTAGTCGCCGGACTGAAAATGCGAATAACCGATCAGCAG
>SKZY01000305.1 GCA_007127095.1 Planctomycetaceae bacterium
CGTTGCTGAACACCGCCCGCTGGATCCCGATCACCAACACGCCGAGAAATCCGCCCTTGATCGCGACCGGTGAGAAGGCGCCGCTGATGATGGTCACCACCGCATCGGGGATCAACGACGCATTCGTCGCCAGGATGTAGAGCGCCGCCGCCATGTAAGCGCCACACATGAACGGCACGATCTTCGACGCCACCGCGCCGATGCTTTTGATCCCGCCGACGATCACCAATCCGACCGCGGTCACCATCGTCATCCCGTAGAGCCAGGGATAGTCGTCCAACAAGGTGAACTGTTGGCGGATCGTGTCGAGCGATTGACCGACCTGAAACGCGTTGCCGCCGCCGAAGCTCGCCCCGATGCAGAGGATCATGAAGACGACCGACAACACCCGGCCGAGTCGCGGCAGTCCGATATCGGCCAACCCGATCCGCAGGTAACGCATCGGCCCGCCGAGCACCTTGCCTGACTCATCACGGGCTCGATAGAGCTGGGCTAAGGTGCATTCGGCGAACTTCGACGTCATCCCCAACAGCCCGACGACCAGGATCCAAAACGCGGCTCCGGGACCGCCCATCCCGATCGCGATCGCCACCCCGGCGATGTTGCCCAACCCGACGGTCGCCGAAAGTGCCGCGGCTAAAGCCTGAAAGTGAGAAACGTCGCCCGGTTCGTCGTCTTCGTCGTAATCGCCACGGGTCAACCGGATCGCATGCCAGAACGCGCGGAAGTTGATGAAGCCCATCCGGACGGTCAAAAACATCGCGCCGCCGAACAGCCAGACGACGACGAACGGGATCGCGACCGAACCGTCGGCCGACTGATAAACCTTGAAAAAGATCACCTTGTCCAAAATCGAAACGAAGACCCCGAACCTCGTATCGATCTGATTGATCCAGTCGGGTAGGTCCGAAACGTTATTCGCTTCGATGATCGCCTCTGTCGGCTCTTGATCGACCGCTGACCAGTCGGTCAACGGTGAGTTCGGCGCCGTCACGTCGGGGAGTGGTCCGTCGCTACCATCGGGCTCCGCCGTCGCCGAGTTATTCGCCTCGGGCGTTTGGGCGGCGACCTCGGCCGGCACCGCGGTGAAAGCCAGCAACAGGCAACAGCAGAGCGAGACCGCGACGGAAAATCCGCGGGCTGGTCGAGAGCAGACCGGAGGCTGGCGGAGAAGCCGCCGAATGCGGTCGAACCAGGGACGCGTCATCGGCGATCCTTTCGCGAATCGAGGCTTGGTCGTTGAAGCGGATAGGAAAACGGGATGGACGTCGTCGGGTTAGCGGCAACCGCTGCGACCCGATCGCCGGCTCATCGTAGCGGGATCGCATTGCTGGCAAAAACCCCAGTCGGCGGCCGGCCTCGCGGTGCGACAACTCGCCGCGGTCAAGTCACCCGCAGCTTGGCCGATGACACGATCGCCAGGATCGCTAAGCAGAACGTCGCCAACGCCCAGCCCGATCCGGCGACCAACAACACCAATGCGGCCGAATAAGGGATCAAATTGAGTACGCCGATGCGGACCAGATTTTGAATCAATTCGGGCCGCGGGTCGGAGGAGGCTCGTAGGCCGCGGATCAGAACCGGCAATGTCACCAGCCCGATCAGGACCGAAAAACCGAGGTCGGGTACGAATTGCCAAACAGTGCCCGGCGGGGCGACCCGGGGGGCGAAGGCGAGGATGCCGGCACCGATCAACGCCACCAACAGGCCGACGTTCAGATCCCAAGTTTGGCCACTTTTGGTTTCCAAACGCGAAATCGTCGTGATGCCGGTGATGTAGACGCCGAAACCGACCGCAATCGCCAGCAGGTGCGGCGGAAACCAACCCTGCGGCTGCATGAATTCGGCGGCACCGAAGCTGACCCAAGGTGACGCGCCGAGCAGAAACACGAGCAGGCGACAGCCACCCATCGCCAGCGGGGCTAATGGCGTCGGCTTCAGCGGCCCGTTGTAAAGCACGATTCCGACCGCCAAGACCGCGGCGATCAGCGGTGGGGCGAGCGACGGCGTCAACCCGGCGACCGGGACCCAGCCGCTCAACCCCGCCAACAGAATCGACAGCGGCAGCAAACCCCAGCCGACGGTACGGGCAGTGGCGACCGCGATCATCCCGCTCGGTAACGGCCGTGATGGCCGCTCGATGCGATCTTCGGCCAAATCCCAGAGGTCATTCAGGATCATCCCCGACCAGTAAGCGGCGGTGGCCGACAGCAGAATCAACAACCAGCGAGGCCAGGCGTCGAGCGCCGTCGTCGCGTTGCCCGCCGAGACCAGAAAAGCAGCCGAGACTTGGGCCAAGATCGTGAACACCGTCGGCAATCGCACCAGCTGTGCCCAGCGGAGCCAGTTTGGAGGCCGACTCCGCGGCGATTGCGGCGGCGCAGTATCGGCGAATTCCGCCGGCGGTTGGCGGTCGGAGGGGGCGTCGTGCGGGTTCAGCGGACTGACCTGGGGCTATCGGAACGGGACGGGAAAACGATTCTTGCAGCGGCGATTCGAGCGGGCGATCTGGCAGAGTATAGGACCGAGCGGAAAATCAATGCTTGCACTTTTTGCCGCATATTGCCTAGCCGTGAACCGGAAAGCTAGCCGTGAACCGGAAAGCTAGCAGTCAACCGGAAACCAAGGTAGCGAACCGGAAAACGGGTCAGGTCCCGCGGCGGTCGCCATACCAACGGATCTGCATCCGGTCGCAGTAGCGGAAACCGTGGCGGTCGCAGAGCGGGCGGAGCCAGCGAGATTTTTCGTCCAACGCGTTCGTGTCGATCGCCTGGGGCATGATCCAAACCGCCGCCGGATCAGGTCCATGGCCCGACCCGGCCCGCGATTCGTCGGTTCGGCAGATCACCTCGATGGCCGCCAAGACATCGGCAAAATCGGCGGGCGAATCGACGACGAACTTGAGTTGGTGCTCGACCGCCAGGTCGATCAGCCCGCGGATCACGTCGGGACGCCATCGCGCCGCTTCGTGTCGTTGTGCGAGTCGGCTGAGAGCGGAGACGGCGGTGTCTTGAGCGTCGGCTGGTTCCCGAGGATCGCCGACCGGATCGCCACGTCGAATGGTCCGCGGCCCGCTGCCGGCCAGCTTTGGACTGATCGACATCAGGTCGGCGGGACAGTCGCGCAGTACCGTACCTGCGGTTTCGATCGTCACGTGCAGCGATGCGGCACGAAGTTGCGCGACCAATTCGGTTACTCCGCGAGGCAGCAGTGGTTCGCCACCGGTCAACACGACGTGCCCACAATCCGCGGCGACGGCCGCAGCAACGAGTTGGTCGATCGCGACCGTGTCGCCTTCGGGGTGCCAGGACGCATACGGCGTATCGCAGAACCAGCAGCGGAGGTTGCAACCGCTGGTGCGGATAAAAAAGCTCGTCTGGCCGGTCAACCGCCCTTCGCCCTGGCGACTGACGAACGTTTCGGCGATCCGCAGCCGTGTCGCTGGCAAATGCTTTGGCGGGTTGGGTAAGTCGTCGTGGCGGCGCATAATCTGCGGTTCGCTAACGGTCGTAGGCATCGATTTCAAGCTGCATTCCCATCGTTCAACCTGGCAACCCCATCGTCCGCGGAGCATCGTCCAACGTGAGTGAGTCGTTTCGAGAGTTGTTGGAGGTTTTCGACAACCCCAGTCCTGACCGTAACTTTACGATCGAGCATCATTGTCCCGAGTTCACGTCGGTCTGTCCGAAAACCGGCCAGCCCGACTTCGGTACGATCGTCTTCACCTACGTTCCCGACAAGGTGTGTGTCGAGCTGAAGAGCCTGAAGATGTACCTACAGCGGTTCCGCAACGAAGGGATTTTTTACGAGGCGGTCACCAATCGGATCATGGATGACTTCTTGGCGGTGGTCAAACCACGGCGGGCGACGGTGCAGAGTCGTTGGACGCCGCGGGGCGGCTTGCACAGCCAAATCACTGTCGAATTTCCCGAAGCCGCCTGATTTCTCGTATGCTGCGCCGCCCGGCGTCGCCTTCGCCCTTTCCTCTTGGAGTCCTCGATGAAGCCTCAAGTCCTGATCAGCGGATTTTCTGATGAAGCCGCCAACGAAAAACTCGCCGTCCAGCAATACGTCGCGTTCGCGGCGTTGGGGCTGCGATACCACTCGTTGCGATTCGTCGATGTCGGCAACGGCATCAAAAACGTGATGTTGTTGGAGGCCGCCGAGATCGAACAGTTGAAGCGGATGCAGGACGAGTACGGTTTGAAGGTCAGCAGCATCGGGTCGCCGATCGGCAAAGTTAAACTCCGCGATGAGGACGACGGGACCTCGAACCGCTATGTGCCGTTCGACCAATACCTCAAGCAAGACGTCGAGCGGGCCTGCGAGTTGGCGTTGGCGTTCAACTGCAAACTGCTCCGCGGCTTCGCATTTTACCACCCCAAGGGTACCGACCCGGCACCGCACCTCGACCAGGTCTGCGACCACTTGGGTCAGATCGCCGAGGCCTGTGATCGCCATGGATTGACGTTCGGGTTGGAGGTGGAAGCGAACCTGGTCGGTCAGAACGGCGATCTGTTGGCCGAGATCCATCGGCGTGTCGATCATCCGGCGATGCTGACGATCTTCGACGCGGCCAATATCGTCACGCAGGGTTTTTCGGCCGATGAGGTTTACGCGCAGTACCTGGCGATGAAGCCGAGTCTCGGCTGGATGCATATCAAGGATTACCACGACCCCTCACCGCGGGGCCGGATCGACCATGTCGATGAGGCTTCGCTGAGCGATTTCGTCCCGGCCGATATCGGTGACAGCGGGCATGAGGCGATTCTCCGCGACTTCGCAGGCTATATCCCCGAGGTCGAGGCCCGGATGGCGGCCCGCGGTGTCGAGGGTGTCTTCCTCGATCTCGAGCCGCACGTCAAAGGTGGTGGCCAGTTCGGCGGGTTCAGCGGTCCTGACGGCTTCGGGATCGCCACCCGGGCGCTCTGCAAAGTGCTCGATTACGTCGGTATCGGCTATGACCTAAGGACCTACGACGACATCCGCTGACGGCTGCCACAGATGATGTTTGCCGCGAGCCGCATTCGCGGCGCCTGGCGGTTGCGGCAGGTGGTCCGGCCGCGTCACTTTGATCGACATCGGATTCCAAGAGGAGATTCACTATGCTGCAACTCGGATTCGTAACCGCCATTTTGCCCGACGAGTCATTCGAGTCGGTGCTGAAGATCGCGTCGGATATCGGCTACGATTGCCTGGAGGTGATGTGTTGGCCGCCGGGCAAGGCGACACGGCGCTATGCCGGGATCACCCACATCGATGTCGCCGACTTTTCCGACCAACGGGCCTCGGAGACCAACGAACTGCTGGCGAAATACTCGATCGCTATCAGTGGGCTCGGTTATTACCCCAACCCACTGTCGGCCGACGTCGACGAAGCGAATCAGGCGTCCGAGCACCTGCGCAAGGTGATCGTCGCGGCGCGACAACTCGGGATCGGCAAGGTCAATACCTTCATCGGCCGCGACCCGGTCAAGTCGGTCGAGGGAAATTGGCCCCGTTTTCTCGACACCTGGCGGCCGTTGATCGCCTTCGCCGAGGAGCAAGGGGTGCAGGTCGGCATCGAGAATTGTCCGATGCTGTTCACCGCCGACGAGTGGCCGGGCGGGAAGAACTTGGCTCACAGCCCGGCGATCTGGCGACGGATGTTCGACGCGATCCCCAGCGATCACTTCGGACTCAATTACGACCCGTCGCACATGGTGTTCCAGCAAATGGATTATCTGGCGCCGCTGCGGGAGTTCGCTGGGCGGATTTTTCATGTCCACGCTAAGGATGTCCGTGTCGACCGTCATCGACTCGACCAGGTCGGGACGCTCGGCTATCCGAACGAGTATCACAGCCCCAAATTGCCCGGGTTGGGCGATGTCGATTGGGGGCAATTCTTTTCGGTGCTTGGCGATTCCGGCTATCGTGGTCCGGTCTGTGTCGAGGTCGAAGACCGGATCTATGAAGGTTCATTGGCTTCGACTCGGCTGGCACTTCGTCAAGCTCACGCTTTTCTTCGACAATACATCCCGGTACCCGAACCGAGTTAGCCATGAGCGTCCCCTACAGTTATGTCGACATCTCCAAGATGATCGACCACTCCTTGCTCAACCCGACGTTGTCTCGCGACGACTTGGAGTCGGGGATTTCGCTGGCGCTCGCCTACGATGTGGCCAGCGTCTGTATCATGCCGTTCTACTTGGCTCGCTGTGCCGAACGGCTGGCCGGCAGTGACGTGATGCCGAGCACGACGATCGGGTTTCCCCACGGTGGGCACACCACCGCGGTCAAGGTCGCCGAGGCGGAGCGGGCGATCGCCGACGGCTGCCGCGAACTCGATCTGGTCGTCAACATTTCACAGGTGCTCAGCGGCGACTGGGGCTATGTCCGCGATGACATTCACGGCGTTGTCGAAGTCGCTCACGCCGCGGGGCAAAAGGTGAAAGTGATCTTCGAGAATTGCTATCTGAGCGACGATCAAAAAATTCGACTCTGCGAGATTTGTGGCGAATTGTCGGCCGATTGGGTCAAGACTTCGACCGGTTACGGCAGCGGTGGGGCGACGACCGAAGATCTACGTTTGATGCGGCGTCATGCTCCCGGGCACGTTCAGGTCAAGGCGGCTGGTGGAGTTCGCGACTTGGAAACGCTGCTGCGGGTCAGAGAACTCGGTGTCTCACGGGTCGGTGCCAGCCGAACCAAGGAAATGCTTGACGAGTGTCGCCGCAGGCTGGCGATGCCATCGCTGAATGTCACCGCCAGCGATCCTGCGGGTTACTGATTCGTCCCGGGAGCGAGTCGAGGTCCCGGTCACCCGGCGAAATCGTTGCCAGCTTTCGGCGTGCCAAAGTGCGATTCGAGGACTAGACTTTGACGACCGACACTCCGATTATCGGAGCCACTCTTCATGATTGACCAATCGCGTCTGCTGAACCGATCGATGAGCCCTTGGTGGCGAAGGAAACCGTATGGCTGACCCCTTCCAGGTTCTGGTCGTCGATGACAGCCCGACCCAGCAGATGCAGATCCAGATGGTGCTTGAACAGGGCGGCTATCGGGTCAGGCTGGCTGCCAACGGGTTGAAGGCATTGGAAGCGATCGGCGAGGAGATGCCGGCGATCGTCGTCACCGACCTGCAAATGCCCGAACTCAATGGACTCGAACTGGTCGCCGAGATCAAACTGCGGTACCCCTCGTTACCGGTGATCCTGACGACCGCGGTCGGCAGCGAATCGATCGCCGCCAAGGCGCTGCACGCCGGTGCGACCAGCTACGTGCCGAAACGGGAATTGGCGGAATTCCTCTGCGACACTGTCCAGCAAGTGCTCGCCGTCACCCATCCCTCCGGCGGGTCCGACGCCGGCGTCTCGTCGTCCATCTCGCGATTGCAATTGGAGTTCACGATCGGCAATGCCGAAGAACTGGTCCCGGGGATCATCGCCAGGATCGAACGGGCGCTGGACGAATTGACATTCTGCGATGAGATGGAGTGGATGCAGATCGCCATGGCGCTCGACGAAGCGATCGTCAATGCGATTTTCCATGGCAACCTCGATGTCTCTACCGACCTGCGGCAGGTCGACGACGGCAAACCGTTCGTGCAACTGGTCGAAACGAGAAAGCATCAGGATCCCTATCGCGACCGCCAGGTCGTGATCGCGGTCGATGCCGACCCGGACGAAGTGACCTTCGTGATCCGCGATCAAGGGAACGGGTTTGATGCTTCCGATCTGCCCGACCCGACCGACCCAGCCAACCTCGAATGCGCCGGCGGGCGTGGCCTGTTGCTGATCCATTCGTTCATGGACGAAGTGCGGCACAACGACGTCGGCAACGAGATCACGATGGTCAAGCGGAAGGCCGACCCGAACGCCCGCCCCGCCGATGAAGAAGACGACGACGAAGTAGAGTCGGCAGGCTGAACCGAGGCTCTCTCCCTCGCTGTCAGTCTGCTTTCCGGGAGGCATCGGTATCGACACCCAGTCGCAACCGGCAAAACCGACAACGCAGCTAGCGCGACTGGCGACCGGCCTCCGTCGGATTGCGACTCGGCGGGCTCGATTGGGTTTGTGAATCGATCGCTCGTCGCCTGCGCTGTTGTGCTCGCAAACCCCGGGTTCCGCTCGA
>SKZY01000124.1 GCA_007127095.1 Planctomycetaceae bacterium
ATTCCTCCGGCATCAGCTCATCGATCCGCGTCCACGACCGCCCCCCGTCGTCGCTGCGAGCGACCGGGCCGGCGTGACCGCCATGCCCAAGGTTCCAAACGGCGAAGACCGTCTTGCCGTCGGGCATCAACAGCGTCGTCGGGTGCCCCTGATAAAGCTCCTCCGTCCCCTCGGCGATCACCACATGGCGGTCGATGTCACCGGACAGATCCAGCACCCTCAAATCGGCTTCCGATGCGGGCGCCGGCGTGGCCACGGCAGCGGCCAGCCAGATCAGGGACAAAATCGATCGCATCGGACAACCTCATCGACTCAGGAGTGGGGAGTGGCGGGGGAGGAAAACGGGACGGGCGGAGTGGGCTCGATCGTCCGGCAGGCGTTACTCGCCGCCGGCTAGGAAACTCGGATGTTGCGGGTCGCCGCCGCTGAGGACATAAGCGACCAGATCGAGTATCTCTTCCTGCGTGAGACGCTCGAGCAGTTTCTCGGGCATCGCCGAAACCTTTGACGGTTCCAAACTCTCAACCTCGTTCATGTTGATCGTCACCCGGCGATTCGGATCGGTCAGATCGGTGTTGAGAGTGATATTGTTGCCATTGAGGTTAACAACGACACCGGTGTGGAGTTGCCCCGAATCGGTCAACACGACGACCGACGAGAATTGCTCGTTGATCTCCTTGCTGGGGTTGATGATGTGATCGAGCAAGTCACGGGGTGAATAACGCCGACCGGCGGTCGTCAGGTCTGGACCGGTCATTCCGCCTTCGTTATTGAACCGATGGCATGCAAAACAGGCGGAGGCAGCAAACATCTTGCGGCCACGCTCAAAATCACGCTCCACCAAGCCGGTCTTCGTAGCCTCCGCCAATTCGTCGAGCGTCCACTCGGTCGGTTCACGGTCGGCGAAGATCTCACCGAGATTATCCAAGGGCGATTTTTTGACCGGCTTGCGTTCCAGCAATTCCGCGAGCTGCTCCCGTTCCGATTCGGTCAAGGTTTCGAGCGCATCGTTGCGGATGAATTCGATGAACTTCTCGAAACTCGCCCCGCCCGTAAAACTGGCCGCCCGCAAGAACCACTCGAAATACTCGCGTCTCGACTCGAGCGTCCAACCGGCGGTCAGCATCCGCAGCGACCGAGCGTATTCGATCTGTTCTTCCTGCGTCGCTGCCTTGGCGATCAACCCGAGTGCCTTATCGGCGACGGTCGGTGATTGCAGGTAGACCAGCGTTTCGCAAAGCAGCCAATTCATCTCCCGACTCGCTGCGGGGAACAGCGGATCGAACCGCTCGACCAACCGCGCGACCGTCTCCGGTTCGGGACGGCCAAACCGGTTCATGACGATTTGCAGCGTCCGTACCAAGGTCAGCTGACGCTGTGAATCGAGCCGCTCGATGTCGATCGCCAGCAACGACTCGATCAGCCGTTTGCCGATCTGGCGATCGACCGCAGGTGTCTCTTCGCTGCGGTGTTGCGGGCAGACACCCGCGGCCCGGGCCAACCCCAACAACGCCTCGACAGCGATCGCCGGATCGGGCTCACTCAAAGCCGACGCGGCCCAGCTTTCGATCGGTTGGTGTTCTAAAATCGTCCTCGCTGCCCAGCGGATATGACGATCGGAATCGCCCAGGTGTGGCCAGGCGAAATCGACCGCCTGCGGATCGCGTCGACCGTGCCAGACTTCCAACTCATGCCGCAGCGTCCGCTCGGGCGTCGTGGTGACCTTGGCCGGTACCGGCGTGGTGTCGGCGTCGCCGACGTAGGTCACACGATAGAGACCCGACTGCACCCGGCGGCCACCGATGGCGAAGTACATCGCGCCGTCTCCGGGATGGATGATCGCGTCGGTGATCGGCAGGGGGGCCCCGGTCAGGAACTCTTCCTTCGTCGCCTGGTAACTCGCCCCACGCGGTTCGAGGTGAATCGCGTAAACCTTCCCCCAACTCCAGTCGAGTGCGTAGAGCGCATTCTGGTACCGTGGCGGAAACTTGGCGCCGTAGCCGAAGGTCATTCCGGTCGGCGATCCGGGTCCGATGTCGAGCGTCGTCGGCAGCGTGTCAGCGTAGAAGTCGGGGCGTTTCCCGGCTCCGTTGCGCCAGCCGAACTCGCCGCCACTGACGACATGATTGATACGTGTCGGACGATACCAGGACGTGTTGAAGTCATACTCCATATCGGCGTCGTAAGTGAACAATTCGCCGTCTTGGTTGATCGCCGCGTCAAAGATGTTGCGAAAGCCGACCGCGACCGCGGTGAACGATTGACCGTCGAGCGAAGCACGGTAGATCACACCGCCAGGGCCGACGGTGTCGCGCATGAATCCGCGACCGTCGGGCAACCGTGGCAACAGATGATCCTCACCCCAAACCTCGGGGACCGGCGACCCGTCAGCCAATTCGGTCATCTGAGTGCTGTTACCACAAACCAAGTACAGCGCTTCACCGTCGGGCGTCGGCAGGACGGCGTGGACCCCGTGATCGCCGCGAGCCTTGAGTTCGCGGAGCAATTCGACGTGGTCGAGCTGGTCGTCGCCGTTGCTGTCGGTCAGCCGATACAACCCCGATGCGATCTTCGCTTCGTAGTCGTTGACACCGACGTAGAGCGAATCGTTCAACCACAGCATCCCGTTGACGGCCCGGATCTCGGCCGGCACCGGTTCGATCGTCGCCGGATCGAGCGGTTGTCCCGACGACGGCGGGGCAAAGCGATACAAGCCGCCGTACTGGTCGCTCGCATAGATGCGGCCTCGATCGTCGGCACAGAGATTGACCCACGAGCCCTGCTGGTCGGCCGGTACCGAGTAGAGCAGCTCGATCGCAAAACCTGCTGCGGGCTTGATCCGATCGATCGGGGTCGCCCGGTTCTCGCCGGTCGGTGCCGGACGTTGTCGCGCAGCCGGTTGTGCTGCCGCGTCGCTGATCAAGCCGCCGACGAGCAACGCTAGCATCCACAGGGTCATCAGAGATTTCATCGATACCGATCGGGAAGAGGAAGTTCGAAATTGGCTATAGGTAAGGAACGGAAAACGAAGTGCCTGACACTTTCTTTGCCGCCATCGCTAAAACGCCCCATCTTAACCTTGAGCGTGAGAAAAATGTTGGGCAAGCAACTCCACCAGACCGATTCGAGGCTCTGGCCGAAAACCCTTCACAGAGCCTCGTCGCCGCGGCTCAGTGACGGATTAACTGAATCCCTAACGGCAACGATTCGCCGAACAGGGCGGCTGCATCTTCACCCGACGGGCCGCCGCCGCTGCGGACCGTGTCGACATAGCGAGCCGCCGCGTCGGTCGATTCGAACCAAGCGATCACCCGCTCCCGCGTCGCCGGGCTGAGGTCGCGATAGCGGTCGTTGGTCTGCTGGGCGATCTGCATCACGGCCAATTGACGCATCAGCGGTTCCGAATCGTCACTCATCAGGCTCTTCACAATGGTTTCGACACGCTCCGCCGGAACGACCGTGTTGAGTGGTCCATAGATCGGATCGCGGCTCGCCATCCGGCCGATCGCCCACAACAACGCGGCACGGTAGCCAGCCGACTTTTTGGACGACAACTGCTGAACCGCCGCTTCGAGCAATCGCATCTTGAGCGTCGAGGACAGCAGTTCGAGCGAGCCCGCCAACCGCCACAGTTCGGCGGCTTCATGGGCGGGGACGTTCGCCGAGCGGCCGGTCAACAGCGAGATTTGCGGCAAGATCAGTTGCTCTTGCTGACCGGCGGTCATTCCCCCGGCGATCCGCCGCCAGAGGATCAGTGATTCGGTCCGTGACCCGGCAGCGGCGAACGCTAACTTGCCATAAACATGACGCCAAACCTCGGTCACCCGCCAATCGTCGACCGCCATCCCGTAGCCGGGCCGCAGACAATAACCGACCAGATTGAGCCACCGGGTTTCATGCGCGGCGCTCGCCCGCCGACCGTCGCTGACGTCCATCAGTGTCTGCCACATCCCACGCAGCAACGACGGCGGCCAACCGCTGCGGTCGAGCCCCGAGACCGATTTCAACCGTTTGACCAGCCGAGCTGGGCCGTCGCCTGCTGGCCCGGTCGCGGCGAAAGCCTGACGGATCGCGGTATCGCACTCGGCTTGTATCTCCTGGTCGACGATGCCCAACGCCTCGCCGGCGCCACCATGGGCCGCCCGGTCGGTTTGCAGCGTGCTGCGAATGTCGAACTCCAACTTCCAACGCTGCCCTTCCTCGCTGACGCAGTACAGCCCCAATGTGCCGATCTCCGACAACTCGGCTTCCATCCGAACGTCGATCGTTTGAACCTGCTTCCGCTTGCCACGCGTCAGCACCGTTCGGATCGGCGGCAACGGAGATAACTCCGCCCGATCGATCGTCACCAAGTCACCGACGCCATCTGCCAACCGGGTGCTGGTGACCCACAGCGGAAACTGGACCGGAGACCCCAACTGCAATCGCAGCGACTGCGACGGCGAAAACCGCTGGCCACTTTCGGCACTGCCAGGAACCAAACAGATCGCCGTGGGTGGCGAGTCGCCGACCTGCAAGAAGTAACTCCGCCCCAAGTTGGCAGCGATCTTGATCCCCAAGCCGCGGCGGACCATGCCGTAGTAGGCCGCTCCGTGGGCAACGGCCAGATCGAGCGATTGAGCATCGAGTTCACCTGGTCGCCAATTCGTGCCGTCAGCAAACCAACCGCCGATCGCGGCGAGCAGTCGTTGACGCAAACGGCTCGACGACATCACGCCGCCGTTGAACAACACCCAATCGGGCCGTTCCGCGCCGGCAGTGTCGTCAGCTTCCAATCCCGACCGGGCATGGGTCGCCAAAAAGGCCGCCAGGTGACGGGTGACCGCCGCGTCATGAGCGTACGGCAAACCGAACTCGCGAAAACCGCTCTGGCCGCTCTGAGGCTCGGCATCGGCCGACACCTCGGGAAAGAAACCATCGACCAAAACCCGGTCGCATTCCGTCCCGGAAAGCGTCACCGATCGGCCACCGCCGATCAACCGCGACGAGTCGCCGGCGATCGAAAGCGTTAACGATTCCGGACGGGAGTCGCTGAGCAACGTTTCTTTCGCGACCCGACAAGCTTGGATCAGCCGATCCCAATCGCGGGGCGGCAAGGCCTGACCCTCACCGGTCAACTTCGCTTCGGCGAACTTGGCCAACGCCAGGTCGAGGTTATCGCCGCCGAGGATCAAATGCTGGCCGACCGCGACACGGTGAAACTGCACCTCACCGCCCCCATCACCGGCGGGCCGGACACGGATCAGCGTGAAGTCGCTGGTACCGCCGCCGATGTCACAAACCAAGATCATTTGGCCGGGCTGAATCCGGTCTTGCCAGTCGTCGCGGTGATGCCCGATCCAGGCATAGAACGCGGCTTGCGGTTCTTCGATCAGATAGACCCGCGGCAGTCCCGCCCGCCGGGCGGCCACGACCGTCAATTCCCGGGCGACTTCATCAAACGACGCCGGCAAGGTGATCACGACGTCCTGCTCAGCTAGCGGCGCCTCGGGGTGAGCCGCGTCCCAGGCTTGCCGGATGTGTTGTAGGTAGCGTGCCGAGATATCGACGGGGCTGTGACGTGTCACGTCCGCGTCGCCCTGCCACGGCAACAGCGGCGCCGATCGGTCGACGCCGTCGTGTGACAGCCAACTCTTGGCCGACGCGATCCGCCGCCCCGGTTGCCGCAGGCCGGCGTCGCGGGCGAGTGTTCCGACGACCCACTCGCCGGCCGCCGCATCGCCGCCCCGTCGCCGCGGTGGATTGTCTTGGCCCGACGGATCGTCTCGCCAAGGAAGCCGGCCGACCATGGCCGAAGCCTCCGATTCGGGCAGCTCATAATGAAACGACGGCAGCATCGGTCGACGTTCGACCTGCCCCCAATCGACCCACTGCGGGATCAGGAACGTTTCGACGCGAAACCGGTCACCGCGACCGGTGGCATCGTTGCTGGTGGCCTCGCTGTCGACGTAGCCGACGGCGCAATTGGTCGTGCCCAGGTCGATGCCGACGACATAACGGGGCGGAGAGGTCGGGGCCTCGGCGGTCACGCGTCGCCTTCCTCTCGAACGTTGAACTCCATCTTCCACCGCTGATCGGTCTGAGTGCTTAAACAATAGAGTTCGAACATCCCCAGCTCGGTCACTCGGCTCTGAAACCGGACCGGCAGGCAACTGCCATCATCGTGCTCGGGTGAGTCGAGTGTCGTTTGCACCGGATCGCTTTCCACCAACTCGTCGGGTTGCCACCGCGCCAGCGAGCTGCCGGGCTGATCGTCACGCCGGACGGTGGAGGAAAAGAAACGAAACTTGGCCGGTCGACCGACAATCACACCGACTTCCTGACTCGGGACCTCAGCGTCGCTCCCTTCTTCCATCCCCTGCGGGGCAACACACAACGCGCGGAGCGGACGTGGCGCCCCAGGGATCGCTAACCCGGCCGTTTCGATCCCGATGTAATAGCTTCGCGCGGTCCCACCTCGAATGCGGATCCCGCCGTGGTGCTTGGCCCAGCCGTAATAGGCCGCCCCGAGCGCCACCGCATGATCCAAATCCTCGGGGCCGCCGAGGACACCGGGCTGACGTCCGCCGGCCCACTCTGCGATCACGCCGCAGACCCGCTCACGCAGCAGCGACGAACGGAATACGCCGCCGTTGAACAGCAGATGCGTCGGCATCGCATCGCACGTACCGGCATCGCCAGCACCGGCATCGATCGCGGTGCCGTTCGAGCCAGCGGTGCCGCTGCTACCGCGAGTGGCCCGTTGCCCGGCCAAGAACGCCGCGATGTGGCGGGTCACCGCCGGATCGGATTCATAGGGCAGCCCCAAATCTTGGAACCCCGATTGAACATTCGTCTCGGGGCGTTCGTCTGCGGCACAGCGTGGGAAGAAACCCGACAGCAACAGTTCGGCCGCCTCGTCACGCCGCAATTCGGTCGAGATGGCCCCGCCGATCAATCGCCGCCCACGCCCGAGTACCGAGATCGTCTGCGCCGCGTTCGCGTCGCCGGCAGCCACCGGGTCGGGCGGCGCCAACAGACGCTCCTTGGCGGCGCGACAAGCGTGCCACAGCGAGACATTCTGCCACGGGTCCAGGTTATGTCCCTCGGCTTCCAGCTTTTGGGCGACGAAATAGGCCAGGGCCAGGTCCATGTTGTCGCCACCGACCAGCAGGTGATTCCCGACCGCCCGCCGCTCGAGTTCGACATTGCCATCGATCTCGGTCAGCCGCACCAACGTCAGGTCGGTCGTCCCGCCGCCGACATCGACGACCAACATCGAATCGCCCGCCGCTAACTCCCGCCGCCAATGCTCGCCCCGTCCCTCCAACCAGCGATAGACCGCCGCTTGCGGTTCTTCCAACAACAGGAAATCGTCGGGCAAGCCGGCGGCGAGTGCGGCTTCACGGGTCAGGTCGCGAGCAGCCGGGTCGAACGACGCCGGCACCGTCAATACCACCTGTTGCTGACGAAGCGGCGCATCGGGATGCACATGATCCCAAGCCGCGACCAGATGACGGAGGTAGCTGGTGGTGGCGTCGACCGGCGATACCTTGGTGATCTCGTCAGGCGCCTGCCACGGCAAAATCGCCGCTCGACGGTCGACCCGACCATGCGTCAGCCAACTCTTCGCTGTCGACACGACTCGCTGAGGCGTCTCCGCCGCACGGTCGCGGGCGGCTTCGCCGACCACCGATCCCGCCGGCGGATCGGATTGCCAGGGCAACCGGTAGGCGTCGGCCTCATCGCCTGCGGCGAGATAAAGAAACGATGGCAGCGACAGCCTGGAATCGACTTGGCCAGCGGCAACCGCCTGCGGGATCGACAACAGCGACAGATCCGCCGCGTCGCCTCCCAGCGGCGTAGAAGCGACGACCGAATTGGTCGTCCCCAGGTCGATTCCGACACAAAATCGAGCAGTCATTCGGAGTGGAGCGTCCCACGCAAAATCGAGAAGGCGATAACCCATTGGCAAAAAAACCGACGCATCACTATAGCGTTGTCGAGTGATCGTTTGCCAACCGGGCAACGGCCACGATCCGATCCGCAGCCAACCTCTTCAGAGGATTGCAGGGGGAATCAGGTCGCCGGCAATCAGGCGATGTCGCCGCCAACGACCGCCCTATTCGCGACCACGCCGGTCATGACCGCTCGAACCCTGGTACGGATCAGCAGGGTCTTTAACATGGTCGGTTCGATCCGCCGACGCACAGCCACGGGAGAGCCCCTTGAACTTCGCCCCCGAATCTGACTCCTCACCCCAACTTGATCCGCAAGATGGCGCCGACCGCCCGCTCTCCGATCGCCCTTGGGATGAACTCCGCGATCTCGTTAGCGGCGGTGACCCCGACAACCTCGAATCGTTTTTCGATTCGCTGCCGTCCGGCGAAATCGCCCGCGCGATCAGCCGCCTGGATGAAGAAGACCAGACCACGTTGATGCAAAGCCTGTCGCCCGAAGTGGCCGCGGGGCTGATCGAGGAGGTTTCCGATATCCAAGCCGCGGATCTGATCGAACGGCTGCCAGCGGATGATGCCGCGGCGATCTTCAACGAACTCGAAAGCGACCAACAAGCCGACTTGTTGGTCGAGCTGAGTCAGGACAACGCCGAGGCGATCCTGGCGGCGATGGACCCCGAGGAGGCCTCTCAGGCACGGCAACTCGCCGGCTATGAGCCTGAGACCGGCGGCGGTCTGATGATCACCGAATACCTCCGCTACACCACCGAGCAATCGGTCCAGGACGTGCTCGACGACCTGCGGGCCAACGCCGAGGAATATGCCGATTACGACGTCCAATACGCCTATGTCGTCAGCGATTCGGGAACGCTGCAAGGCGTTCTGCGATTGCGTGACCTGCTGCTCTCCCGCGGCAAACGGCCGATCGCCGAATTGATGATCCGCCAGCCCCACGCCGTCCGCGTCGAGGATTCACTCGATCACCTGGCCCAATTTTTCGACCGCCATCACTTCTTCGGCGTTCCCGTCGTCGAATCCGATAACCGACTCGTCGGCGTGATCCGCAAAAGCGACGTCGAAGAAGCGTTGGCAGGCCGGGCTGATGTCTACTCGATGGAGTTGCAAGGGATCATCGGCGGCGAGGAATTGCGGACGATGCCGGTCTGGACCCGGTCGAGCCGCCGATTGGCCTGGCTAGCCGCCAACGTCGTGCTTAACCTCGTCGCGGTCAGTGTCATCGCCGTCTACGAGGACACCCTCGCTGCGGTGATTTCATTGGCCGTGTTCCTGCCGCTGATCTCCGACATGGGCGGTAACGCCGGGGTTCAGGCGATCGCGGTCAGCATCCGCGAATTGAGCCTCGGGTTGCTGAAACCGCACGAATTGCTCTGGGTGGCGATGAAGGAAGCCTCGGTCGGCGTGATCAACGGGATCGCCCTCGGCCTGTTGGTCGGTATCGCCGGCTGGCTGTGGCAACAGAACGCTTGGCTCGGCTTGGTCGTCGGCGGTGCGATGGCGATCAATACCGTGATCGCGGTGATCGCTGGCGGCCTGATGCCGCTGGTGCTGAAACGCTTCGGCGCCGATCCCGCCCTGGCCGCCGGACCGTTGTTGACGACGGTGACCGATATGTCCGGTTTCTTCCTGGTGCTCAGTTTCGCCACCGCCATGCTGTCATGGCTGGTGCCCTGATCCCGGCCAGCCTTTTAGGATCGAAAGGAAATTAAGTGTTTGGAACCTTTGGTGCGAAGCAACCGACGGGCGAGCTCCTCGCGAAAGGTGCCTGACGCTTGTTCTCGCTACAAGGCCTAATCGCCGGAAGGCTGCGGCGAGACGAAGGTGAACTCCTGCCATTTCACCGC
Source organism: Planctomycetaceae bacterium (assembly GCA_007127095.1). Taxonomy (GTDB): domain Bacteria; phylum Planctomycetota; class Planctomycetia; order Pirellulales; family Pirellulaceae; genus UBA6163. The sequence goes on from SKZY01000124.1 coordinate 9,800, forward strand.
CTTGTCCATCGGCTCGATCCGGATCACCAGATTGCCGTTTTGAAACAGCCGTACCGTTCCGGTCGATTGACTGACGACGATCGCCAACGCCTTGGTGCGGCGAGTGATCGCGGCGGCGGCCCAGTGGCGAGACCCCAACCCTTTGTTCATCGTCAGACTCTCGTGGCTGACCTCTAACATCTGGCGACTGCGTTCGATATAGCCATCGGAATTGACGACAAAGGCGCCATCGAGCTGAGCGATCTCCTTGGCATCTTCCTGCACTTTCGGGTCGAGCAAATAGCGGTGCTTTTTGTTGTAACCTCGGAACGGATCGGCACCACCGTCGCTGCAATGTTCCAACACGCGGCGGGTGTCACCGACCACAAACATCGCTCCGACCGGTTTTCCCTCACGCCCTTCGCGGCCGATCTGGACGGCCAAATCGACGACCGCCTTGACCGTCTTCAGCGGCACACTGCTCTCCAGACTCTGCAGATCGCGGGCGGTCAATCGCCGCATCCGTTCGTCCAACTGCAAGTAGCTGATCGAATCGAACCGCCCATGGTGAAACCCGCCATAGACCGCCACAACCGATCCGTTGGGCCGGATCATCTCGTCGGCCGCAGCCTCCAACAAAGCGTGCTGCAGCCGCTCCAACAGCGGTGCTTTTTCTTTGTTCAACGGTAACGGCCGTAACCCCTGCTCGGCAGCTCCCTCCAAATCGGTCAAACTGTCGGCGGCGATGATGATCACCTTGTCACTCCCCGCCGGAGCGGTCAATTCGGCGATCCGTTTCCAATCCAAAGGACCTTCCAGTAATAACAACATCGCGTCGCCGCCATGCTCTGAAAGCAGCGTCGTCGCGGCCCGAATGACCGCTATGCTCGATTTGGTTAAACGCTGGGTCGCCATAGAGGATATTGATTGACACCGCGGCCGATCGCTGGCAGCAGCACCGTAGCCGAAAGAGGGAAAAGAGACTGTCCCAAGTTGTACGCAGATCGCGGACCGATCGCAATTGTGGACAACCGCGATCGGTCGGCATTATCCGCTAATCGCTCGCCAACCGAACCGGCGGCGATTAAAACCGATCAGCTATCCCGTACCGTCGCTGCCGTCATCGTCCACGACGACCCGCCGCGTCGATCGAATCCGCTCCCTCCTCCCCGCGAGTATCGCTGATGAACCGTTTTCCTCTCCCTTTTGTTTTGGTCGCACTCCTCAGCTGCTACGGCCCCGTGGCGGCGCAATCGTTCGTCGCCAATTACGACGAAACTCAAGTCCCTGCCTACGAATTGCCCGATCCGCTGCGAACCGAATCGGGACAGCCTGTCGATTCGCCTCAGCAGTGGGAGGCTCAACGTCGCGGTGAAATCTTAGACCTGTTTCGCAGTCAGGTCTTCGGTCGCAGCCCTGACCCGATCTCGGTCGAACACCGCATCGTCGGTACCGATCGGCAAGCGCTCGGCGGCAAGGCGATCCGTCGCGATTTCGACGTCACCCTCCGCCGCGGCGACCGTTCCTTGACCTTCGCGATGTTGGTCTACTCGCCGCAAACCGATGAACCGGTACCCGCTTTTCTCGGTCTCAACTTTCAAGGCAATCACACCATCGAAGCCGACCCGGCGATCCGCATCACCAGCTCTTGGGTACGAGCGAGAAACGACGGCAGCACGGCTGGAAATCAGGCCCTCGCCGCCGGCCGCGGAATCCGATCCGCTGCTTGGCCAGTCGAGATGATTATCGATCGCGGCTACGGATTGGCGACGATCTACTACGGCGACATCGACCCCGATTTCGACGACGGGTTCGAAAATGGCATCCACCCGCTGTTCGCCGATTGGGCCGAATCGGTCGAACCCGGCCAGCGTTGGGGCAGCATCGCCGGGTGGGCCTATGGGTTGAGCCGAGCACTCGATGTGCTGGATTCCGATCCGCGAATCGACGGCTCTCGTGTCGCCGTGATCGGCCACTCCCGACTCGGCAAAACCTCGCTCTGGGCCGGTGCGTCCGACGAACGATTCAAGCTGGTGATCAGCAACAACTCGGGCTGTGGCGGGGCGGCGCTCAGCCGGCGGGCGTTCGGAGAAACGGTCGGCCGCATCAACACCGCCTTCCCGCACTGGTTCTGTCGCAATCACCACCGCTACAACGAAAACGAGTCGGAACTGCCGGTCGATCATCACCAATTGCTCGCCCTGATCGCCCCGCGAGCCGTCTACGTCGCCAGCGCCAGTGAAGATTTGTGGGCCGACCCGCGAGGCGAATTCCTCGCCTGCGTCCATGCCGATCCGGTCTACCGCCTGCTCGGCACCGACGGTCTCGGCGGCGAAGCGGCCCCCGAGAAAATGCCGGCCGCCGACCAACCACTGCTCGAAGGCAGCATCGGCTACCATCTCCGCAGCGGGGGCCACGCACTGACCGAGTACGATTGGTCGCAATATTTGACCTTCGCCGATCGCCACCTGTAACCCTTGCAGGACCAACCTCACCGTCCCATCGCCGCACGGCGTTAGTTGCGATCGACCGATTCCCGAACCTCGCCGACCGACCCGCTGTCCGAACCGGTTATGCCCTGTAAATCGACGACCGAACCGGCGACCGAATCGCCATCGCTAGCGTCATCGCGCCGCCAGCGATGGCGATCGAGCGATGAGCCGACTCTGCGAGCCCATCAACTTCGGCGGCTCAATCGACTCTTGGCCGACGCGATCCAGAACCAGCCGTTCTATCAAAAGCGATTTCACGATCTCACGCTGCCGCTGACTTCGCTCGACGACCTAGCGACGTTGCCGCTGCTGGAGAAACGCGAACTGATCACCGAGGGACTGGCTGCGATCTGTGGCCTGCCAGCTAATCGTTACGTCCGCTTGCATCAGACGAGTGGTACGACCGGTGAGCCGTTACGGTTGGTCGATACCGCGGACGATTGGCAGTGGTGGCTCGAATGCTGGCAATATGTGCTCGATGCCGCCGACGTAGGCCCCGGCGATGTCGCCTTCATGGCGTTTTCCTATGGGCCATTCATCGGTTTTTGGACCGCTCATGACGCCTGCGTCGCCCGCGGGCTGACGGTCATCCCGGGTGGTGGCATGGACAGCCTGATGAGATTGAAGGTGCTGATCCGCTGTGACGCCAACCTGCTCTGTTGCACGCCCACCTATGCGCTCCATCTGGCGAGTATCGCAGCCCGCAATGGGCTCGATCTCCGCAGTTCGGCGGTGTCCCGGATCATCGTCGCCGGCGAACCGGGCGGCTCGATCGCCGCAGTCCGCGCGCAGATCGAGGCAGCTTGGAACGCTCGAGTGATCGATCATACCGGAGCGACCGAACTGGGCGCCTGGGGAGTCGGCAGCCGGTGTGGGACGGGGGTGCATGTGATCGAGTCAGAGTTCATCGCCGAACGACTCGTTTTCGATCGCGATTATCCCGGCGGACGGCGGGCGGAGTATGGCGAATTGGCAGAACTGGTGTTGACCGGATTGGGACGCTGCGGTGCCCCGGCGATCCGCTATCGCACCGGCGACTTGGTGTCGGCCGTCGCCAGCCCCGATCCGACCAATCGTTTTTTGTTCCTCGACGGAGGTGTCGTCGGCCGCGCCGATGATATGGTTGTCGTTCGAGGAATCAACATCTTTCCCAGCAGCATCGAAGCGATCGTACGTCGATTCGCCGGTAACAACGAATACCGCGTCTACACGACGACCCGAGATGCGATGGCCCAGTTGCGAGTCGAGATCGAGTGCGAGCACAAGGCCGACCTGCCGAAGCGGCTCGCGACGGCTTTTCGAGAACAGTTGGGGCTGAGGATCGACGTCGATGGAGTCGCGCCGGCATCGTTGCCGCGGTTCGAAGCGAAGGCGCGACGGTGGGTACGAGAACAGTAGGAAAGTAATGATGAGTATTCCGACCGCCATCGGGCGGCAAGCCGACGGCGCGATCTTGATCACTTGGGACGACGGCGACGAATCGCGTTGGTCGCCCGGTGAACTGCGCCGACTCTGCCCCTGCGCGACCTGCCGTGAAAAGAAACGGGCCACAGCAGCGCCATCGTCCAAACCGGTCGGACTGCCGGTCATCAGTGCCGCCGAAGCTCGGCCATTGACCGTCGAATCGATGCGACCGGTCGGCAACTATGCCTACAACATCAGCTTCAGCGATGGTCACGGCTCAGGCATCTTCCCCTTCCCGCTGCTCCGTCGCGAACCGAGTACGACGAAGGTATCGAACACTTCGGCCGGATCGAACACGTCGGCCGGATCGACATCGGCACCCGATGTCGACGTGACTGACGAGGGGCGGTGACCGTGTCTTACCAATACTCGACATTCGGTCGATTTCTCGGTCGCGGCAGCGGTATCGGCGAATTGATGGACGACCTCGGCCATGCCCTGGCCGACGGTGGCCCCGACCTGAAGATGCTCGGTGGCGGGCAACCGGCCCGAATCCCGGCGATCGATGCCGTCTGGCGAGAACGGATGACGCAGCTTCTCGATGAACCGGGGGGACTCGATCGGGCGCTGACCACCTACGACCCGCCGCGGGGAAATGCCAAGTTCCTGACCGCGATCGCACGACTCCACCGCGAAGCCTTCGGTTGGGATATCGGCCCCGAAAACGTCGCCGTCACGGCCGGAGGACAATCGGCGTTTTTCTTTCTGCTCAACCTGCTCGCCGGCCGGATGGACGACGACAGCCGTCGCCAAATCCTGCTGCCATTGGTCCCCGAGTACATCGGGTACGCCGATCAAGGTGTCGAAGGGGCATTGTTCCGACCGGTCCAACCGCAGATCGAACGGCTCGGCCCCCATTCGTTTAAGTATCACGTCGACTTCGATCGCATCGAATTGGCGGACGAGATCGCGGCGATCTGCGTGTCGCGGCCGACCAATCCGACCGGTAATGTGCTGACCGATGCCGAAATTACCCATCTCGCCGAACTCGCCCGCGCTAAAGCGATTCCGCTGATCATCGATAACGCATACGGATTGCCGTTCCCGGGGATCTCCTTCGGCGAAGCGACGCCCTATTGGGACCCAAATGTCATCTTGACGCTCAGCCTGTCCAAACTCGGGCTGCCGGGAACCCGCACCGGGATCGTGATCGGTCCGCCCGAAATCATCCGAGCGTTGGGATCGATCAACGCGATCGCCGGCTTGTCCAACCCCAGCCTCGGCCAACAGATCGTCTTGCCGTTGATCGAATCGGGTGATCTGCTGCGACTCAGCCGCGACGTCGTCCGCCCCTACTACCACGACCGCAGCGAACTCGCCCGCCAGGCCGCCGAAGAGGCGTTCGGTGATTCGTCAGGCCCCTGGATGATGCACCTCACGGAGGGCGCACTGTTCCTGTGGCTCTGGTTTCCCGATCTGCCGATCACCTCAGCCGAACTCTACCAGCGACTCAAAGCCCGCGGTGTGCTGGTGATCCCCGGTCACTACTTCTTCTTCGGCCTGGAAAACTCGCCCGACTGGCGACATGGTCACGAATGCATCCGAGTCTCCTACGCCATGGAGCCCGCGGTCGTCCGCGACGGTTTGGCGATCATCGCCGACGAACTGCGAAAGCTCCGATTCGGTTAAGGGGTCAGGAGTCAATTGTGCAAAGCACCCGCAGGGCCGTTCCGATTCGGTTAAGGGGTCAGGAGTCAATTGTGCAAAGCACCCGCAGGGCCGTTCCGGCAATTGACTCCTGACCCCTTAACCGCCGTGCCCCCTCTACTTCAGTCAGCGATCGAGATGGATCGAACAGGCGCCGTCGTCACAATCCTTGCCGGCGATCCGATAGCGACGTTTGGCGATTTGGTGATAGCCCCAACGCCACAACCCGGCCGTCCCCGGCAGGTGCAGGATCGGCATCACCGGCCACAGCAACGGCAAGCGTCGCGTTAAATACCTGACCGCTTCACTGCCGCCATGACGCCTCCCCTGGCGATCGACGACGTACATCTGGGCCATCAGGTCGTCGTAAGCCAGATCCGGGTACCGGTCCGCTACCCGCGGGTCGTGAAGTGACAAAAAACTCAGTCGCCCGCTCCAACGATCCAACCGACTCAAATTCCGCACTTGCGCCGTGCAAAAACGGCACTGTCCGTCAAAAATCACGACATCGGTATCGGGCGACTGGTCGGGATCGTCAAGCTTCAAAGTCGATTGGTCGGTGACGGCAGGTTCCATATCGGTGACAATGCAGAAAAGCGGTGGACGAAACGGTATTATTCGATATTACCCTTTACCGGCAAACGGATCGAACATGAACGTCATCGAATCCCAAATTCGACGAGCCCGCCGGCGGTTGGTCATGGCGAACTTCGCTCGGACAGCTTGCCGGGCGCTCGCCGTCACCTGGGCGGTTGCGGCGATCGCGATCATCGTCAGGGCGTGCGTCGTCGTTCCGGTCGACGTCGCCCTCTGGGATTCCGCGTGGATTCTTGGTGCAACCGCGACCGGTTTGCTCGTCGCCCTCGGCTGGTCGATCGTGACAGCACCTGCCGGGTCCGAAGTCGCTACGGAGATCGACACCCGGTTCAAACTGCAAGAACGGCTCGGCAGCGTGTTCGCCCTACCCGCCGAAGTTCGCGAAACGGCAATCGGCCGTGCTCTCGTCGCCGATGCCACCCGCAGCGCCGAACCGATCGACATTCGAGACCGCTTCCCACTCGCTCCTAGCCGCTCGGGTTGGCTCCCTCTGATCCCCGCCGCCCTGATGGCTGCGACGATATTTCTGCCCGTGGCAGGCCAAACGTCTCGCGAGTCAGAGGTCTCCGCCGAACTCGTGTCGCAAACCGCACAAGTCACGGCGGCCACCGAGGTCCTCAAACGAAAAATTCGCCAACAAAAAACAGAAGCCGAAGCCGCCGGCCTCAAAGATGCCGAAGAACTGTTCACCAAAGTCGAAGCCGAACTCAACAAGCTCGATCAACGATCGGCCGTCGGCCCGAAGGAGGCGATGATCGCACTGAACGATATTAAAAAACAGCTCGATAAACGCCGTGAAGAGCTCGGGTCGCCCGACCAACTGCGACAAACGCTCGCGCGTTTGCAGGACGCCGACAGCGGTCCTGCGGGCGAACTTGTCAAGTCGTTCCAAAACGGTGAATTCGGCAATGCTCAGAAACAGGTCGACCAGTTGACGAAAAAACTACGCGACGGCGATCTGACACAACCCCAGCGTGAAGAGCTGCAGCGACAGATCGAAACGCTCAGTGACGGGCTCAGCAAAGCCGGCGAAAAACACGATCAGGCCAAGACACAACTCCGCGAACAGATCGACCAAGCTCGACGCGACGGACGCGACGCCGACGCCAACCAGTTACAGCAACAACTCGATCGGTTAACGTCTCAAGACCAATCGATGAAGCAGTTGCAATCGATGGCAGACGCATTGGGGCAAGCCGCCGAATCATTGCAAAATGGCCAGACCGCGGATGCCGCCGAAGCCCTCGAAGCGATGGCGAATCAGCTCCAGCAAATGCAAGCTGCCCAGGAACAGCTGGAAGATCTCCAAGATACGCTCGACTCGTTGGCCCAAAGCAAACAACAGTTGCGCTGTGAGTCGTGTAGCGCGCAAGGTTGCTCGCACTGCCAAGGTGGCGGCGCCTCTGGCGGTGAATCGGGTGGCGACTCGCGTGGAGAATCGCGTGGCAACTCGAATTCGGGCCGCGGCAATGGCGGAGACCAGTACGGGAGCGGGAAGGGGCCTGGCGGACAGCACGAAGAACAGACCGACACCAGTAGCTACGATTCGCAAGTCCGCGGCGAACCGAAAACCGGCCGCGGCGTGATCGCTGGCGTTGCCGACGGACCCAACCGCAAGGGGGTTTCCCGAGAATCGATCAAGGAAGCGGTCAGCGGCGCTGTTTCCGATCGGAGTGATCCGCTGGAAAATCAAACTTTGCCACGCGTTGAACGCGATCACACCCGCGAGTATTTTGATCGCCTCCGTCAAGGCACTCCCGCGAAATCGAGCCCGTGAAACGTACCCCTCCGGCGTCCCGACCCGATCCCGAAAAACCCTTTCATATCCAGCGCAAGCGATTGGGAGTGGTCAAGTTCATGCGTCCTGAAGGCGACTTCGGCTTCATCGACGCCGAAGACTTCCGCGAGGATGTCTTTTTTCATAAATCGGCCTGGCAAGACAACCGCGGCGGCCTCAGCCGACCGCCCGAAGCCGGAACCTATGTCGAGTTCGAAATCGACGACGAATATTTCTCGCGGGAGAAAAAGCTGCGGGCCAAGGCGGTGCGGTTCACCGATCGACCGATGTCAAAACGACTTTCGTTCCGCGACACGCCGCATCTGGCTAACCCCCATCACCCCAAGGCGAGACGCAAGCGGCCGACGTGGCGAGGCGGTTCGACGCCGCCGCCATCCACCGACCCCGGCCCGGAAACTTGACCGAGACTCAGCTCCGCTACGTCGTCCTCAGGCATCGATTGCCGACTCCCCGAGGTGCGGCCGAATCCGATTCGCTCGATCAACGGGGCGACCACTTCGATTGGATGTTCGAAACCGAGGCCGGATTGCTGACCTGGGCCACCGAGCGAATGCCAGCGATCGATCGCGAAACGCTGCTCGACGCCCTCTCCCTGCCGCTCCACCGACACGTCTACCTCGACTACGAAGGGCCAATCTCACGTGACCGGGGAACGGTCAGCCGTGTCGAATCGGGCGTCTACGTCGCACGAGCGAAACTTCCGGACCGGCTGGAAGTCGATTTTCTCGGCCACCGTTCGGGCTGCGGAACATTCTATCGAACCTGTGACGGTGATTCGTCGTCATGGCGGTTCGGGTTTCTACCGGCTAACACGCGACTTAGCCGCGTCGATACGAGCTGATAGACGGGCCCCTGCGGCGTAAACGCTTCATGAGCTTCGGCCCCCGTATTCCCTGACAATCGCAACATGCCGTCGGACATACAGACCGATTCGACCACCACCGGACTGTGAACGTACCCGGGATGCTCGCTAGGGACGGTAACCAACGCCACCGGCTCGCTCTGATCCATATCCCAGCAGACCTCCATGTCGCTTTTGGCCGCCTCTTGAGAAATCCCCCGCAGGAACCGCGACAGCGGCAGTCGCAACGATCCGGCACGGAGGTTATTCACGCGGATTGCGAGCACGTTGGCGTGCTCGGTAAGCGCTACTTTGACTTCGAAGGAGATCACGGTATCGATGTGGGCGTTGCGAAATCGCGCCGCCGCGAATACCCGTCCGTCCTCAATCACGATCCGCGGGTCGATGACCCCGTGAGGCAGCAGGTTCGGAAATTCCTTTGGCAATTGCTGCACGAGCCAAGCATTGATCTGTGCATCGGTGAACGCGGCGTTCCAGCCCCCCAATTGTGACGCATCTCCCTGCAATCGAATGACATCGTTCTCCAAACTGGCGATCGCCGAATCGAGGTCGACCGGTAAACCCATCGTCGCTTGTTGATAAAAATCGGGGACGAAACGCGTCCGCTCGATCGCCCACATCGAGACCATCAACGATACGACTACGGCCATTACCGACAGAATCGCGACGGACCAGAGGAAACGCTTCATATCGCCAACCGTTGCTCGCGGGGATAACGATCAAAAATCACAGGCGTCAACTACCACAATCCTACCGGCCTGGGTAGCCAAGATTTTAACCGATCACGGAACCCGCCGGGTTCCCGACCAGCTTCGCCAGCCGACGACTCGATGACTTTGGGGCGATTTATGTCCCCCCTATCGGTCGTTACGGCGGCGGTGGCATCAATATTCCCCGGCATCGCCGCGACATCCGAACTCGCCGCGGATACCTTGGCGGACGAACCGAGATAGCCAGCTGTCGCTACCTCACCCGTCTCCACCGTTTGCCGCATGAACGCCAAATCGGCCAACCAATGCGAATCGAACAGGCGGGTCGCCCCCGCAAGATCACCCCGAGAAACCCCTCCCGATGCCAAAAAAACCATGTGCTCCCAATGGGTCGCCTCGGCTTTCGTCATGAATCGGTCGAACAAGCGGATGTCGTCAACCCAGACCACACCCGCCGACATCAAATCGACCGTCAGTCGTAGCGATTCAACCGGTATGCTCGGCAATCGAGCGATCTCCAGTCGCTCCGTGGCGCCCCACTTACCGTCTCGCGGCACATCGATCAGCACGGTCTTTTGAATCGGCGTCCCCGCAACGGTCCCCTCCAATGCCACTCGAACCGTCAGCGGTGGCCGGCCAGCTTCTGTACCCTCCGAACCCTCCGACTCGCCTCGCAGCCTCAGCGAGACCGCGAGCCGCCCCGAAGCGGGTGGCTGAATGACTTGGCTGACGATCCAACTCCCACCGGTCCGATCGCTTTGCCCCGTCAAACGCAGCGAGTGATTCCCCTCGAACGCGACCCGCGAATCGATGCGTACCGCCCCCGGAGGATGCTGGGCCGTCAACCAACCGGAAACACTCTCGGCCGCCGAATGCTCGAAACCGCCATTGACCAACAGGTCTTGCCGAATCGTTTCAAATGACTCCGGCGAGATCGCTACCGCATCCTGAACACAACGCCGAATCAATTCGCTCTGCCCCACGGTTCCGTTGAATACGGCTTGCCAACCGGTGATCCCAACGTCTTCGCCCTGCACCCTGATCGCCACCAACTCACCAGCAGCCAATTCGGCTCGCCAACGTTGCCCCGTCTCGATTACCCGGCTCTCAGCAGCGGGCGAATCGTCACTGAGTGCCGATTCGACCTCCCTGACGCGAGCGGTTCGCGAAAACGTGACGTCAAGCCGCAGCGGCCAACGCGTCTGATTCACCGCATAGACAAAAGTGTCGCCGCGATAACGGCCCTGACGGACCCGGACCGCGGTACTCGCCGATTCCGTTGCCGCGACATCCTGCATCGCCGTCGGCGGCAATAGCGAAAAACGGCGCAGCGAACGGCGACAAACTTCACCGACACTCTGCTGATTAGCCCCCCCACCCAAAGCGATCATCGTCCGATCGCTGCGTCCGAGCAATTGAGCCAATGCCAGCGCCGATTCGACATCGTCCCGCAGCAAGCTCATCCGTCGTATCGCCGCCAAACCTTCAGCCGATCCGGCTGCGGCCGCCGTTCTCGCCTGAATGTCGGTAATGACGCGAAATTCGGTTACCGGATGATGGAACACCCCGCAGGCATGCGCCAATCCGTCGACGTCACTGCCGCCCGCGATCGCAATGCTGGCGTTACAGGCCTCGTCGCGGCCACGTAGCGCGATCGGCTCGATCAACGATCGGCGGTGCAACACCGCCGTCTTCACTCGCCCGTCGCGACCCAGCGCGACAAGATGAGCGGGCAAGGCAGAATCGATCGACGCCAAAACCAGCGACCGTTCGCCCCATCCTTCCATCGCTTCACGCATTCGCTCCACAATCTGCCCCGCTCGCCACTGCTGCAACGGCTCATAACCCGATCGCTTCAGCCAGGCGACCAACTCAGCCCGCTGCGGAGCCGTCTCGCCCAGACTGGCGTGAAACGCGTCTAGCGTTTGCGGGTCGACCAGTTCTGGCGGAGGAAGCGCTAAATGGCACCGCTGATCCACCAACATTCCCAACTCGCCAACCGCCGGTCGATCACCGCACCGCTGATGAAGCTCGGCCAGCCTAGCCATCACGTCAGCGATCACGGGCTCAGCGACCGGATTGTAGAGCCCGCAGGAACTCAACTGACGAGCGTCGAAACTCCGGCGGCCAAACTGTCCCGACCAAGGCGATACGGCGAGGACCGACTCAACCCGTTTCGGGTCGTCGATCAACTGCCGCTCCACCGCCAAACTCGGACCACTCGGACGAATGCACGGCAACAATTGCAGCCCCGCTCGCTCGAACAGTCGCAACATCAACTCCAGCGTGTCAACCGAACCTGCATCACTGTGCCAATTGGCGTTCCAAATCATCGGCGAATGGCCGAACCGAGTCGGATAGAGCGCTGCGCCGTCCGACGAGACCGTCAACATCACGCCCCCGTAACCCTGCCGGACCAACGTTTCGATCAATCGCTCGGTCGCCACCCAAGCGGCGTGATAGTCGAGCGGTTGAAGTTCGTTAGGCACTCCCGCAGCCCCGAATTGTTCGAACAAGTCCTCCAATTCCAACCGCAGTGCCGCCAAACGGCCGGCTCGCGGTCCCGTCGCTTCTGCGGCCGTGATCGCGTCGTCGTCGTCGGCCGATAAAACCTCCACCGCACCGATCCCGACCGCTCGGATCGGCGACAGATTCGTGATCACGATTCGGGTATCAGCCGATCGCGGCCAATAATCGATCGTTACCTCATGCCAAGCCTCTTCGGTCCCCTCATACCCGTTCCGCAGTACCGCCATCGCCGGTTCCCGTTCCGTGCGATCCACGAATCTCGTCGCGTCGACCGTCTCGACCGATAGTCGCATCGGCAATCCGGTTGGTAGACGCAGAATCGCTCGATGACGCTTGCCGACCCGAGCTAGCGGCGCTTGCAATTCGATTCGGCCACCTGCCGGCAATTCCGTCAAACGCTGACCGTTGTATCGCGAACCCGTCCGGCCGATCCCAGATGCGGCCGCGATCCAATCACCCGCGGGCTTCCCCAACAACCGCACCGGCGCGCTTCCGCCAGCGACCGATTCAGCATCCCCGAGTGACGACCAACGCGTCATCCATGCCGTGCGACGTACCCGCGGACGCCCGTCCGAAACGTTGTCTGTATCGTTCGCTGTACCGCCTCCGCTACGAGATACAACTGCGATCGAAAAAGTCGACTCAGCCAAGCACTCGGTAGGTGATTCAGCATCGTTCGCCGCTCCGAACGGAAACACCAGCGGTGCACCGAAGGTAGCGGGAATCACGGTGTTGATTCCGTTGATGGTCCGTGTCACCGAGTTTGCCCAAGCCGTGGGCGACATCGCATCGGCAATCGCTCCCCGATGTTCCGGCACGCGGCATAGCCGCCAATGAAGTCGATAGGGGCCATCGATCGCCGGTGCCTGCCAGATCGGCGGGGCGATGACCCAGCGACCGTCGACCACTTCCGCCGGCCAATGATCGGTCGAAACGAGTTTGCCCGTCGCCGCCAGATAGACATCACACTGCAACCGCCAATCGCCATCGCCCGTGGGAATCGGAATCGCCCGCAGCGCTCGTAACCCGACCGACATCGGCTCTCCGGCGGCAATGATCGTCTCGCCATCACCCAACCGCACCCGCAGACTTTGCCCCGTAACCGGTCGCAGCGAAAGAGTCGACTGGGCATCGATGCGGACTTCAACACCGCCGGCCACCAACTCGGCCAAACTGATGTCGATCGGATCTGGCACATCGCCGTCAGATTCGACCGCTACACTCAATCGCGTGGACTCTCGACCGACGGCCCGCAACGACAACCCGCCGCGCGACGTCGCCGTAGCGCTCATTCGATCTTCGCCTGAAGGAATCAGCGGTCGACGCGAAGGCGGCCGAAAATCGACCCGGGTCGGACTCAGTGAATGGATACCGCCGCTCATCAGCGGGCCTGGCGACAAGTTGACCGGGTCGGAAATCCGCCCCTCGCCCTCGACCGTGATCCGTCCGCTCCAATGACGAGCCTGCTCGCTCGACCAAGTCAACACAAACCGCAGATCGACCGTTCCGCCCATGGCAACGTCGTCAACCGTAGCCTCGCCACCGGTCCCGTCCGCACCGGCAGCCACATCACCCGCTGCGGGGTTCACTGCCGAAACCGCTCCGTTTGCATCCGGATTCGCTGCACCGATGACCGGATCGGCCTCATGGGCAGCCGCGACATTCCAGCCGAGCAGCGCGATCAGGCACAGCCGCATCGTCATTCCGCGGAACTCGTAATCGTGCATCGCAGATTCATCAATTGAAACGACCCAGTCGGCCCCTGAGCCACGCCGACCCAACAGCACCTCAATCGATTGCTGATAAGGCACCAACCGAGACGCGGGCAACCCCGAATCCGCGACCGAATCGGCCGACGCCACTTTGCAGCCCGCCAGCCAGGCGTTATTCTCACCAGCACCAAGGCTGATCGAAACGCGATCAGCGATCGCAAAACAGCCGCGCCCGTGGCACAATTGGATAGCGCGTCGGCCTCCGGAGCCGAAGGTTACAGGTTCGAATCCTGTCGGGCGTATTCCTTGCCAGCAAAGGACTTACGACAATTCGAACAAGCCGAAAATTGGCCTCTGTCCGAGAAGTTGTCCGAAAACTGGCTCCCGCCGCGCTTGCCTGCAACGGGTAGAATGTGAAAGTGGCCCCCGCCTGCTGCCAAACAGGCGAAGGCCGAAGCGAGCCTTTCGGTCGCCTCTAGTGGTTCCCATCAACCGACTGGAGGGCTCGTGCCATGCCTCACTTCCCCAAGCCGTTCTTCAAGAAGGCTCACCACTGCTGGTACGTCGAAATCGACCGTCGCCAGCACAAACCCGGTGCGGATCGCGAAGAAGCGTTCCGCCGCTACCACGAACTGA
>SKZY01000112.1 GCA_007127095.1 Planctomycetaceae bacterium
CGCGGCCCGCAGCGCGGTTAACACCTCACCTTGGGTGACCAGATCGCGAAGGATGATCGGGCTGTCGGGGGCATCACCCGGATAGATCGCCAAGACCGGAATCGAATTGCTGTCCAGCTCTTGCAGCTTGGCACGGATCTCTTCACTGTGGTCGGTCCAATCGGCCAACATCGCAACGGCATCGAGTTCCCTGACCAGCCGTCCGGTCTTTTCGGTGTTGATCGCAACCCGGTAATTGACTTGGCAGTTGACACACCATTTGGCGGTGAAATCGATCAAGACCGTGCGGCCTTGGCGACGGAGTTGGTCCAATCGAGCTTCGTCATACGGCTCCCAGGCGACGACAACGGGACCGGCGGCGGTCGCCCAAAACGCGAAGAAGCAGACCGCCGCGGCGGCACCGATGCCACCCGCCCATGCCGTCAATCGCTTTGACAACGTCTGCCAGTTCGGGACCAAACCGACCACCCAGCAGCCGAACCAGACACCGATCAGCGAGGTGAAGACGAGGACGCGATCATCGTCGGGAAAAAACGAGAAGATGAATACAACCGTCGCCAACAGCAAAAAACCGAGCAACTGCTTCAAGGTATCCATCCAGGCACCCGGTTTGGGGAGGAAGGCGATCAGCGGTGGAAAGAGGGCGATCAACAGGTACGGCATCGCCATCCCGAGCCCGATCGACGAAAAGATCGCAAAGATCACCCACGCTGACTTTCCGAGTGTGTAGGCGAAGACGGTACCCAGTAGCGGGCCGCTGCAAGGAGTCGCCAGCAACGTCGTGAAGATCCCCTTGAAAAACGCTCCAGAAAAGCCCTCTTTCTGCTGCAATTGCTGCGTCGATTTGCCGCCGACGAAGCCTGGCAGCGGAATCTCCCAAACCCCCAAAAAGCTGAGTGCCAAGGCGAAAACGAGCAGGATCACGGCGTAGCGAAATCCGAAATATTGGAACTGCTGGCCCCAGGACATTTGGCCTTCGATACCGAGAAACTCGCGTCCCCAAGAGTAAGTCGAGACGATCGCTAAGGCGGCCAAAGCCCAGAAGACGATCAGAATGCCGAGCGTGTAGGCGACGTTCAGCGCCAGTACCTTGCCGCGATCTTCACCCGCCTGCGACGCGAACGACATGATCTTCAGCCCGACCACAGGCAACACGCACGGCATCAGGTTCAAGATCACGCCGCCGGCCAAACCCATCGCCAAAATCGCGATCAGCGAAAAGGGCGAAGAAGCGAGTCGGCTGCCGTCGCCCAAGGATTCACCGGGGGAAGCTGGTTGAGACGTATCGCCGATCGGTGGCGCGGCGGCTTGGGTGCCGCTGTCCGGTTCGCCGGAGTCGGCCGCTTCGAGTGTGTCGACCCAACGAGTCTCGGCGGCCGCGTCCATCGTTTCACCGTAGGGGGCGGTGGCGAAGCGGACAGCCCGCATCGTATTCGCCTCACTCGCCATCGGCGTGACGTCGATGCGGGCTGTGAAACGCAATGCCCGCGGCTGCAAACAACTGGTGTCAGTGCAGGCTTGATAGGCGACCAGCCCGCGAATCGTTTTCGCTCCCGGGGCGACATCGGCCCCGATTTCGATCGGGATATCCCAGGTGATCTCGCCTTCGTGGAAGGCGACCGGAGGAAGACCTGCGAGGATCGTTTTGACGATCGGTGCAGATGGCGGTTGGGGCATACCGAGCCGCAAACCCGCCTTGTCGGTGACGACGATATTGGTGCGACTTTCACTGTCATCGACGGCCGCGGCGTAGACGTGGTAAGTCTCGTCGGGCTTCGCGGTCAGCCGCAGCGTGGCGCGCCCACCGACGGCCGCTTCGGCCGGCAAGACTCGTCCGCTCCACTGCACCACCGACCGTTCGTTGCGAAACAGCGTCTCGCCATCGGCCTCGTTATCATCCGCGACGAGTTGGGGCGGAGCGGCAGGTGCCGCGGCTGCGTCCGGATCGTTCTTCGGTGAAGCGGTGCCGCCGGCCGATCCGAGACGGGCGGTCAATTTCTCGTTCAGCGGGATGCAAGAACCGTCGGTCTTGCAGGCCAAGGCGTTGACGGTCAATTCGAGTTCGCCACTGAAACCGGCTGGCCACTCGACCTCGGCGGTCCAGCGGATCCGCTCGGAATGTTCTTCGATCGGCAGCCCTGGCCAAATCTCGTTCGTGCTGACTTCCGGCGGCTTGCTCGGCTGGAACTTACCGACAAGTTTCACTCCGTCAGGACCGGTCAGCTTGATCGTCGTCGGGGTCGGACCGCCGGCGGCTTGGGTCAACGAATAAACGTGCCATTTCGGTTGCATCCGAGCTTCGACTGTCACACTACCCCGGGTATCGCTTTGGCGAAGGTAGCTGGCCGACAGCTTGGCCGGCATGTCGGCCGCCGAGTCGCTACCGATCGCCCCAAGCTCCAATCGGGGGAAGACATCCAATTCGGCCGACAGATCACCCGCCGACAGATCACCTTGGGCCCGAGCGGTCGGACTCGCCAGGACAGCGGCCATGAGGACTACCGCGAAGCCACAGCGGAATCCGATTCTGATCATTGCCTTCATCGTTTCATTTCCCGATGGTCGTTTACGGGATCCTGTGAGCCTGATTGTCTTCTATCCCGCCGACAGGCGGTTTGGGTCCGATTCCATTCTACGCA
The DNA here is from genome assembly GCA_007127095.1 of Planctomycetaceae bacterium. Taxonomy (GTDB): domain Bacteria; phylum Planctomycetota; class Planctomycetia; order Pirellulales; family Pirellulaceae; genus UBA6163. The sequence goes on from SKZY01000112.1 coordinate 2,640, forward strand.
TGATCTCACTGACGCGGCGATCGACCAAGTCCTTACAGTGGTGAAATCGCGGCCAATCGGAATGAGTCCAAACGACCCAATTTGCCAACTGAATCACCTCCGACGCTGCGGCAATATCACGTGCCAGCTCGATTTCGCCAGATGAGATCCTACCGTATCTTCGGTATCCCCGCTCGGCGGCAGCCCACAACCTGTCCGCCGATTCCGCTGGCTCGGTCAGCTCGCGTGAGAGCAAGCCGGCGACCCAGCGACCGAGGTCAGCGGCGATCGAATCGATCCCCAAGGCATCAAAATCGACGATGCCGCTGACGCGATGATCGAGAAACAGGACATGGTCTCGGTGGACATCACGCAGGACCACCTGGGTTGGCAGCAGCTGGCCAGCCCAACGGCCGAGTCGAAAGGCAGCCGCATCGAGCGTCCCGGAGCCGACTCGGCGCAACCAATCGGCGGCCCAGCGGAGTGTCGGCGTCGGCGACGGTTGGTCGGCCAGCGCGGCTGGCAATTCGCGCCGCAGTGCATCGATTCGTCCCAACCGCCGCAGCACCGCAGGTGGTGGCGAGTTGCTGACGCCGAGATGACGGGCCGAATCATGAAATTTCGCGATCGCTTCAGCACCTGCTGCGATCATCTCCGCCAGGCGGTCGCCATCGGATTGGTCGTCGACCGGTTCGCCGGGTACCCAAGTGGCTAACTCGTAGTGATACGATTCCCAGCTCAACCGCGTCGCACCGAGCGTCGATCGGACCAGTGCCGGGATCAGCGAACAGGTCCGTCGCGATTCGGTTAGCCATTGGTGGACTTCGTCGACCCGCGCCGCCTTCGTCCCCGGCGGCCACCGTTTGAGTGCGAACTTTTGGTCGGTCGATTGGCAAACGAAAACGGCGGCACCGCTCAATCCGCCGGGCAAGCGGTGGACGGCAAGAGCAGCCGCAGCAGGTAGGAACAGGTCCAAAATCCGGCGTGCCGCGGCCTGTTCCGTGGCCTCAGCGACGTTCGTGTCGCTCGCTGTCATCGCTCAACGATACCCCCAAAAAGTCGTCCGATCATTTTTTCTTACCGATAGCAAAGCGCGGGAAAACGTGTCGGGCCCTCTTCGCGAGGAACTTGCTTTTCGGGTGCTGCGGACAAACGGCACAAAAGGAGCAAGACACTTGCATTTCCGCAAAGTCCTCAGCTTAGCGGCTTGTAGGTCGCCTTGATGTCGGACAAGAGTCGAAAAAAACGGTCGTTGGGGCAATGAAAACGGATCAGCCGCAGACCCGCATCCGTCGTTGCCGCATCCGCGAGGCTCGTTGAGAGGTGGTTGGCAGTACCGTGGCTCGCTGCTGAGGTAGTCAATTCGATCTCGATCATCAACGTGTCGGCCGGTAGGCAACCGGCGATCCGCTGAGGCCACTCGATCAGCACCCAAGCGTCGTCATCTTCGATCAGTTCATCGCCGCCGAGTTCGGCGAACTCGTCTTCATCGGCCAATCGGTAGGCGTCGATGTGATGGATGCGGCGTTTCCCGCAGTAATGTTGCACGATCGTGAATGTCGGGCTGGTCACATCGGCGACGTCGATTCCGGCGGCGACGGCGAGGCACTGCACCAAACGAGTCTTGCCGGCGCCGAGTGTGCCGCGCAGGCCGATCACGACATGGCGGGGGAACGATTCATGAAGCCGGTCGGCGACCCATTGCAGCCGGTCGAGGTTGACGTCGTGGAAATCAACCGAGTTCACGTATCGCCCTCGCCATCGGTTCGGCGTTGACCGCCGTGGATAAACCCACTGGCCAACATCCTCCGCAAGCCGCGGTCGCCACGGCTCCACAATCCGGTACGGCCGATGAAGCGACCGACGGCGGTCAGTTCGGTGTCGGGATAGGCGGCTTGGAACCGCTTCCAATCGTCATCACTGAGCGCCAGAATCAACTCGAAATCCTCGCCATCGCCGAGTGCATGGTCGAGCGGAGTGGTGCCGGAGGTCTCGGACCGGGTGACCGCATCGGGATGGATCGGGATCGCCGCGGTATCGATTTCGGCGCCGACGCCGCTGGCGGCGCAGAGGCGATCGAGGTCGAGCGAAAATCCGTCGCTGATGTCGATCGCGGCGTGTACGTCGGCGCAGCCGCGGAGTGGTTCGACCAGATCGAGTCGCGGGCGGGGATTGAGGTGGCGGCCGAGCAGGCTGCCGCCGAGCGGTCCGGTCACGATCAAGTGGTCGCCTTCGACCGCGCCACAGCGGAGCCAACCGGCCCCGGTCGGGGCGGTCCCCAACAGGGTGATCGTGATCGACAGTGGCCCGTCGTAAACCGACAGGTCGCCGCCGGCGATCGCGACCCCAAAGCGTTCTGCCGCCTGCAAGATCCCCTCGTAGACCGCTGCCGCCGTTTCGGTCGCCCCGCCGCGAGTCACGGCGCCGTCTTGGATCGCCTGAGTGGGCAGGGCGAGCGTCACCAAGGCTGCTGTCGGTGTCGCCCCCATCGCGGCGATATCGCTGAGATTGATCATCATCGCCTTGACGCCGATGTCCGCCAAGGCGTGTTCGCCGGTGACGAAATCGACCCGGTCGATGATCGCATCGGTAGTCGCGACCAACTGCCGTCCCGGCGGGCAATCGATGATCGCGGCGTCGTCACCGATACCGACCGCCACACCGGGCAGCGATCGCAGGCGGCCTCGCAGCCACGCCAAAAAACTCTGTTCCATCGGATGTCACGGCTGGGGGATGGCGCTCGCCGCCGAAAAACTCGTCACTCGGCGGTCGAGGCACGAAAAAACCCCGGAAAACACGAGGTTAACCGGGGTTTCTGAGAGCGACGCTGACGGGGCTCGAACCCGCAACCACCGGATCGACAGTCCGGTACTCTAACCAATTGAGCTACAGCGCCTGGCGTCGGCGACGACCTTAAGTCTCATCGACGATGGGAGAATTATAGGAACTGGTTTCGGTTCCACAACCCCTCTGAGTCGCATCATTTTCTGGCCTTCCGCGATGATTTTCTGTGCCGGATTGCTTGATCGCGGTGGTGGATTTTTGTACATAATTGAATTGGGTTTTTGTTGACACCAACACGGGGGGCGGAAAAGTGAATGACCGAATCGCCGAGGAGATCGAAGCGGTGCTGCTTCGCGACTTTCAGCTGAAGTCGTTTCATACCGGGCAACGCGAGGTGATCGAACGGCTGATGGCCGGCAAGAGCGCTGCGGCCGTATTCCCGACCGGGGGTGGTAAATCGCTCTGTTATCAATTGCCATCGCAGTTGCTGCCGGGGACGACTGTGGTGATTTCGCCATTGATTTCGCTGATGAAGGACCAGTGTGACGCGTTGGCGAGGCGGGGGATCGCCGCGGCGCGACTCGATTCGAGTCTGTCGCAGCAGGAGTTCAACGAAACGATGCGGGCGATCCGCGAGGGGCAGACGAAGCTGCTGTATGTCGCCCCGGAGCGGTTTTTCAACGAACGGTTTCGGGCTTCGATCGGCGACTTGCGGATATCGCTGTTCGCGGTCGACGAGGCCCACTGCATCAGTCGTTGGGGACACAATTTTCGGCCCGATTATTTGAAGCTGGCGGAACTGGCCCGGCAGCTGCAAGCGGAGCGGGTCTTGGCTTTAACGGCGACGGCGACTCCGCCGGTGCTGGACGACATCCGGGCGGCGTTCGACATCGCCGCCGAGGACGCGATCCGGACACCGTTTTTTCGTCCCAACCTGGTGCTCCGCAGTTCGGTTTTGTCGGCGGGCGATCGCGACGCTGCCTTGGTGGCGAGATTGCAGCAGCGTCCGCCGGGGGCGGGGATCGTCTATGTATCGCTGCAAAAAACGGCGGAGGCCGTCGCCGAGATGTTGGCGCGACACGGGATCGACGCGCGGCCCTATCACGCCGGGTTGGATGCGGCGGTGCGGGCGGAAACCCAGCAGTGGTTTTTGGAATCGAGCGACGCGACGGTGGTGGCGACGATCGCCTTCGGAATGGGAATCGACAAGCCCGACATCCGCTATGTCTACCACTACAACCCGCCGTCATCCTTGGAGTCGTATGCCCAGGAAATCGGTCGCGCAGGACGCGATGGCGGCGATTCGGTTTGCGAATTGTTGTTGGTCGCCGACGATCGCGTGGTGCTGGAAAACTTCACTTACGGCGACACCCCGACGCGACAAGCCGTCGGGAAGCTGTTGGAACTGATCAGTGGGCAACCCGAAAGGTTTCACGTCAGCCACTACCAATTATCGGCCGAGACCGACATCCGCATTCTGGTCGCCCGGACGCTGCTGACCTATCTCGAACTGGACGGTTATCTCGTCGGCACGTCGCCTCGTTACGACAGCTACAAGCTGAAACCGCTGGTCACCAGTGAACACATCTTGTCGCATTTCAAGGGTGAACCGCGGCAGTTTTTGGTCGGGATGTTGTCATGTTTGACGAAAGGACGGACCTGGTTCTTGCTCAACATGGCGATGGCGGGCCGGCGATTGAAGTGCGAGCGGCAACGGCTGGTCAAGGCGGTCGAACATTTGGCGGAACGAGGTTGGATCGAAGTTCAGGTCTCGGATCTCGTCCACGGCTACCATCGACTCAAGCCGTTCGGCGACGTCAAGGTTTTGGCCGATTCGCTGCACCAGCGGCTGATCGATCGCGAAGCGGCGGAGATCACTCGGCTGGATGACGTCTTCGAACTTGCCGGGGCGGGTGGTTGCTTGGCCGACCGCTTGTCCCAGCATTTCGGGGAAGCGTTGGCGGAACCCTGCGGCCGATGCACGGCCTGTTGTGGTGAGGGGCCGTGGGAGATCCCGCCGATCTCGGCAGCCGGGATCGGTTCGTCGGCCACTGCCGCGATCGTCGAATTAACCAAGCGATATCCGGACCATTTCGTCGATCCTCGGAACCGTGCCCGCTTCCTCTGCGGCTTATCGGGGCCGGCGTTCACCCGAGCGAGACTGACCCGTGACGCCCGATTCGGGATTTGCGAACGGGTCCCGTTTCGACGGGTTTTGGAAACGATGCAGTCGATGTAGCAAACCCCGGGTTTCGCTCGACTCGCTGAGCTCGTCATCGCTCCACCCGGGGCTACTACCGATGGCCGCTTCGCGGCATTCGGGAACGAAAATCTCGGCCAGAGCGTTCATTGCGGAAACGATCGACGGATGGGCCTGATTGATCGATCGGTAGCGCCCTAATCGCTAGACGGAAACCCAATCCAGGCGTTGAGCAAAAACGACTCGGTTCCCTCCTTTTCCGAGCCGCGAAGCTGGCGACCGGAAGTAGCCCCGGGTGAGCGCAGGCTCGCTTTGCGAGCCAAGCGTAACCCGGGGAAAAAGAACCATGACGCTCGGCGACGAGCAAACGATTCACCACGTCGCTCGATTCCAACGAGTCGCAACGGGCAAAACCGACGACGCCGGCGCGAC
>SKZY01000300.1 GCA_007127095.1 Planctomycetaceae bacterium
CCAACCCGGGCTCGATTCGACGGCTGCGAGCAGTCGACGGTTGACCGCTTCATCATGACGCGGCCGCAGCAACGACAACACAGCGGTCAATTCCATCGGGCCGAGCGTTTCCGTGGCGGTCGCCAAACGGCTCGCCTCGGCGGACGACAGCGGTTGTTGCCCCAGCGCGGCGAGTGCTTGCTGTCGCCAAGCCGGTGGCGCGCCGTCCGCGATCGAAGTCAACAACGATTCGAAACCGGAGTCGTCGGCTTCACCCGAACGCCAAACCACACCCGGTGGCGTGCCGGCAACCAAAGCCAGCCACAACTCATGGTCTTCGCGATGGCGGGCGATCGCCGTGCCGAAAGCGGCGACGAGCGGTTCGGGTGCTGCCGATTTCCAGCGTACCGATCGCAACAGCGTGGCCCAGCCTCGCAGCTCATCCGCCTCGACATCTTCGTTGGCCAAGCGGGTCGCGATCGCGGCTCCCCAACCGGACGGCAGCGACGTTGGCGGACGGCTCACCAGCGCCGCGAGCAACGGTTTACGGGCAGCGTCGGGCCCACGGCTGATGATCGTCGCTACGGCATCGGCCAAGCCGTCACGCAGCAACAATCGCTGCAGCGTCTGCTGCCACTGCGATGAATCGTCCGCCGCCGCGGATCGGATCAGCAATCCTTCCAAACGCTCGGCGACGATCGAGTCCCACTGGGGACGCCGGGCGATGATTTCGCTGGCCAAATCGCGTGCCGAATCATCGTCGGAGCTGAGGATTGGCAACACGTCTTCGGCCGCCAGCGCCGGTGAGTCGAGTTGGTCGAGCACCCGGAGGGCCGCCAACCGTTGGCCGGACGATTCGCTTTGCAACGCCTGTCGCATGGCCGGCACGACGGCGTCACCGATTTCGATCAGCGCATACAACAAGGCGTGTTCCAGAACCCGGTCGTCAGCGGTGCGATCGAGTTGTGACAACAATTCGCCAGCCGCCGCAGCGTCTCCGATGCGGCCGAGCGCTTCGGCGGCGTAACGCCGCTGTCTCGGGTCGGCATCTGCGAGCAGCTTCACCAAAGCCGGAACCGCAGCGGAATCACGGTGCAAGCCGAGGCCCTGAGCGGCCACCAATCGCACCGCCGTAGTCGGCGAATCGAGTAGCGTGGCGAGCGAATCGAGCGACGACCGGCGGTCGGCTTCGGCAGCCAATCCGATCGATTCGACCAATGCCCAAGTCGCATGCACGGCGCGCAGCGGAGAAGATTGGCAGGCGTGCAAGATCGCCGCCATCCCGTCGGGGTGTTTCAGCAAGTGCGTGCGGGCTTGCTGACGCACGAGCGGCCGGTGATCGCCGAGTCGTTCAGCGAGCTGATCCGCCGTCGCCCGCTGCCAATCGATCTCGCCGATCGCCGACAACAACGCCTGTCGCGACGGCCGATTCGCCTCGTCGACGGCCGTCGCCGAATCAGCGACAGCACCACGCGGCGGGGTCAGCCGATAAATCCCGCCGGTCGCCTCGCTCTGGTCGATGTGAGACGTCGGACAGCAGAGCGTGTACCAGCCACCGGTATCGATCACCAACAGGCTGCCGTCGGCGTCCTCGATCACATCGGTGGGGTGAAAGTCAGGACGATCGGCGACCAACAAATCCGAGTCGACGGTCTTCAGACCGGCTCCGTCGGTGACCAGACGGTGCCGCGACACCTTCTGTAAATTGAATTGAGCGACGAGCAATTCGCCGAACAGGTCATCGTCGGTCAAGGCCGATTCGCGGACCGTCAGTCCGGCCGGCGCCGCCGGGCCGAGATGCGTCATCACCGGCATCAGCGGCCCGGTCCGCGGGTGGCCCTGCAGGACACCATGTTCCTTGCCGTACACGCCGCCGTAAACAGCATGCACCAATGCGTCTCGCTTGCCGTCAGCCGGGTGTTGGATGAAGGTACAAGTAAAAAAACGCTCGCCGCAAAGACTCATCGCGAACTCGACCGGATTGTCCATCCCGCCCGTCATCACCGATTCGACGGTCCCAGTTCGCGGGTCCATCCGCAGCACGTGAGATGATCGAGTCGACCAACTCGAGCCGTCGGAGCGGTCGTAAGTCTGTTCGGCGAATGCTCCCTTGCACCAATGGACCCAACCTTCGCGTCCCAAAAACGGGCCGTGTAGATCGTTGGCGCATCCGGTTAAGGTCTTGCCGTCGAACCAGACCGAGGCGTCGTCGGCGACCCCATCACCGTTGCTGTCGTGATACCGCCAAATTTCCGGTGGCGTCGCGACCAACACGCCATCGGCGGTCCAAAGCACACCCTGAGGTAACATCAACCCGTCGGCGTAGAGTTGACGCTGGTCGAACCGACCGTCGCCGTCGGAATCCTCCAGCACGATCAGCCGATGCGGACGTTCCTCGAGTTGTTGTTGGACCGGGGCGCCGCTGCCAGACGATTCGACTACGAACAGTCGACCGTCGGGGGCGAGGTCGGCATGCACCGGATAACGAACCAGCGGCGCGTCGGCGACCCGCTGAACCGACCAGCCAGTAGCGACCCGAAAGTTCAACCCGCCGATCTCCACCGAAGTCATTTCCTCGGCTGCCCCCCCTTCGCTCGCTGTTTCGGGTTCATCGGCATGCAGGTACGGAAGCCCACTCGCCGACCAGGCCAAGCAGCATCCCAGCGTCAAGCAGCATCTAAGCGCCAAGCGGCACACCGGAATTGTGAGCGGGAACCACGTCTTCAGCACGGAGTGGTGGGCAGTGGGTAGGGTTGGCAACACGAGCGGGCCCGGTGGATAGGTGTGGCGGGTGGGAAGCAATTCGAGTGAGCGTCGCTGATCGAGGCTCTGCCAGCTTATCGACGCCCACGAAGAGTCTCAAGAAGTTCGTCGTGTGCCGCCGACGCGCCGGCCTATCCCACGGTCGGTTGAGATGGGATAGGCTCTTAGGAATCGATGACCGCCGCGACCGGTGGGATCGGACGAACGCGAACCGAAGTCGCGATTCGCCGCCCTGCCCGAGTCGTGGCGTCCGTTTCCGCCGTCAGCCCGGTTTGCCATGACCAGCCCTAATCGTCCCGACTCAAAATCCTCTCAATCTCATCGTCGTCCGGACTCACCCGCGACGGGCGACGATGCGACGCGATCGGAGGCTGACCGGTTTGTCGAACTCGACGGCGTAACACTCAAGCTATCGGGGCCGTATGAAGGCCCGGGGCAGTGGATCGGTCAACACGAAGTCTTGACGCAGTTGCTCGCCTGCTGGCTGACGGTCGACGAGAGCGACTTTCCGCTGACGCCGCGACTGGTCGGCTCCCCTGGGGTCGGCAAGACCCAGCTGGCGATCGCGGCCGCCAAACGCCAGCAGTTGCCACTATTCATCTATCAATGTACCGCCGACACCCGGCCCGAAGATCTGCTGGTCACTCCCGTACTCAGCCAGGGGGGCCAGATTTCTTACCACGCCTCGCCGCTGGTGACGGCGATGATCCGAGGCGGCGTCTGCATCCTCGATGAGGGGAATCGGATGAACGAAAAGTCATGGGCGAGTCTCGCTCCGCTGTTCGACCAGCGTCGGTATGTCGAGTCGATCGTCGCCGGGATCAAGATTCATGCCGCCCCCAGCTTTCGCGCTGCGGTGACGATGAATCAGGACGAATCGACGTTCGAAATCCCCGATTACATCCTCAGTCGGCTGCAACCGACATTGCCGATCGGATTTCCTGACCGCCAAGATGAGATGGCGATTCTGCAGTATCACCTGCCGTTCGCCGAGGCGGAGATGCTGGCGATGACGGTCGAGTTTTTGCAGCATTCGCATGAACTGAAACTCGACTTTTCGCCCCGCGACGGTATCAATCTGCTCCGCTACGCCATCAAACGGATGATGCAGGACGCGACCCACCCGGTCGCCCGCGACGATGCCTGGCGAGAGGCACTCGAAAAATGCCTCGGTGAAGACGCCTTGGACCTCGACAACCTAGCGGAAAAACGTCGTCGCACACTCGGTGGCGATTCGGTACCGCTCGGCCTGGCCGATTTCTTTTTCGACCCCGACGACCCACTGCACCCCGACCGCGAAGAGGACGATTTCGACGACGAGTTCGACGAAGACGATGATGATGTTTGAGTCAATGTGCGGGAAAAAATGTCAGACACTTTTTCCGCTCGATCCTAAGTGGGTTCAGCTGGCAGCATCGACGTCCCATTCGATCGCGGATTCGATCGCCGTTTGAAACTCTTCGTCAGTCAACTCCAACGATCGCTGCAGCGATGTCAGCAGACTGAGCTTGGCCTGATCGAGTTCGCCACTCGCCGTCGCGGCGACGAACATCGCCTGCAACGCGTATTGACGTTGATCGACCGACCATCCGGGACAGACACTGCGTACGTAATTGGCGGCCGTGATTCGGTTCTGTTCGGCGGAAGAGCAGAGTCCGCCGAGTTCTTCACGCGATACCGGTTCGGGCAACAGCCGCGGGGAGATCCGAATCAGCGTTTCGACGGCGTTATCGTCCAGCGGACCGCTGGCCAATGCGACCAACACCGCCGAGCGAAACGCCTCGCCGCCGAAAGCCAACTCTTGCAACTCCTTTTGGGCCTGGCCGTCGACCCCGAGGATCGCCGGGTCCCAATGCGACTTGCAGCCTGAGCAGCGAACGAAAAACTCGACCCCACCGATCGGCACCGTCGGAATGAAGTAAAGTGTCAGGAACGGTCGGCGAGACTTCAACAAGTACTCGCGGATCCCGCCGCACGTCGGGCAATGAAAGTCGCCCCGATCGCGGGTCCGAGTGATATTCATCGTTCCGATCAAGATCATCGAAGCGGAATCCTTGTGATCGGCGAGCGGGCACCGAATGCGATCGTGAACTTGACCCGTGATTTGACAACCGACCACAATCATAATCATGCCCGCACTCGATCCTCAACTACGCCGCCTGCTGACGTCGCTTCGTGGGCGAGTCCGACGGTATATCGTCGCCGACGCGGTGTTGGCGATGGTCGCTTGTCTGTTGTCAGCCTTCTGGATCGGGTTGCTGATCGACTTCCTGCCGGTGCGGCTCGGCGGTACCGAAATGCCGCGGTCGGCACGGTCGGTGCTGCTGTTAGCGGTCGGTGGTTTAGCGGTCTGGCTGTTCGCCAAATTGCTGGTCGCGAGGCTCCGCCGACCGCTGCCTGATGATTCGTTGGCGCTGTTGGTCGAACGGCACCACCCCGCTCTCGGCGGCCGATTGGTGACCGCCGTGCAGCTACAACGCGACGGCCGGACCGGTGATGCCCACGCCCCGGACCTGCTCAGTCGAGTCCATGCCGAGGCAGCGGCGGCGGTCGGCGGGGTCGATTCGAATCGAATTTTTCGCTGGCGACCGCTGTTGCAAAAGGTTTGGGTCGTCGTCCCGTTGGTGGTCGCGACGACGTTGCTGGCCGCGCTCGCCCCGTCCGCATTCGCTCGCGCAGCGGGAAGACTGTTGCTGCTGACCGACGCCCCCTGGCCACGGCAGGCTAGCTTGGAAATGGTCGGTGTCGAATTGCCTGCCGTTTCGGCCGATGAGGCCGATGCCCCACCGCCCAAATTGATCGAGTTCAGCGATCGGGTAATGCGGTTGCCACGTGGTTCCAGCGGTACCCTCCGTGTCCTGGCCCGCGCCGACGATGCCGTCGTCCCCGACCTCTGTACCGTCCACTTCGAGACCGCAGCCGGTATTCGTGGTCAGGCGAATATGCGACGAGTCGGCCGCGTCAACGACGGGTATCAGGCATTCGTTCTCGATGGGCCTCCGCTGGCCGGATTGAGCGAGAGTTTTTCACTGTCCGTCCGTGGCCTCGACGCAAGACTCGACCGTTACCGGATCGAGGCGGTCGAACCACCGGCCCTGAGCCGGCTGCAGGTCGTGACCACCGATCCCGCCTACCTTTGGCCGGCAGCCGATGACGAAACACCTGTGACATCTCCGCCGCGCCGTAAGGTCGACTATCAATCCGGTTTGCGGGTCCGCGAAGGGGCACGGGCCGAACTGACAGCACGCTCGAGTGTCCCGCTGGACCGCGTCGATGCCCGCATGTTGGTGGCGGGTAACGTGGTCCAGACCCCCGCGGTCGAACTGAGCGACGACGGTACCGAGTTCTCGCTGGTGATCGAAGACATGCGGCAACCGGCGACTTTGGTCGTTGTTCCCGAAGATCGTGACGGCATCACCGCACAAGTCCCCTACCGATACTTCCTCGGTGTCGTCGCGGATGAGCAACCCGAGATCGAAACCCGGTTCCGAGGGATCGGTACGGCGGTCACCCGCAACGCACGGATCCCGATCGTCGGCCGGGCGGTCGACGACTACGGTATCGCATCGGCGTCGATCACTCTCGGTGCCATCCCCGAGACAGCCGACCAACCCGAGGTTGAAGGCGCAATGCCCGCCGAATCCGCGGTGCCAGCGACGATCAACCTGCCGATCCGTCCGGACCGGAATGGTGATTTCGAATTGACAATCGACCTCCGCGAGTTGGATGCCGCTAAGCCGCCCGTAATCTCCATCCCGGAACCGGGTGGCGCGATCAATTTGATCGGTGAGGTAACCGACCACTACGACCTCGACGGCCAATCCCATCGGGTCGCCGGCCAACTCTACCGGTTGGAAATCGTCACTCCGGAAACACTCCTCTCACTGCTCGAACGCCGGGAATTGGCGCTCCGCGCCCGGCTCGAACAGACGATCGAAGAGACCCGATTGATGCGTGATTCGCTGGTCGGGATCGAGCCCGAACTCGCCTTTCCGCCGCGGCCAGACAATGCCGAAAGCACTCCGGATGACGCCGCGGGCGAGGAAACTGCCAGCGAGGAAACTACGGTTGAAGAAGCTACGGTTACCGAGGATACCGATGGCGAGACATCGGGCCAGGACGATCCGTCTGCTGAATCCGATCGACAGCGGCAAATCCTGAGACTGCGGACCCAGCAGATCGGACTGCAAGCTTCCAAGACGGCCGAAGAGTTGGCCGGGATCGCGACTTCACTCGACGACCTGCTCGACGAAATGGCCAACAATCGAGTCGATTCGGTCGACCGCAGCGAAAGGATCGGAGGCGGCGTCCGCGACCCGCTGCGTGAAATCATCGCCGGCGATCTGGCGCGATTGCGAACCGAAATCGATCTGATCCGGCGGCGAATCCCCTCCTCTGAGGGGGCCAACAGCAATGGCGGCCAGACGACCTCGCCAGACGAATCGGACGAATCCGCCGGCTCCGACGGTTCGGAAACGACGGCTACCGCCCAGCAGGCAGCCGGAGAAGCGGTTCAGACGGCCGAACAGGTGCTGCTGCAATTGACCGCTATACTGGAGAAAATGCTTGACCTGGAGAGTTACAACGAGATTCTGGATATGGTCCGCGAATTGATTGAAAGTCAGGACGGATTGATCGAAGAGACCAAGAAAGAACAGAAACGCAGCGTGCTAGACTTGTTCGAGTGACGACCACGTCACCACAGAGTCGAGCGAACTCGATCCGTAACGGACCGGAGTGACGAATGAAATTGAACCGACTTCTCCTCGTCGCGATCACGATCGTCGGGACCGCGTCGGTCTCGCTCACCCGCCCGGGTGGCGATCGGGCCTGCGGTGACGATCCGGCATTGGCCGATCAACAGCAACAGGTGGCCGAGCGATATCGTCGGCTCGAAGAGTTGCTGCTACGACTGGCCGACGTCGAAGCGGACGAAAATGCCGAACGGGCTGCCCTGCTGCGGCGGGCCGCCAAGCAGAGCCGCGAAATGTTTGTGCTCGACAAACTGAGTACGGCCAGCCAATCGCTGCGGAACGCCCAATTCAAGAACGCGATCGATCAACAATCGTCCGCCAAGGAAGGTCTCGATCAACTGCTCAAGCTGTTGCTCAGCGAGGATCGGCCACAGCGGATTCGCGACGAGAAGGAACGTGTCGGCAAGATGATCAAAGACCTGAAACTGGTCGAGCGTCTGCAGCGTTCCACCCGGGCACGGACCGAAAACGGTCAAGAGTTCGAATCGCTGGAAGAGGAACAGCGGCGGATCACCGAACGGGCC
>SKZY01000222.1 GCA_007127095.1 Planctomycetaceae bacterium
CAAACGCTGCACGTCAACGGCGGTTGGTGGGGATAAGCGAAGGTGCAGGAAAAACTCTGTTCACCCGACGAGGCTGCGGCGCTGATCGGCGATGGCGTGACGGTCGCTTGCGGTGGGTTCGTCGGTGCCGGGCATCCGGAATCGTTGACCGCGGCGATCGAGCGACGGTTTTTGGCCGATGAGAATCCGCGGGGCCTGACACTCGTCTATGCCGCCGGCCAGGGCGATGGACAACATCGCGGCTTGAATCACCTCGCCCATCCCGGCTTGCTCCGTCGCGTCATCGGTGGCCATTGGGGACTCTGCCCACGACTCGGCCAAATGGCGATGGCCGGTCAGATCGAAGCCTACAATTTCCCTCAAGGCGTGATCTGCCAACTCTACCGCGACATCGCCGGTGGCCGTCCCGGTTGCATCACCCATGTCGGACTCGGCACGTTCATCGACCCCGAGCACGACGGCGGCAGGCTGAACGCCCAGACCACCGAACCGCTGGTCGAACGGGTGACGCTACGGGGGAAAGTCTGGCTGCTGTATCACGCTTTTCCGATCGATGTCGGGCTGATCCGCGCCACGTCCGCCGACCCGCTCGGCAATCTGCTGATGGACGAGGAAGCGGTGATCGGTGATGTGCTGCCGATCGCCCAAGCCGCGCATCACGGCGGCGGGATCGTGATTGCCCAGGTCAAACGGCTGACCGATCGGCTGGCCCCGCCGCAGCAGGTTCGTGTCCCCGGGCGTTTGATTACGCACATTGTCGTCGCTGACCAGGACGATCATTGGCAGACGTTTGCCGAGCCGTTCAACGCCACGTTTTGTGCCGCCGGTGAGGTTCCAACGGCAGTGGACGAAACGGCGGCTTGGCCGGTCGATCCGCCGGAAGCGGAATCGATCGCGGTGGGGGCTCGGCAAGTGATCGCCATGCGAGCCTGTGACGAATTGCCTCGCGGGGCGATCGCCAATCTTGGGATCGGCTTGCCCGAAGGGATCGCCGAGGTCGCCGCGCGGCGGCGTCTGTTATCATCGGTGACGCTGACCGTTGAGAGCGGGCCGATCGGCGGCGCCCCGGCGGGTGGACTCAGCTTCGGTGCGTCGCGGTTCCCCGAAGCGATCGTCGACCAACCGGCCCAGTTCGATTTTTACGACGGCGGTGGACTCGACTTCGCCGCGCTGGGGGCGGCTCAGGTCGATGCCCACGGCAATGTCAACGTATCGCGGTTCGGGGCTCGGTTTGCCGGCGTCGGCGGGTTCGTCAACATTTCTCAAAATGCCCGCCGGCTGGTCTTTTGCGGTACGCTGACGACCGATGGATTGGAAGTCGAATACCGCGACGGCCGGTTGCGAATTGTCCGCGAAGGCCGTGTCGCCAAGTTCGTCCCCGACGTCGACCAGGTCTCGTTCAGCGGTCCACTCGCTCGGGCCGCCGCTCGGGATGTGTTGATCGTCACCGAACGGGCTGTCTTTCGTTTGCAATCCGCCGGGGTCGAACTGATCGAGGTCGCTGCCGGGATCGACATCCAAACCCAAGTCGTCGACGTGATGCGGTTCGTCCCGATCATTCGTGACGTCGGCGTGATGCCCATTCGTCTGGATCGTTCGAGATGAAAGCCGTTGTCATCGTCGCCGCTCGCCGTACCCCGTGGACACGGTTTCGCGGGCCGCTGGCGAACCTTTCCCCGGTCGACTTCGCCGCCGCTGCGGCCGCGGCGACGCTGGCGAATGTTGACCGCGGACGGGTCGACCAACTGATTGTCGGCAATGTCTTGGCCGCCGGCCACGGGATGAACTTGGCCCGCCAAGTCGGCGTTCGTATCGGGTTGCCGATCGCCACCCCGGCGATGACGATCAACCTGATGTGTGGTTCGGGAATGCAGGCCGCGTTGACGGCCGTGACCGCGATCCGGGCCGGTGAAGCCAACGTCGTACTCGCCGGCGGCAGCGAATCGATGTCGCAAGCCAAGCTGTTGGTCTCGCGCCCCGGCAAAGGCCAGCAGCCCGACCTCGCCGACTGTACCGATTCTCTGCAACGAGACGGCTTGGTCGATACGTTTTCCGATCGCCACATGGGGAACCAGGCCGAAGAGCTGGCCGCGCGGTTCAACATTTCGCGAGCCGAGCAGGATGCCTTCGCGATTCGTAGCCAACGCCTCTACGCCAACGCCCGGGCCGCGGGACGTTTTCAGGACGAGATCGTCCCGATCGGTGACACCGATGCCGACCAACATCCCCGGCCAGATGTCACCCTCGGCGACCTGGCGGGGCTGAAGCCCGTATTCCTTCCCGATGGCAGCGTAACCGCGGGCAATTCGTCAGGGATCAACGACGGCGCCGCCTTCGTGTTACTCGCCGAACGCGAGTTCGCACTGCGCCAACGTTGGCCGATCCTCGCCCGTTGGGTCGACGGTGTCGTCATCGGCTGTGCCCCGGCACGGATGGGGCTCGGTCCCGTACCGGCGATCGGCGAATTACTGCGTCGCAGCAAAACCGATTGGTCGCAGGTCGATTCGTTGGAAATCAACGAAGCCTTCGCCGCCCAAACGCTCGCCTGCTTGAAATCACTCGGGATGACGCTTGATCTATCCGACTCCGCCGCCCCATTGCGGACCGCCACGGGCCACTCGATCGCGTTGAACGCCTGCGGCGGCGCGATCGCGCTGGGTCACCCCCTCGCCGCCAGCGGCGCGAGGCTGCTGGCCCATTTAGCTTGCCGAATCGGTCGTGGTGAATCGCGGACGGCGATCGGTTCGCTCTGCATCGGCGGCGGAATGGGGATCGCATCGCTGCTGACCGCCGACTCATCCTCTGCCGCACCCGCTTAAGCATCGTGCGGATTTTTATAGTCGCCTTTCGCTCCGCGAAAGAACGCCAGAACACTACTTTCGCGGAGCGAAAGGCGACACTTATTTGCCGCAAGATGCTTAAGCAATGTACGGGAAGGCGCTGTTAGCCCGACCCAGGTACAATCGAGTTGTTCGGGGATCAACGGATGACGACCCGTGAAAACCGCTGAAACCGCTAACCCAGCCTTCGCCGACGCTCGCTACTCCGCAACGGTGAGCCTAGAAAGACGGACGCCGAAATGAGCATACCAAAAGTCAACCGCCAGGCCATTTCCGATGACGGAAACGCTTCGGCCGGCCGGATAGTCCGCTGGACTTTGGCAGCCTTCGCGATGCCCATCACCGGGCGATCAACGTTCGTATCGTCGCCGCGGCGCTCGGCGCTGCTCGCGATCGGTCTGGGCGGATTGTTGCTCACCGCTGCCTGTCGACCGACCGCTTCCGAATCCGAACCGGCTACGGAAGGTTCGTTGGCGAGTACTAGCGATCCGATGACCGATCCGAACGTTGATCCGAACGTTGATCCGAACGTTGATCCGCCGGTCGGAACCGAGCGTGACGCCGGGGCGGAGGGTGAGTCGATATCACCCAGCGATATCACCACCGCCAATGGTGTCAATCGTTCGGTTGACGAGCAAGGGTTGCTCGACATGGGTGAGGCGTTGTTCGGGAGCGACGAATCGTCCGGCTCGGCGGCTGATTCGGCGGCATCCGCTCAAGTTGGTAGCCCGCCGGTGGGCGACGGTGACAACGCCGCGCCAGCGACGGTACCGCGGGATCGACTCAACCTGCCGCCCAACCTCACCGCGCCGCGGCTGGTCGACTTTCTCAAAACGGTCGACATCGAAATGTGGAATGTGTCGAGTGGCCGGCGGCAGATGTTCGATCACGACGAGGCACTCGCCGAACTGACCCGCTTGGCGCGGCTGAAGTTAGAAGCGGCTCGCCGGTTGTCGGAAACGTCGGCACCGGACACTGAGCAGCGATCCTTGTCGATTCGGGGTCAGCTGCAGGCGCTGTCGCATCTGGCGTCGTTGGGCGACCTGGCCTCGGCTGAGTTGCTGGAAAAGTTTGCTTGGGAACACCTCGACAGCTCCGATGGCGCGGTGGTGTTGGACAGCCAATTGGTGCTGGTCGGGTTGGCGATGGAACGTTTGCAGAACGGTAACGCGACCGATTCACAGGAGATCCTCGGGTTGATCGATCGGATCGCCGGATCCGACACACGCCCCGATGTCTCGGCACTGATGGTGATGGGTCAGGCGTTGTCGGTCTTGAGGCAGTACGGGGACGACGAAGCGGCCGAGCGGGTCCGGGCAACGATCCTCGACCTGTTCGCCAGCCACTCCAATCCCGACGTCGCTGAGATGGCGATCCAGCTTGCCGGGTCGCCTAAATTAGCCGAGGTCGATCGGCTGATGACCGAGTTCGGTCGGACGGGCGAAATCGATCTTCCGAGGTGGCGTTCGGCCGTCAACGAACTGATCACCGATTCGCCCGAATTATCGACCGTTCAGTATCTCGCTGGGGCGGCGTTACAATTCGAATCCGCGGGGCAACTCGAGGCGACGGTGGCGACCTTCGACGTACTTTCGGGGGCCGAACTCGGTGCCCGCGAGTCGCGTGAAGTGGCGACTGCGACGGCGGCCCGCCAGGCCCGCCGGGCACTCATCGGCGAATCGTTGACGATCGACTTGCCAAGCGTCGATGGCCGACCATTGTCGCTGGACAGCTACGCCGGCCGCGTGGTGGTGATGCCGTTGTGGGCGGTCGGACTGCCCGATTCGCTGGGCGTGCTCCAAACCTTAGGACAACTTCGTCGCGATTTTGCCGGGCAAGTCGAGATCGTTGGGATGAACCTCGATCACCCCGAAGCCCCGGCGGCCGAATTCTTGGCCCGATCACCGGTCGCGTTTCGCAGCTTTCAAAGTCCGACGTCGCGTGACGGGACTGCGAATCCGATCGCCGAACGCTTCGGCGTCGTCTCGCTGCCGTTCATTGTCGTGATCGACGCTGCGGGTCAGGTCGTAGCGATCAATCTGACCGGCCAGCGTTTGGCGGAACAGATCTCCGCCGCTCTCGATTCGATCGATCCGAAACAGCCATCCGCCGACGAATGATCTCGATAGCGCAGGGCCTCAAAACAGACCAGTCGCTATTCAAAAAAGAGGGGTCGGTGTGAAGCCCTCCCTGCCTCACACCGACCCTTCAATCGCTGGATCGATGGTACCGATCGATCCACCCTCCCAATCCATGGTACCCCTGTCATCGACCGACCAGATATTCGGACTTCAGTCGGTTTACCGGTATCGGGGCAAAAAAATAGCCCCCGAACTGATCGGGGGCTGACGCTGGGGTGTCGATTCGCGTTCGATCAAGCCAACCGATCCGGGTCGATTTAAACCCGGATCTTGTCGACGCTGGACAATTCTCGATTACTCGGGCCTAGTCGCCCGGGAACGTTCATCGCCGCCAGGGCCGTGTTGTAGACATCGAGGCCCTCGGCACCGACGTCCATGATTTGACCGGTCTTGATCCGTCCGCCGGCGCCCGTGACGGCATGGAAGATGCCCGAGAGTTCACGCTTGACGTCGTTGTGACGGCCGTCTCCCGATTCGGTGGAGATCGTGATCAGCGAGTTTTCCAGCAGCGTCTTGCCGTTCGCTTCGACCGCATCAGGGCCATCGAGTCGTTGCAGGAAGTAGGCGACCTCACGCATCTTCATGTGGGCATGGGCGCGAAGCTGTTCGTTTTTCTTGTCTTCGCGGAACGCGTGCCACCACTCGTGACTGCAGGCGTTGGCACCACTCGAATTCCGCTGAGCCGCGTCATCGAACTCGAACACGGTTCGACCGTCGTACTCGTACTTGCCCGTGAGCCGAATCCGTTCACCGGCGGCGAGGAATGTCAGCGAGCCGAAGCGGGCTCGGTCACACTGAATCGCCAACGCGTAGAGGTCGGCCATCAATCGCCATTCCGCAGTCAATTCCTCCAATGTGATGTCGATTCCTTCTCCGCCCGGATCGGCCTCATCGCCATGAATCAGGTTCGATTCAGACGGCTGGCCAGGCGATTGGCAGCGTTCGGCGATCACCTTTTGCATCTCAAAGGCCCGCTGTTCGTATTCACGGACGCGGTCGAGGTGGTCGGCCAAGCGTGCTCGCGAATTGACCCCCAGCGGAGATCGTTCGCCGGTATAGAATCGGGTCTGCTCGACGACGGAATCGAGCACGCTGCGATCGAGTTTTTGTCGCCGCGGATCGGCCGCCTGACGCGACTCATCGTTGGAGCCGAAGATTCGATCGAACAGTTGCTGCGGGCTTTCCTGCATCGTCCCGGCGGCGGTGCCGTCGGGGTTGAAGCTGTGAACGTAGCGGACGGGACGATCGTTGCGGCGGAAATAGGTGCCGGCGACGAGTGAGGGGATCATTCCGGCGGGCATCCCGTCGGGGTAGTGCCCATGACGGATCACTTGGTCGATCGAAGCCCCGCCGGCCCGCGCGGTGCCGTTAGGTGGCGCGGCGGTGAACGCGGCAGACGAACCGTCGTAGTGAGCATTGATACCCGGTTCGTCGGCCCGCACGTGGTCGACATTCCGCATGATCAACAATTTATCCGACAACGGTTTGAGCGGTTCGAGCACGCCGTCGAAGCCTTCGGCCTGCAGCGGCGAAGGGATTCCCAACCCGAAAAATACGTTGAAGGCCCGTACGGGAACCGTGACACTTTGCTGAGCCGTCGCGGAGGCGACGAACATTTCTTCGAGAAACGGTAGGCCGACGGTAACCGACCCGAGACCTCTCAGAATGGTCCGGCGATTGATTCGATTGCGGGTCATGGCAAACACTCCCTATGAGGCTTCGGACTGACTAACGATACACGTCTTGTCCCCTCTTCGCAGGCGGACGCGACCTGTTCACAAACTTCGAGGCATATTCAAATGGCGATTGAGGATCAGTTTTCGGTGCGGGTCATCCGCACCAAATCGCTGGTCACGATCGCGGTCATCAAGGCAGGGTAGGTCCCACCGCCCTCGATACTGGCGGCGTGAATCTTTTCTAGGTGGGGCATGTCGGCGGCGACCAATGGGCGTCCGAGAGCGAACTGCGTCACCTTGCGAGTGATCGCCATCCGTACCCGGTCGCTCTCAGCGAGCAGATCCATTAACTGCTCCGAGGTCTCGTACTTGACTGCTTCACGGCGGCCTGGGAAGAGGATTTCGCCGTCTTCACGCAGCCGGTTGCCGTGCTCATCGATTTCTTGGTAACCACCGATTCCGTCGAACTTTTCCAGGCCGAATGCGAGCGGTTCGAACCGCACGTGACAGCCCGCGCAGGCGGCGTCGGCGAGTCGGGCTTCGGCAAGCCCTCGCATCGACATCCCCTGCTTGGTCGGAACCGGCGTTGTATCAACACATGGCGGCGGGTTGCCGACACGGCTGTAGAGCAGGTCATGCAATACGAACAACCCGCGGGCCACCATCGACGCCTCGTCACCGCCGATCGTCAACACACTGCCTTGGGTCAAGAGACCGCCACGGGCGGGATGATCAGCCAGGTCGTACCGCGTCATCCCCAAGCCCTGTGAGCGGATTTCTTCGACCGATAAGGCACGGCTGTAGATCGCGACCAGGTGATAGGTCCCTCGCCAAGGGCGATCCTGAGTCGATTCGTTAGCCAGGGCAAGCAGGTAACGGTCGTCCCATTTGGACAGGTCACCACCGACCGATGCGGACGCCTGCTGCTCACCGTTGACAAACAAACGGGCTTGGCCCTCAGCGTCTTTGGTGAACACCACGTGGGTCAACTGAGGCCCGGCCGCGCCGGAGGGTCCCGACTGGGCTGGTAACCCGTTGTTATCGGTACGCGCGGCGCGGAGTCGGGCGTCGAAGCGATCGCCATCCTGACCGAGCGTGAAATTCCGTTGGCTGGTCCCCGAAGAGAGTGTGACGATCCGTGCCGGCCCGTCCTGGGTCGCATTGGCAGGCGTCAGCCATGCTTCGACCGTCAACTCTTGTGAGCTTTTGATAGCAGCGGTCAAACGACGTGGCGGTTGAGCGGTCGCGATCGAAGTCGAACCGTAGACCGTCAATCCGCCGCCGACCCAGCCGACCGCAGTGGGCCGATCGATCTTCAAGTCGAGCGGTTCACCCGCCTCGGAACGGTCGCGGACGAC
>SKZY01000109.1 GCA_007127095.1 Planctomycetaceae bacterium
AGTGCATTTCGTCGCTTCGCGACTTAGCGGTCCCAGACTGGCGGCAGCGATTGGGACGATTCGCCGTAGGTTTGCGAGACGAGAAACCCGCTGGCCTGCGACACGTAGAAGATCCGGCCGTTGGAGACGACCGCGCCGAGGCATTCTCGGGAATCGATCGCCGGGCCGGTGGAGACGAGTTTGCCGTCCTGAGACAGGTCGATCATGTCCATGTTGGCGCCCAACACGTAGGGTTCGGAGAGCGTGAAGCGGCAACAGGCGTAGTTGTGGCCGACGGTGCCGATCACCTTTCCGGATTCGCGGTCGAAGACATTTCCGCGGCCTCGCAGGGCGTTGGAAAAGATGAATCGGGGTCCGACCGTGACGACGTTGAGCGCTGAGGTCACCGGGTCGGAGCGCCAAACCAGCGATCCGTCGGCGGCATCGAGGCACCAGACATAGCGATCGTCGGTCCCTTCTTCCGCCCGGTTGTAGCCGCCGATGTAAAGTTTGCCGTCACGAGCGCTGAGTGTGCATTTGGCGGTCACGTAGTAATCGGTCGTCAACCAGACCACCTCGCCGGTCTGCGGTTCGAGACAAGCGGTCAGGCCGTTGTTTTCCACCGGCAAGCCACGACGTTGACGAAGGCTGGCGGAGTAGCCGAAGAAGGTCGAATAAAACAGCTTGCCGTCGAGCAAGCAGATCCCGCAATCGTTGCCTCCGCGACCGTATTCTGAGAAGTCACGTTTCCAGAGGACTTCGCCGGTCTCGAGGTCCCAACCCCAGACGAGCGGGCGGTTGTCTTTCGGGTAATAGGGATTGTCGTTGGAATAGATCCAGCTCATCACCTCCCGGCCGTCTTCGCTCGGTACCGGATCGCCCTTGAACGTGAACGGCTTTTCGGTCCCTTGAGCGGCGTATTCGCCTGACCCCGAGGCGTAGATCGCGACATTTCCCGAGACGAGTGGCGGAAATTGACGACTCCAACTCGGTGATCCGGTAAACGGGGTTTCCCACAACAGTTCGCCGGTGGCGGCATCGAGGCAACGCATCCGCGACCGCTTGATCCCGGCTTGGGGGACCAGCAGTTTCCCGTCGTGATAGAGCGGTGAGGTGAACGACAGGTAGACGTCGGGCCAATAACGCCGCCACAACTGACGCCCGCTATCCTGTTCGTAGGCGATCACCTGGCCTTCGGCGGTGTGGACATAGAGGCGCCCGCCGCCACAGACCGGCAGGTGTTTGATCGTCCCTTCGAGTCGGCGGGCCCAACGCATGCGGAGCGGCGCCGCGAGACCTTGGTCGTTGGCGTTGGTGCCGCTGAAGTCGCCGTAATTGGTGTACCAATCGAATTCGGGAGCGGCCAAGGGACCGGTCAGCGGGCTGCGGATCTTCCAAACCTGCAAATCGTCCGCTGGCGGTTCGGCATCGCCGCCGGGGGCAAAGACATAGAGGTAACCGTCCTCACTGGCGACGTAGACCTGGCCGTCGGCGATCGCCAGTGGGGCCGTAATCGGTGCCCCGAATCCGGTTGTCAATCGCCGCGGTTCACCACCGGCTAACGGGACGATGATCAGATCGCCAGTCAGATCGCCGTAGATGACATGCTCACGCGTCACGATCGGAGGGCAGATCGCTGCCGATTCGCAGAGCAGTTCGGGCTCGTCGCGACCGGCGGAGTGGCGGCAGAGCCCGAGGCCTTGTTCGGGACGGACGCGATAGACGTCGTCGCCACGGATGCTGACCGGGGCAAACCCGAGCAAGCCGGGAAGGTGAATCGCCGTTTCGGTACCGGCCACGAACGACGTCTCGACGCCGTCGTCGGTCAACTTGAGTACTTCGACCCGGCCGGCGTTGTCGCGGCGGTGCCATTGGACATAAACATTGCCC
Source organism: Planctomycetaceae bacterium (assembly GCA_007127095.1). Classification (GTDB taxonomy): domain Bacteria; phylum Planctomycetota; class Planctomycetia; order Pirellulales; family Pirellulaceae; genus UBA6163. The sequence goes on from SKZY01000109.1 coordinate 1,870, forward strand.
GCCGCATCGGCGCTTTGGCCGAACGTCGCGGGATACTCGGAACCGGCGTAGGCGGGGATCTCGCCGACCGCACGCAGCGTGGCGGTATCGCCGGCGTCGTCGAGAAACACGGTCCGCCCGCCGGCGGGCATGACGACGGTCTTGCCGACCAAGCTGATGTCTCGCGAGCAGACGAAATGGTCTTTCCAGGTGACGCGGTCCTCGCAGTGCTCGAGCCAATCGGCGCCGCTCCAACGATCGCCTGAAAAGCCGATCACTTCGCGGACGAAGTCCCACGTCCATACGACCTGACCGGCGGGTTCAACCGCGTAGACCTGGGCTCCGAGCGTAGCGAAATAGACCCGTCCGTCACCGACCACCGGAGCCGAAAAGATCGGCTCGCCACATTCGATCTGAGCGACCACATCGCCATCGAGTCGCGCCAACACGTAATAATCGCCCGCCATCGTGCCGACGTGCAGGTAGTCACCGATCAGTGCCGGAGCGGCGACGTTGTTGCAGTTACCCGGACCACCGGCGGTGGCGAAGGTCCACACCGTTTGATGAGTTTGGCGGTCGATCGCGTGAACGATGCCGCTGCCGTCGACGACATAAACATGACGATCGTCGACGACCGGAGCGGCATAGATCGCATCCGAACAGGCGACGGCGGCGACCAAACCGAGCGACGGTTCGAGCGAAACGGTGGCAGCGTTACCCGATCGTACCGCATCGCCCTGCAATTGTGGCCAGGTGTCACCGCGAACCGGGACGAATGACATCGTGACAATGGCCAGCGCCAAGGCTGTGGTCAGTCGAGGGCGATGTAGCACGGTGAACTCCGGGTTGGACAGGGTTGGGCAGGGCAGGGCAGGTGAGGAATGGGCAGGTGAGGAAACGTGCCGATCAGCTGATCAGATCCTGGACGACGTGACCGTGAACATCGGTCAAGCGGTAATCACGGCCTTGGAACCGATGGGTCAGGCGGGTGTGATCCATCCCCAAGGCGTGCAGGATCGTCGCTTGCAGGTCATGGATATGGACGGGGTCGCTGGCGACGGAGAAACCGAGTTCGTCCGATTCGCCATAGCTGTATCCGCCTTTCATCCCGCCGCCGGCCATCCACATCGAAAAGCAATCGGGGTAATGATCGCGTCCCAGGATATCGCCTTTGGCGGTCCGTCCTTCGCGGAACGGGGTTCTGCCGAACTCACCGCCGCAGACGATCAGCGTCTCGTCGAGTAAGCCGCGTTGTTTCAGGTCCTTGATCAGGGCGGCGATCGGTCGATCCATCGTGGCGCACTTTTTGGTCAACCCGTCGCGGATGTCCTCGTTCGGACCGGTGCCATGGAAGTCCCAGCCCCAGTCGAACAGTTGGACGAAGCGGACACCCTGTTCGACCAAGCGGCGGGCGAGCAGGCAGTTGTTGGCGAAAGTCGCTTCGCCCGGCTTGGCGCCGTACTCCTCGATCGTGGTCGACGTTTCGCGGCTGATATCCATCACCTCGGGGACCGCGGTCTGCATCCGATAGGCCAATTCGTACTGGGCGATGCGAGTCAACGTTTCGGGGTGACCGAGTTCGGCGGCTTGGACGGCATTGAGATCACTGAGGGCATCGAGCGTCCGTCGCCGCAGGCCCCGCGACATACCTGGCGGATCCGAAGCGTAGAGCACCGGGTCGCCCTTGGAACGACATTGAACGCCTTGAAACACCGACGGCAGGAAGCCGCTGCCGAACGAATTTTTGCCGCCATTGGGCTGGACGCCACTGGAGATCAAAACGACGAATCCGGGCAGATTGTCGCTTTCTGATCCCAGGCCGTAGGTGACCCAAGAGCCCATCGAGGGCCTGCCCGATTGCGGCGATCCGGTCAACAGCAACAACTCCGCCGGGGCGTGGTTGAATTGATCGGTGGTCATTGAACGGATCATGCAGAGGTCGTCAGCGACATCGTGCAGGTGGGGGATCGCGTCGGAGAGCCACATCCCGCCTTCGCCACAACGTTTGAACTCACGCCGGGTCCCGAGCAGCGTGGGGGTCCCGGTGGTGAACGCGAATCGTTTGCCTTTTAGGAACGATTCGGGGCAATCTTGACCATCGAGTTCGACCAGTTTGGGCTTGTAATCGTAGAGGTCGAGATGCGGTGGCGACCCGGTCAGGTGGAGGTAGATGACGCGTTTGGCGCGGGGTGCGAAATGGGAAGGTCGGATCGCCAGTGGGTTTTCGACGCCCGGTTGATCGATGGCTGGGCTCGCCGCCGCCACGTCGTCACCGAGCAACCCGGCCAGGGCGACACCACCGATCCCCAAGCCCGATTGGCCGAGGAAGTGTCGGCGGGTCTGCAGGTGGACGTTTTCGGCGAGCGGGTTGAGTGAGAGAGGTTTCATCGGACTGATTGCGGCAAGGTTAGAGGGGGCGGGGTCAGCGGCGCATCAGGGTTTCGTCGAGGTTTAACAGTACGTTGGCGACCGCGGTCCAGGTCGCCAGATCGATCACGTCGATACCGGCCGGCGGCGGACCGAGTGGGTCGGTCGCCAGCTTCTCGGCTTCCTCGGGGTCGCAGGCGAGGACTTCGGCGGCACGGTCGTGGAGTTCCAGCAACCGCTGGAGTTCGCTTTCGTCGGGGAAGCGGGCCAGGCAGAGTCGGAAGCCGTGGACGATGGCGGCATGTCGATCGTCTCCGGCCGCGGCGATCATTCGGCGGGCCAGCCCTTGAGCCGCTTCGACGAAGACCGGGTCATTGAGCGTAACCAAAGCCTGGAGCGGCGTATTGGATCGCCCTCGCCGCAGTGTGCAGACTTCTCGGTTGGGAGCGTCGAAGGTGGCCATCGATGGATATGGGTTCGACCGCCGCCACATCGTGTAGAGTCCTCGCCGGTATCGGTCGGCGCCCTCACTGGTCTTCCAATCGATCCCGCTGCCGAAGGCGGCGTTGAGTCCGATCGACGGTTGGGGCGGGTTGACCGGGCTGCCGTGCATCCGGCCGCTTAATAACCCCGCGACGGCCAACGCTTGGTCGCGAATCGTCTCCGCGGCGATCCGAAATCGTGGGCCGCGGGCGAGCAGCCGGTTTTCCGGGTCGCGTTCGTACGATTCGGGATCGATTCGCGACGATTGCCGATAGCTGGCCGACATCACCAGCATCTTGACGAACGCCTTGGTATCCCAGTCGAGTCGTCGCAGCTCGGTCGCGAGCCAATCGAGCAATTCGGGGTGTGACGGCATTTCACCCTGCGCCCCAAAATCTTCGCTGGTCGCCACCAACCCGGTGCCGAACAGTTTTTCCCAGTAGCGGTTGGCGATCACGCGAGCGGTCAAGGGGTTGGCATCGTCGACCAGCCAATTGGCGAGAGCCAGCCGGTCGGCGGGCCGATCGGACGGCAACGGGTGAAAGGCGGCCGGCGTACCGGGATCGACCTGATCGCCGAGACTCATGAAGTTGCCGCGGTGCTGCAACCGTGTGACTCGTCGTTGGTCGCCCGACAATTCGCTCATCACCGGCACCGTCACCGGCTTGATCGCCGCCAACCGTTGCTCGAGTTGAGCCACTTCGCGGCGGATCGGTTCGAGCAGCGGAGCGATGCCGCGGTAGTAATCGCCGAGTCGAGTGACCTGCGACTCGGTCCGATCGGCCTGGGCAGTCACCAAAGCCGAAACGACATCGGGTGGCGTTTCGGCCCAGGTTTGGGCCCGGGCGTCGTCGGTCAGCGAGAGTTGAAAGCGGCCGAGCGTATGCTGGGCGTGACGTGATTTCTGTTCGATCGTGACCGTCAATTCGCCGCCGGGAGGAAACTCGACGGGCTCGTCGGTCAGCAAAACCAATTGATGCGGTTTACCGGTCGCACCGCCGACGGCCCAGCCCTGCGTTTTGGGATCGGGGTTATCGAGGACCGTCGTCGGTTGGAAGCCAGCTTGAGAATAGTCGGCCACGGCATCGACGAAACGGATCGACCGCGGGCCGCCCGGCGAGAGTTCGATGCTGGGGTTTGGCGGCTCCGCAATTTCCTGCTGCCAAACCGGTTCGCGATCGTCATCGAGCAGGGTGATGCGAGCGTTACGAAGCCGCTTGACAGTCCCGGCGTCGGTGCGATTCCAGATCACCAACCGGTCGACCGGCTGTTCGCTGAGCAGATCAAGTTCCCACCACGGATCGTCAGAAACCTCGGTGTGGGTGGTCGATTTGGCATCGGCGTAACGGCCGTCGCGGTTGCCATCGATCGCCAGCCGAGCGGGGCCTTCGTAGGCGGTCGAACTCTGTGACGCCTCGCCGGCCAGCGCGACGTTGGTTTCGCCGACGAAGACTTCGACCTCGGCCAACGACAAGATCTGTTGTCGGCCGGGGATTTCAATACGGACATAGCGGGCATTCGGCGGCGCCGCATCGGGCGGTGTCCAGACCGAGGCGACCGATGTGATCACGAAGTTTCCGCCGGCATGCCCGGGGCCGTGATTGGGGAGCGAATCCGCGGTCAATGCTTCGAGCCGCAACGCCCGCAATCGGATCGGGGCATCGCCCAGCGGTAATGTCAGGCGGTAGGTATCGGTCGCCGGGCCGGCGGCGGCGGTGACGATCGGCCCGTCGATGGCGAGTTCAGCGGACTGGAGCGATTCCGCTGCGGTCGGCTCGAGTGTTTCCCAGGTCAGATCGCGGGGGAAAGCGGCTTCCCAGGCTTCCTGGGCTGCGGCCAATTCGGGGGTTGGCGTCGTTAAGATCGGTTCCAGTCGCTCGAGTTCGGCTGATAATTCGTCACGTCGTCGCTGTTGGTCGGCGGTGTAGACCGCGTGGAGTGGCGATTCGTCTCGGCGATCGGCATCCGCGGTATTGTTCAGGATCGCGAAGACACGGAAATATTCCTCTTGCGTGATCGGATCGTATTTGTGGGTGTGACATTGAGCACACGCCATCGTGGTGCCCATCCAGACAGCCAGCGTGGTGTTGACTCGGTCGACGACCGCAGCGTTGCGAAACTCTTCGTCGTCGGTTCCGCCTTCGTTGTTGGTCAAGGTATTGCGATGGAAGGCGGTGGCGATCAATTGTTCGTCGTCTGGATCGGGCAACAGGTCGCCGGCGATCTGTTCGATCGTAAAGCGGTCAAACGGCTTGTTCGAATTGATCGCATCGATCACGTAATCGCGGTAGAGCCAGATCGTTCTTGCCGGGTCGTCGGCGTAGCCCGCCGAATCGGCATAGCGAGCTAGGTCGAGCCACATCCGGGCCCAATGTTCTCCATAGGCATTGCGGCTGAGCAGTTCATCGACCAACTTTTCGTAGGCCGCCGGATCGGGATCGTTCACAAATGAATCGACCTCGCTCAGGCTGGGTGGCAAACCGATCAAGTCGAGGTGCAGTCGTCGGATCAACGCGTAGCGATCAGCCGGTTCATTGACCGTCAGTTGTTCGCGGTCCAAGCGGGCGAGGATGAAGTGATCGATCGGGTTGAGCGGCCAAGTCGGGTCGCTGACCGTCGGCAGATCGGGCCGCTGCGGCGGGACATAGCTCCAGTGGGCGTCGTAATTCGCCCCGGCGTCGATCCATTGCCGGATCAACTCGACCTCTGCCTCGGTCAACCTGCGACCGGTTCCCGGCGGCGGCATCGCCTCGTATTCATCGGTCGACGTGATCCGGTCCACCAGCACGCTGGCGGTCGCGTCGCCGGGCACGATTGCTTGATAACCGCCGAGATCGTCGACCGCTCCGTCCGCGGTATCGAGTCGTAATCCATCGATCCCGCCCTGGCGTTCGTCTGCGTCAGGCCCATGGCAGAAATAGCACTGATTCGACAGGATCGGTTTGATGTCGCGATTGAAATCGACCTCTGCCGCGACGACGCCGGTGCGACTCGAAACGCCGGCGATCAAAAGGAATAAGACGGTCAGGCGGTTGGCGAACATACTCGGGTGGGACCTGTCGGGGCGGGCGAGCGTCAGCAAGGGCGGAAAAAAGGTGCAGGTGCCTTTTTTCCCCGGGTCCTCCGATTGTATCAGAAAAGCCGACGCAGCCTCAAAAATCAGTCTGTCCGCTAGGGGTTAGCAGGCCTCGCTCAAGCTTCGGGTTGGGGAGCCACGTCGAGCGATCAGGGAGTCGTTCGGCTCAGTGGAACGACATCGATCCGCTTGAAGACCAGGTCGGTGGTCGGGTCGTGGGCTTGGATCATCAGTGTCCCCGCTTCCAATCTCAGGCCGCGTCGCGGATTCGGGTCGGGGGCTCGGGTGTCGACCCAATCGGTGACTTGCAACCCGTTCACCCAAGCTGCGATTCGTGGCCCGTTGGCGATCAGCATCATCGTGAACCACTCGCCGTCTTCGGCGGCGACGATCCGGGCATCGTGGCGACGGAAGATCCCACCGGTACCACAATCGGCTGGGAGCAGCGGGTCGCCGTCGATCGTTTCGTGGTTGATTTGGCACTCGTAGCCGTTCATTGTTTCGCCGGGGATGCAGCGGAAAAAGATCCCTGAATTGAGGCGGTCTGAGGCGGTTTTGGCTTCGGCCAACAGGACGAAGTCGTCGAATGATTCGGTCGATTCGAGCTGGCCGCGACCGCCGGTCACCCGCAGCAGGCCCTCCTCGGTGATCTGAAAGTCGCCATCCATTTCGGGATACCGCTTCCAAAGATCCAAGTCGTCGTTAATCAGCTGTCGCATCCCGAGCGGGCGGACGCGGACGTCACGAAACGCGACCGGTCCCTGGTTGTGCTGCAGCCCGATCCGGCCTGGCCCGAGCGGTTGCGGATCGACGAACTCGGAGAACCGCTGGCCATCGATATCGACCGTCAAGGTATCGCCGACCATCCGCATCTCGATCAGGTGCCAAGCCGATTCGTCGAGTTCGAGCGGCAGCGGCGACCGAACTCGGCCGACGATGCTGCCGGTCGGGAACGGATTATCGGGCGGGGCGATGTTGACTTCGTAGCAATCACTGGCCGGGTCTTGAGGGTGCGTGGGCGTGCGCAGAAAGATACCGCTGTTGGTTGTTGCGGATGTGCGAAACTCCATCCGCAACTCGAAATCCTGCCAGGGGACCGACGTATTGAGCAATCCGATTTCGCCCTCGTCGACGACGATCGCTCCTTCTTCGACTCGCCAATTGGCGTCTCCGGCGATCTCCCAGCCGAAAAGACTTTGGCCGTCAAACAGCCGCACCCATCCCTGACGCGAATCGGCGATCGGCAGTCGGGCCGCCAGCAACCGCTGGGCGTCGATCGGCGCGGCATCGCCGGTCGCTGCTGAATCGCCGGCGGCCCGGTTTGGGTCGGCGGTAGACGGTGAGAGTTCCGCGTCAGCAGCTGGCGCATCGGTGGCGGCCGGTGGTGTCGGTTCGGAACGCGAGCAACCGAGCGGTAGCGTTGCCAGTGACAGCAAACCGACCGCCAGCGACGACCGCCGAGCGAACCTCCAAAGCTTGGCAAAAAAATAACGGTTCACGACGCGAAGACTCCGAGAGGGGACACTTTGACCTTCCGCAAGATCTTGAAGAACGGATCGCGGACGTATCCCAGCCTAACTGAGTCACTGCGAGGGTGACAGTTGCGCCGAAGCCGAGCCTTCACCGGGCAGCAGCGGAACGACGATCACGTGTCGCCGTCGCTCGAGCTGATTCCAGGAGGTCAATTCGAGTCGCTGTTCTTGGGCCAAACTTTCCCGCTCGATCAATTCCGGGTCGTGCTGCGTCCAGGTTTCTCGCCGGTTGGTCGCCGTCACTTCTCGCAGCACCCCGTCGTCATGCCAGCGGACGATCCAATGGCCGCTGCGATGAGCCCGCCTCGGCAATTGGTTATCGGCTTTGATCAACCGCCAAGCCCGAACGTCGAAGCGTCGTTTTTGACGACTCCAATCGTAGAAGATCAGCTGGTCGAAGACATGCCGCCCATGGGCGTCGTGATAATGATTGACCTCGATCAGGTCGACGTGATCTCTCAATACCGAATCGTTCGGCACCGGAACGACACCACCGATCAAGATCGCCATCCATACAACCCAACTCATCGGCATCCCCCCTTGTGAAAAGGAACTCGACCGCGGCGCCGCCGAGGATCAACCCGAATTCGACTGGCCGGGAGACGCGTCAGGACGTTTGACCGCGACGCGAGCCCGGCAGGAACCACCGGTGGCAAGAGGAGCGAAGGAGGTGCCGAAGTCGGGGCATGGGGTAGTAGCGGTGCTTCGTCGGTCCGCAGGGTTGAGTAGCGTGGCTAGGGACGCCATTAAAGTCGCGGCTGCCGTGAGGGGCGGTGCAGGCGATCGTTTTTTAGGCAGTTGGTGCTCAGCGGTTGGGCAGGGCAGGGCAGTGGGCAGTGGGCAGTGAGGGAGTGAGGGAGTGAGGGATTGGGGATTGGGGATTGGGGATTGGGGAGCGGGGAGTGGGGAGTGGGGCGGTGAGGGGGTGTTGTTCGGTGGCTGGCGATACGCGCCGGATTCGGCGTGACGTATCTTGGGATGACTGCGGTGAAGGAACCGCCGCAGTCACGCCCCGCTCCTTCTGGTCCGAGAGTCTTGCATCGTGACTGACGCTGATCTGCCGCCGAATCGATTTCTCAATCGCGAGCTGAGTTGGTTGGAGTTCAACCAACGGGTGTTGGCTCACGCCGAGTCGTCCGAATTGCCGTTGCTGGAGAGGGCGAAGTTCTTGGCGATCACGGGGGCGAACCTCGATGAGTTCGTGATGGTTCGTGTCGGCGGGTTACGGATCCAATATCAGCGGAATCCGATGGTACGAGACCCGGCCGGTTTGACGATCGGCGAGCAGTTGGAAGCTGTGGCGGAAGGCTGCCATCGGCTGCAGGCAGACCAATACCGGATTTTGACCGAATCGCTGGAACCGCTGTTGGCCGACGCGGGGATCCGCCGGGTCAGCCTTGACGGGGCGAGTCAGCGAGCCCGCCAGGCGGCTGACCAGTGGTTTCAGAACGAAGTGTTGGCGGTACTGTCGCCACAAACGCTCTACCACGACCGTCCGTTCCCGATGCTGCAAGGGTTGCAATTGCATCTCTGTGTACGGCTCCGGCCCGAAAAGCCGAACCGAGGCGGAGCGGACCGGCCGCAGTCGCCGGCCGGCGACCGCGAGAGTCTGGTCGGTCAAGCCGGTTTCGCAGGCGGTGCGGAACGTACTGACGGCGTTGAACATGCTGGCAAGATCGACGGCGACGGCGACGGCGACGGCGACGGCGATGGCGACGGGGCGGGGCAGGGGAGTGGAGATGACCGGTCGGAGGAGCCGCAGTGGCAGTTTTCGCTGATCCCTTTGGGCCGGGTTCTCAACCGCCTGGTCAGCCTGCCGGCCGACAAAGGTTATGACTTCATGATGCTGGAAGACTTAGTCATCGAGCACATCGAGGAGTTTTTTCCGGGTCGTGAGGTGATCGAATGTGTGGCGTTTCGGATCACCCGCAATGGCGATATCCAACTGCGTGAGGAAGCGGCTCCGGACCTGATGGTCGGGATGGAGGAGGTGCTGGAAAGCCGACGTGAATCGCGGTGTGTGAGGTTGGAGATCAGTGCCTCGGCGAGTGACGACACGGTCGCCTTTTTGACCGAGACGCTCGAGGTCACGTCGCAGGATCTGTTCCGAGTCCCGGGGCCGCTCGACGTCAGCTACCTGTTCAACCTGGTGTCGTTGGAAGGCTTTCGTTCGCTCCGCAGCGAACCTTGGCCGCCTCAGGGGAGTCCCGCGATCGACCCGGCGGAGACGATGTTTGCCAACATCGCCGCCGGTGATGTGATGTTGATTCATCCCTTCGAGCGGTTCGATCCGATCGTGCGACTGATCGAAGAGGCATCGGTCGATCCCGACGTGCTAGCGATCAAGCAGGTGCTGTATCGAACCAGTCGAGACAGTCCGATCGTCGCGGCGTTGCAGCGGGCGGCCGACCGTGGCAAGTACGTGACCGCGATCGTCGAACTGAAGGCCCGTTTCGATGAAGCCCGCAACATCGAATGGGCCCGCGAGATGGAACGTGATGGCGTGCAGGTGATCTATGGCGTTCGCGGGTTGAAGACCCATGCCAAGGTCTGCATCATCGTGCGTCGCGAGCCGCAGGGGATCGTCCGATACATGCATTTCGGGACCGGGAATTACAACGAAGTTACCGCCGGGATTTACGGCGACGTGTCGCTGTTGACCTGTGATGACGGGCTCGGTGCCGACGCGACCAAGTTCTTCAATTCGGTCACCGGAGCGAGCCAGCCGGGACCGCTCCAATTCCTCTCGGCGGCACCGACGACACTGCGTTCTCGGTTGTTGGGGCTGATCGAAGCCGAAACGCAGCGACGGCGGGAGGGACAAAAGGCGGAGATCATCGTCAAAGTCAACTCGCTGGTCGACACCGACATCATCGACGCGCTGTACGAAGCGAGCCGCGCCGGCGTCAAGGTTCGGCTCAACGTCCGAGGCGTCTGTTGTCTCAAGCCGGGGATCAAGGGGTTGAGCAAAAACATCCAGGTCGTATCGATCGTCGACCGGTTCCTGGAACACGCCCGTATCCTCTGTTTTGAGCATGGCGGCGATCAGCAGATTTTCATCAGCAGCGCCGATTGGATGCCGCGAAACCTCGACCGCCGAGTCGAATTGTTGATCCCGATCCTCAAGCCCGAGCACCGTAAGCGACTCTATTCGACGCTGCAGTGCTACTTTCGCGACAACACGAACGCTTGGAAATTGCAACCGGGAGGCGAGTATCAACGGCTGCAACCGTCGGAAAAGAAGCCGCCGTTTCGAGCCCAAGCCGTGCTCTACGAGCGGGCTGTTACCGCGATCCGCAAGGTGGAGCAGAGCAATCGAACGACGTTCGAAACGCATCAACCGCGGGCTCGCGAATCGTGACGATCGAAGCTCATTCGCCCCGAAGTCTTACGGAAGCCTTGCTCACGCTGCAACTATCAGTAGCAGAAGGATTTAACCCTCCCAAGGAAGGGTGTCTTTTGTTTTGTTGGCGTTGACTTGGCTTGTGTAGATACCAATCACCAAGGGGGGGCTTTGGTTCGGCTGGCGTTGGTACGACTTGGGTGGATGCCAGCGCTAGCGTGGGGCTGATCAGTTGGCTTGGCACCGCAGCGGTTTACCGGCGAGCCCGAGCCAGAGGTTTTCCACCGACAGTTCCGCCATCGCCCGGCGTGTTTGCTCGGTCGCACTGCCGAGGTGGGGCGCGATGACCAGGTTTTCACAGCTCAACAACGGGTGATCGCGGGGCAGCGGTTCGGGATCGGTGACATCGAGTGCCGCGGCATAGATCTGCTGACGCCGCAGCGCAGCGGTCAAGGCGTCGGTGTCGACCACCGGTCCGCGGGCGATGTTGACCAGGATCGCCGACGGCTTCATCAACTCGATCTGGTCGCGGCCGATCAGACGCGTCGTCTCCGCCGTTAAGGGGACGGTCAAGACGACGAAATCCGAGCGACGGAGCAGTTGCTCGAGTGAGACGTATTCGGCTTGGAGTGATTCCGGCAGGTCGGTTCGTGGGCGTCGATTGTGGTACAGCACCGATATATTGAAGCCATGGGCCCGCCGGGCGACTTCCAAGCCGATCCGGCCGAGGCCGACGATCCCGATCGTTTGGCCATGGACCTCACGGCCGAGCAGATAGCCGGGGTCGTACGATCCGAAGTCGGGACCGCGGGCGAAATGGTCGCCGACGATCAGCTTGCGGGCGGCGGCCAACAACAACGCGAACCCCATATCCGCGGTCGCCCCGTCGAGTACGCCGGGGGTGTTGCCGACCGGGAGTCGCCGTGCGGTCGCATCGGCCAGCACGATGTGATCGACCCCGACGCCGTGATTGCTGATCACCCGCAGGTTCGGTAACCGATCGAGCAGTTCGCCATCGACCGGAGGATGGCCATAGACATAAAGGCCAACAGCATGCTCGGCTTCGCCGTCGACGGCGGCCTGCCAGGGGAGGCAATCGACGCGGTTTCGCAGCATTCCCAGGACGAGCTCGGGCAGCGGATCGTCGGCGACGACGGCGGGTAGGGGAGCGGGGCTCATCGGTGCGGCGGTGGGAGAGTGAGGGTTAGACGAAGACTTCGGCGGTGACCGATTGGCCGGCGTATCGTTGGCGGATGGGAGCGATCTGTTCGGCCAGGAAATCATCGACCTGCTCGGGGGCTCGTCCGACGTGTCTGGCGGGATCGGTCAAGGCGTCGATGTCGATCGCGGCGAAGGCGGGATCGGCTTTGAGGCGGCCGATCAGGTCGTTCTCGGCGGCTTCGGATTTGACTCGCCAAGCGGCCGCTTGGCTGTGTTGGCGGATCGCCTCGTGCAGTTCTTGACGGTCGCCACCAGCGGTCACAGCGGCCATCAAGATCGCTTCGGTAGCCATGAACGGCAATTCGGCCGCCAGGTTCTTGGCGATCGTCTGCGGGTAGACGACCATCGCTTCGGCGACATTTTGCATCAGCACCAGCGCTGCATCGGTCGCCAGGAACGCTTGGGGGATCACCAGGCGGCGGTTGGCGCTATCGTCCAGCGTCCGTTCGAGCCACTGGGTCGCTGCGGTCGCCGCGGTGCTCGATTGCAGACTGATCACGAACCGCGACAGCGCGCAGATCCGCTCACTCCGCATCGGGTTCCGTTTGTAAGCCATCGCCGAGCTGCCGATCTGGTCGCGTTCGAACGGTTCTTCCAGCTCTTTGCGGTTTGCCAACAGCCGCAGGTCGGTCGCGGTTTTGTGCAATCCTTGCGCGACCCCGCCGAGGGCGTCGACGACTTGGCTGTCGACTTTCCGCGGGTAGGTCTGTCCGGTGACGGGGTAGACGTCGTCGAACCCGATTTGTTGGGCGACTGACCGCTCGAGTTGGCGAACCTTGTCGTGATCGCCGCCGAAGAGTTGTAGGAAGCTGGCCTGCGTCCCGGTCGTCCCTTTCGTCGAGCGGGCTTTGAGGGTTGCCAAGCGGTGTTCGACGGCTTCCAGGTCGAGTAGCAGGTCATAGATCCAGAGGCAGCAGCGTTTACCGACGGTCGTCGGCTGGGCCGGTTGCAGGTGGGTAAAGCCGAGGCAGGGGAGGGCGCGGTGCGTTTCGGCGAAGGTCGCCAAGCGATCGATCACCGCGGCGATTCGGGTGGCGGTCAAGCGGAGTGCGTCGCGGATCAGGATCAGGTCGGCGTTGTCGGTGATGAAGCAGCTGGTGGCGCCGAGGTGAATAATCGCCTTGGCTTCGGGGCACTGTTCGCCGTAAGCATGGACGTGGGCCATTACGTCGTGACGGAGTTTCCGTTCGAATTCGGCCGCGACGTCGAGGTTCAGCCGGTCGCGAAACTCTCGCAGCTGGGCCAGTTGAGTGTCGCGGATGTTCAGTCCGAGCCGTTGTTCGTTCTCCGCTAAGGCGATCCAGAGCATCCGCCAGGTACGGAACCGGCGTTCATTGCCCCACAAAGTCGCCATTTCACGCGAGGCATAGCGAGTGATCAGCGGATTTTCGTAGGTCGACAAAGGAGAATCGGTCATGCGGGATCGGATGGTTGCATCGAATAACGGCATTTCGGTGATAAAACGGTTGCGATAAGATATGCGAGGTCTCTGGAGCGGACCAGGCGACCACCGGAGGGGAACGCATCCGGCAGGTAGACCCATACATTTAAACGTTTAAGGCGATCGCACCCTCGGTGCTTCGACAGCGGCATGACTCAATTTCACCCACCAGCAACGCGTATCCGCCCGGCCCGGCTCGCCGCCATGTCGTTGGGGCTACTGCTCGGCTTGCTCGCTGCGGCTCAATCCTGGTCGCAAGACGGTCCGGCGGATGGTGCTGCGGATGACTACATTCCGGCGCTCAGCCTGGTCCCCGATACGGCCGCTGGCGTCGCCCGCATTCCCCATGTACCGGTATTCTGCGAGGCCTGGAAAACGACCACACTCGGGTCGTTACTCGAAGACGCGGCGATGAAACCGTTTGTCGACTTTCAACGCGAACGTTCGCAGCAACAGGCGACCACGTTGGGTGTCAACGTCGGGGTTCGACCACGGGACATCTACGAGGTCGCCTCGGGGGAGGTGGTCGTCGCCTGGCTACCGTTCAGCGACCCTCGTCGGCCCTACGCGTTGGCATTGATCGCCGATATCCGCGGCAACCAGAACGCTACCGGCAAGGTGATCGACCAGGTTGATCGCGACCTGCGGGCGGGCGGGGCGACTGTGAAGGTCAAGAAGTTTGGCGACGAAAGCATTTCCATCTACACGCTGCCGACCGTCCCCGGCCAAATCAAGATCGATGAAGTGGCGATCACCTTCAATGCCGACAGGCTGATCGCGGCCGATCGTGAATCGGTCGTGACCTCGATGCTCGAATCGGTCGCCGGGACGGACGAAACGCCGAAGTTGATCGATTCGGCCGATTACCAAACGCTGCAGGAACAGATCGGTTTGTCGGACGACGCTGCCGCTGCGAGCGGTTCGGCCGCTGCGGGCGAAGCGGCGACCGCGCCGCCGGCGATCCGTTGGTTTGCCCGGCCGTTGGCGATGGGGCGAATCATCAAGGAGGCTGCGAATATCGACCGCGGACGTCAGGTGGATGTCCTTAAATTACTCGAACGGCAGGGGTTCGATGCGATCACCGCTGTCGGCGGTCAGTTGACGATCGGCCAGGGCGACTTTGATCTGCTGCACAAAGGGTTCGTATTGGCGCCGCCGATCCCGGGCGAACCTGATCGCTATCGTTTGGCCGCACGGATGCTGAGACCGCTGAACGTCGCGTCGCCTCCGGTACCCACTTGGGTCAGCCCGGCGATCGCCAGTTTTACGCGGTTGAGCTGGGACCTTTCAGACGCCTTTTGGCACGTCGAATCGCTCGTCAACGACGCTTTCGGCGAAGAGATTTTTCGCGATATTCTCGACGGTATTCGAGACGACGAAGATGGGCCGCGGATCGATATCGCCGAGGAGGTGATCCCCAACCTCGGCGACCATGTGCTGATTTTGACCGATAACCTGATGCCGGTCGAACCGCGGAGTGAGCGGATGCTGGTGGCGATCGAGATACGCGACGTTGAGGCGCTCCGTGCCGCGGTACGCCAAGCGATGGAAGTCGAACCGGATGCCTCGATCCTGCCGGCGCCGGTCGATGGGGTGGAGGTCTATCGCGTCCTCCGAACCGACGACATCGACGACTTTGAAGCCGAACTGTTCAACGACTTGGGGCTTGGCGACAACTTTGAAGCCGACGCTCCGCCACCGCTGTTGAACCAATGGGCGATCGCTGTCATCGCCGACGATGAGGTCGCCGGCGGTGAAGGGAAAGCGGGCGGCTACCTGATGTTTTCGTCCCACCCCGAATTACTGCTCGAAACGATCGAGCGGTTCGGCAAACCCGTCGATTCGCTCGGTGAGTTACCCGAAATCGAGCAGGTCCGGGCTCAACTTCGTTCGGTCGGTGGTGACGAACAATTCTTTGTTCGGATGGCCCGGTCGCACCTGACTTTTCGTGCCAAGTACTCGCTGATTCGAGAAGGCCGACTGCGAGACAGCGATTCGATCTTGGCGACGTTGTTCCGACGCATCTTCATCAATAAGAACGGAGATGCACCCCCCTTGGGGACCGACAAATTGCCGCCGTTCGAAGAGGTGCAGAAGTACTTCCGGCCGGCCGGTGGTATCTCGCACGCGACCGACCTCGGCTTCACGCTGGACGGTTTCCTGCTCAAGTAGCCGTTGGCTATTGCGGCGGCCGGCCGATCGACGGATCATCTTCGTCCGTCGACGGTGGTTCGTCCGATTCGATCGTCTCGAGCAGGTCGTCGGGAATCGGTGGAGCGAACCGAGGCTCCTCCGTTTCGTCGGCTTCCTCGAGCAGGAAGGGGCTCGGCTCGGTATCGTCCAAACTTGGCTCGGTTTCGCTTGTCGGCCAAGTCAGTTCGCCGGTCGTGGGGTCGGTGACCAGCGCCGCCGCCTCGCTGCTGTCGTCCTGATCGAGTTCGACTTCCGCCAGTTCGACATCTTTTAACTCATCGTCCCATTCGCCATCCAACTCGTCGTTAAACCGCTGGTCGGCAGCATCGCCGACGGCCGATTCTTGGCTGGCGAGCGGGGCGTCGAAAACGATCGCCGGGGCAGGGGAGGGGGTGATCGCTGGTTCGGCGACTTTACCGCCGAGGTCGGGAAAGATCTGTTCGACATTCCCACGCAGAACTTGTTCTCCCAGTTCGATCGCTTGACCTTCGTCCCAACCTCGACCGAGGATGAAGTCTTCGACCAAGATATCGGCGAGCACCCGCCGATACATGTCGAACTTCGGGGCGATGAACTCCAACTTGTAGGCGTCGCTGTAGTAACCGATCTGTTTGTTCCGCGGCACCGCCTCGAGTCGAGCCGCGGCGTCGCGGCGGATGAACGTCGGTGTATTGCTGTACCACCAATGTCCGTTGGTGATCACGTTGGGGAAGATCCAGGCGTAGCTGACCAGTTCCTGATTGGTGACGCTGGCCAGCACCGAGACGGGGAACTTGACTTGGGGGAAGGCGTTGAACAGGTCGGCGTACTGGATCAGCGAAACGCGGCTGTCGTAGAGGTCGCGTCCTTGATGGACACCGTCGCGGTAGACATCGCGATTGACGCCGATCATCAGATCGAACGGTAGCCCGTAGTGGTCACAGAGTTCGGCAAGTGTCCAGAAAACACGTTTAGCCAAGGCGGCTCGATGCGACGCATCGGCGGCGGCTCCTTGGCTCAAGATCGCTTGCAGGGCTGTGCTGGCGCGACCGTCCGAGACGCGGCCGGGGGAGAAATCGGGCGGCAACGAGATCGCACAGGCTCGTGCCCCGTTGGCGACGAAGTGTCGAAAACGCTGCTCCAGTGATTCGCGGAGCGACTCCAGCGATCCGGTCAATTCGATCTGAGACGCTCCCCGCAGCCGATCACGGACCTCGGGCTTCGCGAGGTGAAACACGAGATCATCGGTTCGCAGGCAGGGGATGTAGGTCTGCGTATCGAACCGTTCCAGCGGGTCATCGAAATCGTTGGTCAGGAAGACCGCCGACACGTTCGATCTTCGCAGCACCTCGGTCGGCCAGTCCGCCGACTCCATCGCCGTCTCGGCCTGGTCGTAGAGCGTTTCCCAGTTGTCGGGCGTGACCGAATCGGCTTCGAATCCGTAAAATCGCTTGCAGATGTCGACCAACCAGGCGAACTGAGCGGTATTGCTCAGCGGCGCTAGGCCGCCGACGAGCCGTTCGACGAGTTCTCGTGGTGATAGTCCCGGCGATTCGATCGCGTCCTTCGGCATCCCCGAGGCGTGGGCCAGTTCGGTGTAGTAGTGATAACCGAGCAGGTCTGCGAGGGTGTGCGACGCGGGGTCGTGGGGATTGATATGCGTGTGCGGGTCGATCAGTGTGACCTGCCGCAGTGCGTGCAGCACCGTATCGCGGGGCGATGTCATAGCGGGACAGTACTCGGGTGGGGGTGAGGGAACATTCGGGGAACGGACCGTCATCTTAGCAGTCTGTGGATGAAAAGAGTTCACACCGGTGGTCGTATTGTGCCTACAATGAGGCGAAGATTTGAAGCCTCGTCGATCGGAGTCTCAGTTCATGAGCGAATCGCCATCGCCATCGCAGTTCGGGCCCGTCGTCGTTCCCGTCGAGCCTCAGCGACGACCGTCAGTGGAGCTACGGGCGCCGGAAAGCCGTTCCGCCGGATCGGTCGGACAATCGCTCTTTTTTTTGTTGGTGATGGGTTCGATGCTCGGTGTGGCTCGGTTCGCGATGCCATCGATCGTCGAGGAAACCCGTTACGCCTGGCACCGCGGCGAGTTACGGGCACAGTACGAAGCCAGCGGCGACGGGCTGAAGAACGTCTCACTCGGAGCGCTCAGCCAGGCCTATCAGATGGTCACTCAGCACGTCGGCCCGAGCGTGGTGCATATCGAGGTCAGTCGTGACGGCGCCGACCCTTCGGCGACTGTCGCCAAGCTGTTCGGCACCAGCCAGTCCGACGGGTTTCCGCCGATTTCCGATCAGGGGAGTGGCGTGGTACTCGATACCGAAGGCTTCGTGATGACGAATTATCACGTAATCGCCGACGGCAGCGAGATTCGGGTCGGGCTGAGTGACGGTCGACGCGTCCCGGCGAAGATCGTCGGTACCGACGCACTGACCGACCTGGCGTTGTTGAAGGTCGATGCGAAGGGGCTGATCCCGATCGAGTGGGGTGACAGCGACCGCTGCGAAGTCGGTTCGCCGGTCTGGGCGGTAGGCAGCCCGTTCGGACTCGATCGAACCGTCACCTTCGGGATCCTCAGCGGCAAGAATCGGGTCGTCAAGGCGAGCACGCGCTATCAGGATTTCATGCAGAGCGACGCCGCGGTCAACCCGGGCAACAG
This sequence comes from Planctomycetaceae bacterium, assembly GCA_007127095.1. Lineage (GTDB taxonomy): Bacteria > Planctomycetota > Planctomycetia > Pirellulales > Pirellulaceae > UBA6163. The sequence continues at coordinate 20,152 of SKZY01000109.1, forward strand.
TGGCGGCCCGCTGGTCGATTCCAGCGGTGAATTGATCGGGATCAACACCGCGATCGTCGGTGATACCTTTCGCGGGGTGAGTTTTTCGGTGCCGAGTAACGTCGCCAGAGCCGTTTACGAGCGACTCAAGGCGACCGGGCGTTTCGACCGAGGTTGGCTCGGTTTGGTGCTGGAGGAAGTCCCGGATGAACTGATCGTCGACGACAACTATCTCGTTCGCGGGGCGATGGTGACCGGTTTGGCCGGCGCCGATAGCCCGGCCGCTCACGCCGGACTGAAACCGGGTGACGTGATCTCGCAACTCGACCAGCACGCGATCAAGGACGTTGGGCACCTGATGAGAATCGCCGGCAACCTGGTCGCCGGCACCCCGATTACGCTCGGTGTTCGTCGCGACGACGCAACGCTGTCGATCGAGCTGATCGTCGGCTCACGTCCCTCCAATCTGTCCGCCCGCTAGTGTCCGCCCGATAGTGTCCGCTAGGAAGCGGCCGACTGAGTTCGATTCAGCCGCTCCCTGGCAGTCGATTTCAATCCCTCCAACCTCTCCTCAAGACCATGCAAAACCCGCTTCGATCACCCGCCGACCGCTGGGCAACCGCTTTTACGTTTGCGTTTGCTTTTCCGATTTTGTTGACGGGCCTGTTGGCGTCCCCCGCCGCGGCCCAAGATGCGACAGATCCATGGCAGCAGAAAAAAGCCGAGCGATTTCGCCCGATCACCGCCGCCGAACAGATGTCGATCGTCGAGGCGATTCCGCCGCAGCCGACCGTGAAACCGCAGCGCCCTCGCCGGGTGCTCGTATTCTACCGCTGTGAAGGGTTTATCCATACGTCGATCCCTCACGGGAACCTGGCGACACAGCAGATGGGACGAATCACCGAGGCGTTCGCGGTCGACTTGGCCGACACCTACGACGTCTTCACGGCGGAGAATCTCGCCCGCTACGACGCCATTGTGCTGAACAACACCACCCATATGAAGTTCCCGAGGCCCGAGCAGGAACGGGCGTTGCTCGATTTCGTGGCAGGTGGCAAGGGCTTGGTCGGCTACCACGCCGCGAGCGATAATTTTTACGCGCATCCTGAGGCTGCGGCGATGATCGGTGGCCAGTTTAACGGCCATCCCTGGAACGCTGGCGGAACTTGGGCTTTTCGTCTCGACGACCCGCAACACAAGCTGAATGCCGCCTTCGACGGCGAGGGGTTTTGGCACCAGGATGAGATCTATCAGTACCGGCCCGACAGCTACCAGGGGCCCGAAGTGCTGCGTCTGTTGGTCTCGCTCGACATGACGAAATCGGAGGTACTCGACCCGATCAAGAATGACGGCGGTAAGGGGGGCTATGAACCCGGAGCCCGTGATGTGCCGGTCTCTTGGGTCCGCCAATATGGTGACGGCCGGGTGTTCGTGACCAATCTCGGGCACCGCGAAGAGACTTTTTGGAACCCCGCGGTGTTGCGGCACATGTTGGACGGCATCCAATTCGCCACGGGCGATCTGGAGGTCGACACCACACCGACGGCGGAGGCCGAGCCTCGTTCGCCCAGTCTCGCCCCGAACCGTTCTTAACGCCGACGTAGCAATCGTCCGAACCAGCCGTCACGGCGACCTCCGCTGTCAGCGTCGGGGGGCGTCGTTGCTGCGGGGCGGTTGCCAGCGGGTGCGATGATCGGCTGGTTGTAGCGGATCGGCGGTTCGAAGCCGAATAGGTCTTCTGCGGTGAGCGAATCGGGGGTGACCGGTTCGTGCGTTCGGCGGGAGGCTGCCGGTGGCGTTTCCGCCGGCCGATCCAAGTCGCCGACACTGACCGACGGGCGGGTGAATCGGCCTTGCCACTGCCGATCGACCTGATTCGACCTGGCTGCGGCGTTTCGCGAAGGTTGTCCCGAGGAGAAGCCGGCAGGGGGGCGCGGTAGGCCGTCGGCTGCGAACGAATGGGTGATCACCATCAGGGTCGCGGCTGTCGGTGCCAACATGCGAAAGCTCATCAGTACTCCGTTAGAAGAATCCGGGGGGAAGCGAATCGGTTTGCCGCCTAACTCAAACGTGCCTGACGATCGCTAGCCAGGTGTCGTTGCGGCTGCAGAAAAGGCTTCAATCGTCGCCACGTCGCCAGGTAAAAAGGGCTGTGGCAGACGGGGCAGCGCCGGCAGGAAAACTAAAGTCGCTGGCCGGCGTGATCAAACCGGCTCGGCCGACTATACTTATTTGTTCCGAATAACCGCTGTGATCGTCTGGCCAGTCCGGCCGTCTGTTTCCCCCCTAACACGTGAACCTTTGTATCTATGATACGTCTTCTGTTGAGCGGCTTGGTCGCCTCGATCGTCGGTCCACTCGTCCTCGCGGCGGCGTTTGCTGCTTCGGCAATCGCGGTCGAGCCCGCTGGTCAGGTGGTCGGCATGGCAGCTGAAAAGCCGGCCGAGGGGCCGTTCGTGGAAGTCGACGGCAAGTTCATGGTTCCCTATCGCGAGCGGATCCTGGGGTCCGACGTCGAGATCGAGATGATTCCGATCCCCGGCGGATCGTACCTGTTCGGTGCCAGCGAATCGGATCCGGAGAAACGGGCCGATGAACAACCGCAGGTCAAGATTGAGGTCTCACCGATGTGGGTCGCCAAGACCGAAATCAACTGGGCTCAGTACAAGGAATACATGAAACTGTATTCGGTTTTTAAGGAGTTCGAAGCGGCGGGGACGCGGCTTGTGACGGATGAAAATCAAGCCGATGCGATCACGGCCCCGACCGAACTGTACGACCCTTCGTTCACGTACGAATATGGCGAAGAGCCGCAGCAGCCCGCGGTCACGATGACGCAGTATGCGGCTCAGCAGTACACCAAGTGGCTCAGTTTGCTGACCGGTCGGCAATACCGGCTGCCGACCGAAGCCGAGTGGGAGTACGCCTGCCGGGCCGGTTCTGACACCGCCTACCATTGGGGTGATAGTCGCGACCCGATCGATGATTTCGCCTGGTACTTCGACAACGCTGACACCGAATTGCCCGACGTCGGGACCAAAGCGCCCAACGCCTTCGGGTTGCATGACATGCATGGCGGAGTCGCCGAATGGACCGTTAATCAGTACACCGAGGACGGCCATGAGTGGCTGGCCAAGTTGGTTGCCGAACGTGGCAAAATCAACGCCACCGAGGCGGCGAATTGGCCGACCGAATCTTACCCCTGCGTCGTTCGCGGTGGCAGTTGGGAGATGGACGCCGAAGACCTCCGTTGCTCAGCCCGGTTGGGGTCCGATGACGAAATGTGGAAGGAAGAGGACCCGAACTTTCCGCGGAGTCCTTGGTGGTTCACCTCTGACCCCTCTCGCGGTGTCGGCTTCCGCCTGTTCCGCTCGTATCAACCGCTCGATTCCGACACGATTTCCAAGTTTTGGGAGGCGTCGGCTCCCAATACGATCAACGAGGTCGAGACCCGCGTGCTCAGCGGTCGCGGCGGATACGGCCTGGTCGACCCAGAATTGCCGGCGGCTATCAAGGCGAATAACTGAGCCTCGACGCCTCTTCTGCACTCAACTTTCCTCGTTTGCGACCTGATTCGAATCGTGTACGAAACCGTAGCCCTAGTCGGTGCCACCGGTGCGGTGGGCCGAATCGTCCTGGACCAACTCGCCAGTCGCGGGTTTCCTCATAAGCGACTGAAGTTGTTGGCATCGTCGCGTTCGGCCGGCAGCGTCGTCCGTTTTGGCGACCAGGATTTGGTCGTCGAACTGCTCGAACCGACAGCGTTCGCCGGTGTCGATCTGGTGATCGCCAGCACGCCCGATGAGGTCGCTGCCGAGTTCGTGCCATGGGCGGTTGAGGCCGGCGCCGTCGTGATCGATGAAAGCGGCTATTGGCGAATGAAGCCCGAGGTTCCGCTGGTCGTCCCCGAGGTCAATCCGGAAGCGGCACTGCATCACAACGGCATCATCGCCAGCCCCAACTGCAGCACGACTCAGATGGTCGTGGCGTTGGCACCGCTGCACCGTGAGGCGAGGGTGCAGCGCGTCGTGGTCAGCACTTACCAGGCGACCAGTGGGGCAGGGCTGGGCGGTAGTGCGGAACTCCACCACAGTTCGCAGGAGGCGCTCGCCGGAAGGACTGCGCCGGCCGCTGTGTTTCAGCACCCGATCGCTTTCAACCTGATCCCGCAGATCGGCAGCGAGAAGGAGCAGGGATACACCTCCGAAGAAATGAAGATGGTGTATGAAACGCGAAAGATCCTCGGCGACGAAGAGATTCGCGTCTGTCCGACCTGTGTCCGCGTTCCGGTTTCGATCGGTCACAGTGAATCGATATTGGTCGAGACGGAGCGACCGATTTCGCTCGACCGCGCCCGTGAACTGTTCGCGGCCGCCCCCGGCGTCACGTTGGTCGACGACTTGGCCGAGCGGCAATATCCGATGCCGCTCGATTGTGAGGGGCGCGACGACGTCTTCGTCGGTCGGCTCCGCAAAGACATCAGCAGCCCGAACGGCTTGGCGTTCTGGTGTGTCAGCGACAATCTCAGGAAGGGGGCCGCGACCAATGCCGTCCAGATCGCTGAACTGCTCGTCAAGCAAGTTCCGGTCGCTTGAGTTCGGCTGAAACCGCCACGGCCGATTGCAAGCAAGCCGGGGCGGCGGCCGATTCGCGGACCTTCAAGCTGACCGTGGCTTATGATGGGACTCGTTATGCCGGCTGGCAAGTTCAGCCCAAGCGTGAAACGATCCAGGCGGCTCTGGAAAGGGCGATCGCTCAAGTGTGTCGTGAGCGAGTCCGCGTGACCGGCAGTGGTCGGACCGATTCGGGCGTTCATGCCATCGGCCAAGTGGCCAGTTTTTCGCTCACCGCTTGGCGAGCCGGTGCCGCCGATTTGACCCGGGCGCTGAACAGCAAGTTGCCAGCCGACATCAGTGTCCGACAGACCGAAGACGCGGTCGCCGATTTTCATGCGATCCGTGACGCGATCGGCAAGCGGTATCGCTACCAACTTCGTGTCGGTGGGAACCGCGACGCCTTCGATTATCGCTATCGCTGGCATTTGGCCGGCCCGATCGACCTCGACGCGATGCGGCAGGCGGCCGCGGCGATCCGAGGGCGACAGGATTTTGCCAGTTTTCAAGCTGCTGGCAGTGACCGGAAAACGACGGTGCGCGACATTCGCGATCTCGTCCTGAGCGAACAGGACGGGGTAGGGCAGGGGGAGGAATCGCCCGGCCGGTTGTTGGCGATCGAGGTCGAGGCGGACGGTTTTCTCTACAACATGGTTCGCAACATCGTCGGCACACTGGTGGAAGTCGGGCGTGGAAAACGATCGCCCGACTGGGTCGGCGAGGTGATCGCGGCCCGAGACCGAAGGGTCGGCGGACCGACCGCACCGGGACATGGCCTTTGTTTGTTGTCGGTCGACTACCCGCCCGAAGTGCTCTTGTCGTCTTCGGAGCCGAGCCGATGCGAGTGATGCACGTGATCACGCGGATGATCGTCGGCGGTGCCCAAGAAAACACGCTTTACAATTGCCGCGATCTGTTGCGTGAACACGGTGATGACGTGTTATTAGTTACCGGGCCTGCTGACGGTCCCGAGGGCGACTTGATCGAGCAGGGAGGGGCAGGGGGGGTTGAGGTTCGCGTCATCCCGTCACTGCGTCGGGCGATCCGTCCGGTCGACGACCGTCGGGCATTGCGTGACTTGGGGCGATTGATCGCTGATTACCGTCCCGATGTCGTCCACACCCATAGTGCCAAGGCGGGTTTTTTGGGTCGCCGAGCGGCCTGGTCGGCCGGGGTTCCGGCGATCGTTCACACCGTCCACGGGGCGCCGTTCCATCCCTATCAGCCGCTGGCCGCCCGCCAACTGTTTCGCTGGTGTGAACGGCTGGCGGCCGGTTGGTGCCATCACATGATCTCGGTTGCCGACGCGATGACCGATCTGATGGTCGCCGCCGGCGTGGCAGGGCCGCAGCGTTTCACCACCATTTACAGCGGGATGGATGTCGAGCCGTTTTTGGCTGCTGATGCGCAACGCGAACGGGTCCGTCGGTCGCTTGGCCTGGGTGATCAGGAGGTCGTCATCGGCAAGATCGCTCGACTTTTTCATCTCAAGGGGCATGACGACCTGATCACCGCGGCGGCGACGGTGTTGAAGTCGCATCCCAACGCCCGCTTCCTGCTAGTCGGAGACGGGATTCTGCGAGATCGGCTCGGCCAACGGCTGGCCGACTTGGGGATCGCCGACCGGTTCTTGTTCACCGGCTTGGTCCCGCCGGCCGAGGTTCCTGGGTTGGTCGCCGCAATGGATTTGTTGGTCCACACGTCGCTGCGGGAGGGACTCGCTCGAGCGCTCCCTCAAGCCTTGATCGCCGGTCGACCGGTGATCAGTTACGACATCGACGGGGCGCGAGAGGTCGCGATCGACGACCAAACCGGTTTTCTCGTCCCGGCCGGCGATCGGGCGAGATTGGCTGAGCGAATCGGACGACTCGTCGGCGACCCGGCCGGCCGGCAGCGAATGGGCGAGAACGGACGTCGTCAGTTCACCGACCGCTTCCGTCACCAGTCGATGACCCGCCAAATCCGCGAACTCTATCTGCGTTTGCTCGATGAACGCAGGGTGCGATGAACCCAGGGCGTGATGAACCCGGGGCGTGATGAACCCGGGGCGTGATGAACGCAGCGTCCGATCAACCCGTCGTGGGGCGAAGTGAGGGCAGGGCGGTCCTGACCTTCCGCCGTGACGCATGTATCAATTATGCTGGTCGTCCGTCTGTCCCGGCGACGGGCCCGCCGGTAATCGGCGGATCGGCGATTTTCCGACCTGATGACCGGGGCCTTATCCCCCTGCGATCCCATGAGCAAATCCCGCGACTTTCTCGGCCCCTACCGACTGACCCGGCTGATCCGGCAGGGAAGTACCTGTGACGTGTGGGAAGCGGTCGAGGATGCGACGCAAGACCGTTTCGCCCTCAAGGTTCTCAACAACCGATTTCGCAAGGACAAGTCCGAGATCGCGTCGCTGAAGTTCGAATACACCGTCGCCAAAGACTTGATCAGTCCACGGATCATTCGCGTCATCGACTTTCGCGTCGAGAGCGGGACACCGTTTCTGATCATGGAGTTGTTCAGTGAGCTGAACATGAAGCAGGCGTTGCGACAGGGTCCCGAGTCGCTCGCGTTCATGCTGGACAAGATCGTCGAGCAGGCCGCCGAGGGGCTCTATTACATGCACACCAAGGGCTGGATCCATCGCGATATCAAGCCCGATAACTTCCTCGTCAGCCCTGACGGCGAAACCAAGCTGATCGACTTTACGATCGCCGAGAAGAAAAAGTCGGGGTTCGGAAAACTGTTTCACCGCAGCGGGTCGACGGTGCAGGGGACTCGCAGCTACATGGCTCCCGAGCAGATCCAGGGGAAAATCTGTGACGAGCGGACCGACGTCTATTCGTTCGGCTGTGTGTTGTTCGAGGCGGTCACCGGCAAGCCGCCGTTCACCGGCCAAACTCCCAACGATTTGTTGACGAAGCACCTCAACGCATCGATCCCCAGCCCGGTCGTCTACAACGACAATGTGACACCCGAGTTCGCGGCGCTGGTCAAGAAGATGATGGCCAAGAAGCCGTCGCAACGCCCCGATTCGATGTGGGAATTCCTGAAGGTCTATCGCACCACTCAGGTTTTTAAGAAGCGACCCAAGCCGCCTGAGAAGAGCGTGTTTGATAACCCGCAAGGATTTAAGAGCAGCGACGACATGCTGAAGAAACCGTCGAAGCTGACGGACGAAGAATGATCAATTTCCTACGGAAAACCGCATGAGCCTTGATTTCGAACGCGATGTGACCGAACTGGAAAATCAGATCGCGGCCATCGAGCGACAGACCCGCAGAGACGATGAAGAGGAATCGCGGCTCCGCGATCTACGATTGGCCAGAGTTGAGAAGCTGAGGGAAACCTATGCGAACCTCAGTTCCTGGCAAACGGTGCAAGTCGCCAGGCATAAGAATCGTCCTTATACAAAAGATTACCTGCACCTGGCGTTCGATGAATTCGTCGAATTGCATGGCGACAAGTTCTTCGGTGACGACCGCGCCATGTTATCGGGGTTCGCCAAGATCGATCGATTCAAGGTGATGGTGCTCGGGCATCAAAAAGGACGCACCTACAAGGAACGCGCTGCCTGTCATTTCGGATGTGCTCATCCCGAGGGTTACCGCAAAGCGATGCTGAAGATGCGGATGGCCGAAAAGTATCATCTGCCGCTAATCTGCTTTATCGATACGCCGGGTGCTTATCCAGGGGTCGGCGCTGAAGAACGTGGTCAGGCTCAGGTGATCGCCGAGAGCATGTTTTTGATGAGCCGTTTACGGACGCCGATCGTCTGCGTCGTGATCGGCGAAGGCGGTTCCGGCGGTGCGTTGGGGATCGGCGTTGGCGACCGGGTCGCGATGCTCGAAAATTCCTACTACAGCGTCATCAGTCCCGAAGGCTGTGCCGGCATCCTTTGGAAGAGCCACGAGTTCGCTTCGAAGGCCGCCGAGGCGTTGCGGTTCACGGCGAAGGACTTGTCGGGATTTGGGGTCATCGATGACGTCATCAGCGAACCGCTCGGCGGTGCCCACCGCGATCATCACCAGATGGCGACACGGTTGAAGTCGTACCTCTCGGCGACGCTGGAGGATTTGGAGTCGACGCCGACCGACGAACTGCTCGAGGCCCGCTATGACAAGTTCCGCCGGATGGGAATCTACTTGGACGCAGCGGTCACCGCGTGACGCCGGTGACGCTTGTCAGGAAGCGTCCCGGCGCCCGGGGTTTGGCGTGTCGGATCGATCGCCGTGCGACTTTGGCGGGGCTGGAAAGCCGGCGATCCGGCCGACCAGCAACGTCCGATAATGCCTCTTATGTTGTATTCGGCGGTCGGTTTTTGCCGTCTTTTACGCACTCGCCGCAGATGGCGTCGGCAGCGGGTGTTCTGCCCCGGCGTGGCCTTGGCGGGATACGGCGGCGACCGTGCCACACGGCTTCGCCGTTGCGTTGGGATGGGGAATGTTAACGCCATGGCGCAGCCATGTGGCCTCAGGTACGGCGGCGACCGTGCCGCACGGCTGCGCCGTTGCGTTGGCTAGCGGTTGGCGCCAGGGACGCCGCGTCCGGCTTGCTGGTAGTTCGGGACGTCTTGGGGCGGTAACCAAGGCGGCGCACCGACCGGCAGCGGCGGCGACGAACGCTCGCTGGCGGGCGAATCCCAGAACGAATCGGGGAGCGCTTCCGTCGCGAAGTCGACGGCTTCACCGACCGCCTGAGGAACCGGAGTCGCGGACTCGCTTTCGCTTTCGTTCGTGCCTGCATCGTCGTTATTGAACTTCTGATCAAACCGGCGCAGGTACGGGCCGACGACCTCATGAATCTCTTCGGGAATGATCGCCTCGCTCCGGTCGAGCACCGAGGCGATGTAGTGACCGCTCCGCGAAGCGACGATTTGTTCTCGAATGTTGTCGCCGAACAGCGTGACGCCGAACAGTGTCACCAGGATGCAGTAAAGGCCTCCTTTGGCGAGGCCGAAAAGCGCACCGATCTGGCGATCGAACTCACGCAATTTAAGTCGATCGATCGTGCTGCTGACCATCCGGAACGCGACCCAAATCACCAGCGACGTGCCTGTGAACAGGATCAGCATTGCCAAAAAACGGTTCCAGGGCGGGTCCGCCTGAATCGATTGGCTCAGCGGTTCGCGGAAGTTGTAAGCCACGGCGTAGCTGACGACGAGCGAACCGATCGAGGCCAATTGCCAGGCGAATCCTTTGATCGCACCGAACAACGCGGTCCCGATCAGCAGCACCAACATGATGATGTCGTAGGTTTCCACGCGTGCCGCCTCCGTGCAGCCGTTTTATCGAGAATGCCGAGTGTCTCGTTCCGTTGCCGGTCGGCTGGTCGCCGCTTGGTCGGAACCGACGCGACTGCTGACTTTAGCAACTGAAGCGATGTGGGCGAAGGCCAATAATTGCCTCGATTCGCCTGGCACCGCGATTCGGAAATGCCCTATAAGCGAACCGTTTACCGGTCGAGGAGACCCGCCCGTATCATATTCAGCGGCATCCACGCGTGGCCGATTTCAAGACCCACATTACCGCCAGTACGCTCGCCGGGGCCGCCTACGGCTATTGGGGGACATTCCATCAAGGGATGTCGATCGAAAGTGGCCTACTGGCCGCCGGGCTCTGCTCGGTATCGGGAATGTTGCCTGACCTTGACAGTCATTCGGGCGTTCCGCTGCGGGAAACGAGTATGTTCGCCTCCGGCGTCGTCCCGATGTTGATGATCAACCGCTTTCGCGATCTCGAACTATCGCCGGAGGCGATGGCGCTGGCGGCGATGTTGATCTATATCGCGATCCGTTTCTTCATCGTCGAGATCTTCCGCCGATATACGGTCCACCGTGGTATGTGGCACAGCATCCCCGCCGCCGCATCGGTCGGAATCTTGGCTTACTTGGTTATGCCGACGCCTTCGGAAGGCGCTCGGGTCTATAAAAGTGTCGCGGTCGTGATCGGCTTCATGGTTCATCTGATCTTGGATGAAATCTGGAGTATTGACTACCGCCGCGGTAAGTTTAGGCTCAAACGGTCATTCGGCACGGCGTTGAAGTTTTGGGGGTCTGACCTGTCCGGCAATGTGTCGGTGTACGCCAAACTGTTCTTGTTCGCTTACCTAGCGTGGGGCGATCAGGAAATCATCGAACGACTCCGCGAGCGAGAACGTTGGACGCAGCCGCACGTTGCTCAACACCAGGAAGCCCCGCCGCCGTGGCAGCAATGGTTTCCGGTCCAGCGGTAAGCGGCGCTGGACGGACCGCGTTTTGCGAGTGGAGGTCAGTTCGGCAGTTCGGCCGAATCGAGCAGGATCGTGACCGGCCCGTCGTTGACCAGTGAGACCTGCATGTCGGCGGCGAAAATGCCCGAGGCGGTTGTGAGGCCGACGCGACCGACGCGCTCGACACAATATTGATAGAGCCTCGCAGCGTCGGTGGGGGCTGCGGCTGATGTAAAGGCTGGGCGTCGCCCTTTGCGGCAATCGGCATACAGGGTGAACTGGCTGACCAGCAGCACCTCGCCGCCGACGTCGACGACACTGAGGTTCATCTTGCCATCCGCATCGGCAAAGATTCGTAGGTTCAGCAGTTTATCGATCAAACGATCGGCGACCCGTTCGTCATCCCCCTGCCCTACTCCGACCAGTACGACCAAGCCGGGACCGATCGATCCTACCACCTCGCTATCGACCTCGACCTGCCCTTGAGTGACCCGTTGCAGTAGAAAACGCATTTCATTTTTCTCCGTCGATGAGCGGAAGTGCCATGTCGTACCTGTTTACCTGCCAGCATTGCCAAACCAAGACGTTGGTCGAGGACCGCTACAGTGGCCAATCGGGCAACTGCGTCACCTGTGGTTCGGCGATCACATTGCCCGATTTTGCGCCTCAGGCGGCGGTCGAGACTTCGCCGGTCGGCAATGCCGCTGCTTTTCGGCAAGGAGACCGCGGTTGGAGTCCGCAGACACGGCGGGCGATCGCCGCCACGATCGGATTGATCTTACTGGGGATCACCAGCGTCTCGATTGTCCGTTTTGGCGTACCCGCGGTGTCATCGCTGCAGGCCAATCGCTGGCGGGCCTCGTCCATTCGTGATTTGGAACAGGTGGCTGCCGCGTTGAACGCCTATGCCAGCGACTATGGCACCTACCCTCCCCCGGCTATCTACGGCGCCGACGGCACTCCGCTTCACAGTTGGCGGGTATTGATCTTGCCGTATCTCGGTGAGAACGAATTGTTCGATCGATACGACTTTAACGAACCATGGAACTCGGCGGGCAATCGACGACTAATCGGCCAGCCGCCCGCACTGCTTCGTAGCGGCGAAGTCGCGACCGCATCGCGTTTTTACTTGATCACGGGCCCGGGAACGTTATTCCCCCCTGCCCTGCCCCACGGATTCGCACCGCGCGGCCCGCGAGACGTGAGCGATAATCCTGGGCAGACCCTGTTGGTCGTCGAAGCGGTCCCGCCGGCGGCTGCGATGCTCTCCGGTTGGACCGAGCCGATCGACTTGGATGTCAGCCTGATGCGGGGCGCGATCGGCAGTTCACCTGGAGTCGAGATCGGCGGTGTCAGCGAAGATGGCGCCGTGGTCGCGACGGTTGACGGCCGCGGTCATTTCATCGATCAGCGACTGTCGCCGGTAACGGTGATGGCGTTGACGACGATCGCCGGCGGTGAACCGATCGCCGATGATATCTTCGATCGCTGATTGCCAGCGGTCGACTGAAGTCAGTAGGGACGCGGCTGTATGGTTCCCTGGACGCGGCCTGGCAGCCCGTGGATCCTGAGAAAACCTTCGGCATCGTCCTGGTTGTAACTGCCGCCACCCTCCATCGTCGCGATCTCGGCGTCGTACAGGCTCAGTGGACTCGACCGGCGAGCGACCGTGATATTTCCTTTGTAAAGGCTGAGTGTCACCTCGCCGGTGACCGGACTTTGGGCTTGGCGGTTGAAGGCCAGCAAGGCATCCATCTTGGGGGCGTACCAAAAACCGTAATAGACCATTTCGGCGACTTCGGGGGCGAGGCGATCGCGGAGGTGTGCCAGGTCGCGGTCGATCGTCAGCTGTTCGACATACATATGTGCGTCGTAGAGCAGCGTCATCCCGGGGGCCTCGTAGACGCCTCGGCTCTTCATCCCGACGAAACGGTTCTCGACCATGTCGATCCGGCCGATCCCGTTGCGGCCGCCGATCGTGTTGAGTTGTTCGACCATCTCGAGGGCGGTGAGTCGTTTACCGTCGAGTGTCACTGGGACTCCCGATTCGAAACCGATCGTGACTTCCTCGGCCTGGTCGGGGGCCTGTTGCGGACTGACCCCCATCCCGAAATCGACCAACTCGACGCCGTTAACGTCCAACGCTTCGAGTTGGCCGGCCTCGTAGCTGATATGCAAGACGTTTTCGTCACTGCTGTACGGCTTGCTGGTGCTCGCCTTAACCGGAATATCGTGTTTGGCGCAGTAGTCGATCAACTCGGTCCGACCGGGGAAGGCGTCGCGGAAGCTCTTCATCCGCCACGGGGCGATCATTTCGATCTTCGGGTCGAGCGCTTCGGCGGCGAGTTGGAAGCGACACTGGTCATTCCCCTTACCGGTCGCGCCGTGGGCGTAGGCCGTCGCCCCGACTTCGCGAGCCACTTGCAGACAGACCTTGCTGATCAACGGCCGAGCGATCGACGTGCCGAGCAGGTAGATCCCCTCGTACTTGGCTCGCCAGGCGAGGACGGGGAAAGCGAAATCGCGACAGAGTTCCTCGCGGACGTCGACGATCCGGGCCGACGCGGCTCCGCATTTTTTGGCTTTATCCAAAATCGCTTGGCGATCCTCGCACGGTTGTCCCAGATCGACATAGACGGCGTGGACGTCATATCCCTGTTCTTGCAGCCAGACGACGATCACAGACGTGTCGAGGCCGCCGGAATAGGCCAATACGCAACTTTTCTTCATGGAACGCTTCTAATTCTTCGGTGGATGGGGCCGGACGCGATGTCGGCCGACGGGAGGTTGCCGCAGGCGCCTACGGCGATGAGTATATTCTGCCAGCGGTTTCCGCGGGATCGGTCCTGCGCGGGATACTACGCCCGATTCGGATGTCTCGACCACCAGTTTAGCAGCACCATTTGCCATGCCCTCCCCTGCCCTGCGAGAGATCCTCGATCGTGTTGCCGCCGGCGAATTGACCGTCGACGAAGCCGTCTTGCGAGTCGATGTCACGGCGACGGCTCAACTTCCCGGGGCGATGATCGACTTGGGCCGCGCCGCCCGCTGCCGGCTCGGCGAAGTGATCTATGGCGAAGGCAAATCGCCGGAGCTGGTCGTCGAGATCGCCAAGCGGATGATCGGCTCGGGCCAGGAGGCGTTGGTGACCCGCGTCGACGCTGCGATGGCCGAGTCGATCTGTGCCGCGTTTGACCAGCACCGCTACCACCGCGACGCCCGCACCGTACGGGTCTCGTCCCGGCCGATCACCCCCCTGCCCCGCTACACTCCGGACGTCGATTCATCCGCCGCTTCATTCTCCGGGGCGACCGAAACGATGCGGCCAGCGGTCGGTTCCGCCGCAGCGATACCCCATGTCGCCGTCGTGACCGCTGGCAGCACCGACCGCCCGATTGCGGCCGAGGCGATCGAGACGCTCGATTGGATCGGCATCGCCGTCGACGATATCGAAGACGTCGGCGTGGCCGGCCCCCAACGATTGCTGTCTGTCGTCCCCCGGCTGCGCTCCGCCTCGGTGGTGGTCGTGATCGCCGGCATGGAGGGGGCGTTGGCTAGCATGGTCGGCGGATATGTCGGTTGCCCGGTGATCGCGGTGCCGACGAGCGTCGGTTACGGATCGAACTTTGCTGGATTGACACCCTTGCTGGGGATGCTGACATCGTGTGCTGCCAATGTCAGCGTGGTCGGAATCGATGCCGGCTTCAAAGGCGGATACGTGGCCGGATTGATCGCGACGCGGCTGCGCGATGCTGCGACTGCCCGACCTGCGGCTCTTGTTTAACCTGTTGAAACGAAAAATCACACCGCTCACCGATGAACATGTCAGCAATCGGATCGCCCGCCGCTCCCCTGCCCTGGCCTGCGCGAAATGCCGAGAGCCACAAAGGCGATCACGGCCGCGTGGTACTGGTCGGCGGTTCGCGTGGGATGTCCGGTTCGATCGCGCTGGCGGCGATGGCGGCATTGCGGAGTGGTTCGGGGTTGGTGTCAGCGATCGTCCCCGATCGTTGCCTCGAGACGGTGGCTGGGTTTGACCCCTGTCTGATGACTTTGGCGGCGCCTGAGGACCGTGTTGGACGGTTCGCGATCACGGCTGCCGGTTTTGTCGCTGATCGGGTCGCTTCGGTCGATGCGATCGGTGTCGGCCCTGGCATGGCGATCGGTCCGGGCAGCCGGATGGTCGTCCGACGGCTAGCCGAGCTGGGTCAAATCCCGCGAGTTTTCGATGCTGATGCACTCAACCTGATCGCTTCGCTCGACGGGCTGGCGATTCCTGGCCCCGCCGTGCTGACACCCCATCCCGGTGAATTGCAACGGCTGACCGGAGTCTCCGCTGGCGACCGTGGCAAACAGATCCGAGCCGCGGTGGCGTTGGCCGGCCGACTCGGTGTGGTGGTCGTCCTCAAAGGTGCCGCTACCTTGGTCACCGACGGCACCGTTCGCTGGTTCAACGAGACCGGGAATGCGGGAATGGCGACTGGCGGCAGTGGCGACTGTTTAACCGGGATCATCACGTCGCTGCTGGGGCAACGGTTGTCGCCTTACGACGCCGCTCGTCTCGGCGTTTACGTTCACGGCCTTGCCGGCGATTTCGCCGCCGCGGCGTTGAGCCAACCGGCAATGACCGCAGCCGATATTCTCCGGCACCTCCCCCCTGCCCTGTCCCGGATGACCTGATGATCGAATCGCCATCGTCCCCCCGTGTCCTGATCGCCGGACTGTTTCATGAAACCCACACCTTTTTGGAAGAGACGACCGGTCCACAGGACTTTCAGACCTGGCAGGGCGAGGAGTTGCTGGCCCGCAGCGGCGACGCATCGCCGCTCGGCGGGGTGCTCGAGTTTGCCGCCGCCGAAGGCTGGGTGACACTTCCCGGCGTCTGGTCGATGGCGGTGCCTGGCGGCACCGTTTCCGATGACGTTTGGGACGATTATTGGTCAGCGTTGGAGAAGGCGATCGGGCGTCACGTTGCGAGCGGCATCGACGCGATTTATCTGGTGTTGCACGGGGCGATGGTCTGTCGCTCCTTGCCCGATGTCGAAGGCGAATTGCTGCGCCGTCTGCGGGCCAACCCGGCGTTGGCAACGGTACCGATCTATGGCGTGCTCGACCTGCATGCGAACGTATCGCCGGCGATGATGTCGTTGACCGATTGCTTGGTCGCCTACCGAGAAAACCCTCACGCCGACGCGCGTGAAGCCGCGGTTCGGGCTGCTCGCTTCCTCGCGGAGCGACTTCGCGGCGGCCCCCGACTGCGACAATCACTTCGCCAAGTACCGATCTTGTGGGCGCCGACCGGGACGGCATCGGCCACAGATCCGATGCGAACACTGCTTGACCGCGCCCGCCAGATCGAAAGTGCCGAGCCGGCGATCTGCTGTATTAGCATCATTCCCGGCTTCGCGTTCGCCGACACACCGGACACCGGGCTCTCAATCAGCGTCGTCGGTACGGCCGATCAACGACGACTCGACGAGGTCTTGGATGAACTCGAGTCGCTGGCCAAACGGGTCGCCGCGTTGGGGATCGTCGAAGACCGCAGCCTCGATCAGACGCTCGAGCAGTGGAAAGCTTCGCCGCCGGCTGGATTGACTGTGATCGCCGAACCGTCTGACAATATCGGTGGCGGCGCCCCGGGCGATGGCACGGGCTTGCTGCGCGGATTGATCCGCCAGCAGATCGAGAACGCGGCGGTTTGCTTGAACGATCCTCAAGCGGTTGTCGCGCTCGCCGACCACGCCCCCGGCAGCCGCATCAAGATCGCTCTGGGCGGCCGCGGATCGCTCGATGCCGGTCCGCTCGAAGCCGAGTTCTTGCTGGTGGGTATGTACGACGGACGGTTCGAACTGGAGGACAAACAAAGCCACTTGGCGTCGGTCGTCGGCGACCGCTTCGACATGGGCCGCTGTGCCCTGCTCCGACACGGCGGCATCACGATCTTGGTCACCAGTCACCGCACCCCACCGATGGACCTCGGACAATGGCGATCGGTCGGTTTGGACCCCGAGTCGTTCGCCGTCATCGGGGTCAAAGCGGCGGTTGCTCACCGCAAGACATATGATCCGATCGCCGCACAGAACCTGTCGGTCGCGACGCCCGGGCCTTGTGGTTCCGATTTGAGCCGTTTTCCGTTCCGGCATTTGCGTCGGCCGATGTTTCCCTGGGACCCGTTGGCCTGATCCGCCTTGGCCTGATCCGCTGTCAGAAATCTTTGAGCAGCGCCGCGGCGTCTGTCACACGTCGGATTCGCTGGGCAGTACTTCGGAAAAGAAACGCATCCAATTGCCGTGCATGATCAAGCCGATGTCGTCAGGGGAATAGCCCCGTTTTTCGAGCAGCGGTGGGAGAATTCGCTGTAGGTCAGTGTAGCGATCGAGATCGGCCGGCGTTTGTTCGTTACCGTAGCCGCCGTCGAGGTCGGTCCCGATGCCGACGTGACGGGCGTCGCCGGCCAGTTGGCAGACGATGTCGATATTGTCGACCGCCCGCTCGATCGTCGACATCGGCGGGGTCACGCCGCGGACGTAGCCGTGTTGCATCATGATCACGTCGAACGCCATCCCGATCACGCCATCCCGCTCGATCACTGCCCGGTATTGCTCGTCGCTGAACTGACGTTGCCAATCGGAGATCTGTTTCGAGTTTTGGTGGCTGGCGTGAACCCGGCCGCCGAACCGTTCGAGCAATTGCCAGAACGCGACGTCGGATAGATGGGTCAGGTCGACCGTGATCCCCAGCCGTTCGATGTTCTGCAGCAGCGGAATCGCGTCGAGCGCTAGGCCGACTTCGCTGCGAGTGCCGCCACCGTACCGATTGCCACCGTAGTGCGTCAGCCCGATCGCCCGCAGGCCATGGTCGTAAAACTCGTCGATCGTATCGGGCGTCAACACCGGGTCCGCTCCCTCCATCGTCAACACGAACCCCAGCGGCGTCGTATCTGGGGCGCCGCGATACGCTTCGAGGTGAGCGGTCAGTTGTTCACGGGATTTCAGCATCCGCATCCAGCCGGCCCGCTCCATCGCTCGATAGTAAGCGAGATGGGCATGAGCCATCGCGTAACAGGCCTCGGGAGTAATCCAACCCATCTCATGGTTGATCTCCTTTTCCTGGCGGGCCAACAGGGTGGTTAAGCAGATCGCGACGCCGGCTTGACGCAGTTCGGGAAACGACAACGTCCCGTTGCATCTCCCTTTTTGGGTCATCTCGAGGGCTCGTTCCTGGGCGCGGATGTCATCGACCGATTGGCGGAGGTCGCGGTTCCAATCGACGGCATTCAGGGCGAGATCGAGGTGGGCGTCAAAAATCAGCATCGGTGGGATAGCCTCAGGCGGGTAGACAAACGGTGGCAGGAATTCTGTGGACCGGGTCCAGGCGGCTGAATATAGCAATCTGGCGATCGTCCGGAGTCGATCGCGGATCAGCGACGCGGCGGTCGTGCTAGCTCGTCGGCCCGCAGCGGGTCATGATCGGGGTTGGTGACCGGCATCTGGGCATTCACCTGGCGACGCCAATCGGCCAGCGAGGTACGCAGTTCGGCGGTCAATGCCGGCTGCTGAGCCGCCAAATCGGTTGTCTCACCCATGTCGTGAGCGATGTGAAACAACTCCGCCGTGTCGTCTTCGAACCATTCGATCAACTTCCAATCGCCACGGCGGATCGCGCCGGCCGGTTTGGAATGGTGGTAATGCGGTAGGTGCCAAAACAACGAACGGTCGGCGGGAGGCTGAGGCGGATCGGCCCATGTTCCGGCCAGGCTGACACCATCGGTCGGTACGGAGGGCGGTGGCGACTCGGCCAGCTCTCGCAACGTGGGGTGAAGATCGATCGTGGTCGCCAACGCGTCGGAGGTGGTCCCGGCGGCGATCGTATCGGTCCAGCGGATGATCGCCGGGACACGGATGCCACCCTCGAAAAGCGTCCCTTTCTCGCCGCGGAGCGGAGCGTTGGACGTGTAGACGTTCCCGGCTTGGTCATGGACGAGACCGCCATTATCGGAAATGAACCAAACGAGGGTCTGGCGACCGAGACCGAGGCGATCAATGGCATCGACGATCTCCCCTACACTCTGGTCGAGTTCCTCGAGCAGCCCGGCATACTCGGGCAGGCTCGGATAGCCCTCGACGGCCGGCTTTGAGCGATACTTAGCCAGTAATCGAGGAGTCGTCGACAGCGGGATATGGACCGCAAAGTGGGAGACCTGCAGCAAAAATGGCTGCTCGCGATGGGATTCAATGAATCGAATCGCCTCGGCGGTTAGGAACTCTGCGGTCCGCCGTTGGCGATCTCCCGTTACCGCCGGTGGTTGCGTATTCCCTTGGCACACCAACGTCGTTTGCCAACCCTGCTCGGCCGGACCGTAGCCGGGGCCGCCGAGATGCCATTTGCCAAAATAGCCGGTCGCGTAACCGGTCGCGGCGAGGCTCTCGGCGATCGTTGTCACTTCCAGTGGTAGCTGGCGTTGGACCGGCGGATCGATCAGCCGGGCAAACGGCCGCCGATGTCCGGGGATGTGTTGGGTGATCCCGAATCGGGCCTGCTCCTGACCCGATTGCAGATTGGCCCGCGTCGGTGAGCAGACCGGCCCGGCATAAAACTGTGTCCAACGCAGCCCCTCGGCGGCCAAGCGGTCGATCCGCGGCGTTTCATTGAAACGGTTGCCGTAACAGCCCAAATCGGCGTAACCGAGATCATCCGCCAAGATGATCACTACGTTCGGAGGCGACGCAAACGTCGTTAAAGAAGGGAGCAACCAGAACAACCAGGCGAAATGCCAAGCGTGACTCAGGCGGCCGGGTCGCGGAATTGGCTGTCGAAGAAAAAGGTTCATAAGTATTGAGAATACACGAAAAATCGACGCAATCGATAAATTGGCTGAGTTCATTTTGAGCGACCATTCGTTTCAGACAGCATGTCGCAGTGATCCGTCTGAGCGGCGGTCCGACGTGCGGAATGTCTGGATTACAAAATCTTTGACAATCCTGCGGCGATCGGATAGTCTCCAGCGGTTAGCTACCCACCTGGGTCCTCTTTGCTGAGGACCCGACCCACCTACCCATGCACGATCGAACGCCCTTTCTCGTTGAAGGGACGCTGTTTTCTGGATTGGTCGCCGGTCACGGCGAGCCGGTCGAAGAATTGACTTCAGGCCCGTTGGTCGGGTCGTTTACCTGTTAAGTGCGGTCGAGATACCCGGTATCCGGCCCGTTTTATTCCTCGGGAGTACGGACAAATGACACGCTGTCACGGAAATCAATTGGGCCGTCGGGGGTTTTTGGCGGCCGGGTCACTCGGTGGACTGGGGCTGACGTTGCCGCAGTTGCTGATGATGCGGGAGGCCCGAGCCCAGATCAAAGAATACGATTTTATTGAGGCCAAGGCAAAGAGCGTCATCCACGTATTTTTGCCCGGCGGGATCGCTCACCAAGAGTCGTTTGACCCCAAGCCGTACAGTCCGCTTGAGTACCGTGGGGAGATGGGGACGATCCGGACGAACACCGGCGAAGTCTTCAGCGCGACGGTGCCGAATTTGGCTAAGTGTGCTGACAAGTTCGCGGTGATTCGCTCGATGACGCATGGCGAGGCGGCTCACGAGCGTGGCACGCACAATATGTTTACCGGCTACAAGCCGAGTCCGGCGCTGGTTTTTCCGAGTTTTGGCAGCGTGGTCAGCCATGAGTTTGGGCCTCGGCATGATCTGCCGCCTTACGTCTGTGTCCCGAATGTGCCGAACGAGTATGCCGGGTCGGGATATCTGTCGAGTAGCTACGGGCCGTTCGCGCTCGGTGACGATCCGGCTCGGTCTCGATTCAAGGTCCGCGACCTGAATCTCGCTGGTGGGGTGGATGCGGAGCGGTTCGTTCGCCGTAAGTCGGCGTTGGAAGCGGTTAACCGTCGTTTCGCGTCGCTGACCTCCGCCGATAGTGTCGCCGCAATGGACTCGTTTTACGAGCGTGCATACGGTTTGCTCGATAGTCCCGAGGCTCGCGATGCTTTCGACATCGACAAGGAAGAGGACAAGTTGCGAGATCGTTACGGCCGCAATCAGGCCGGTCAGCGGTTGTTGATGGCCCGGCGATTGGTCGAGGCGGGTGTGCGTTTGGTGACCGTGACCTATGGCGGTTGGGACATGCACGCCAACATCACCAACGGGTTCCGTAGTCAGATG
The DNA here is from genome assembly GCA_007127095.1 of Planctomycetaceae bacterium. Taxonomy (GTDB): domain Bacteria; phylum Planctomycetota; class Planctomycetia; order Pirellulales; family Pirellulaceae; genus UBA6163. Next base: position 41,110 of record SKZY01000109.1, read on the forward strand.
CCGTCGCTCGATGTGGCCTTGTCGACGCTGATCGATGACTTGTCCCAACGGGGGATGCTGGACGAAACGCTGGTGATCGTCAGCAGCGAGTTCGGTCGTACACCGAAAATCAACCAAGACGCCGGACGCGACCACTGGCCGAAGGTGTTCAGCGTGATGCTCGCCGGTGGCGGTGTGAAGGGCGGTTTGGTTTATGGTGCCAGTGACGCGACCGCGTCGGAACCCGAGGATAATCCGGTCAGTCCCGAAGACTTGGCGACCACGATGTATCACCTGCTGGGGATCGTCGCCGACAAGGAGCTGATGGCGCCAGGCGATCGGCCGATCGAGATCGTCGATGGTGGCGAGGTCGTCAACGAGTTGTTGGTGTAGTCGTCTGCCGGCACGGTGAGGCCGGGTGTTCAGTCCCGGCCTCCTGGGGTCCCTTTCGGCAGGGATTCCGTGTCACCTGGGGTTTTGCGTCCCAGGGGGGCAAGCAGGTCTCCGTTTTTTCCCGTCGAACCGATTCGAGTTTGCCATGTCGCGTTTTTTGAACTTCATCCGCTCGAACGATCTTGGGCGGGGGCAATCGCCGGTCAGTCCGCTTCGGTCTTTGGTCGCGACGGTCGAGGCCTGCGCCCGGCCTCGCCTGGTTGCTCTGCTGACCTGCGTGGTCGTGTTGGCGACCTTAGGAGGCTCGGCGATGGCCGCCCAACCGGTGGTCACGCGGATGGAGCCGATGGGTGTCGTCCGTGGCGAGACTACCAAGGTGACTCTGCATGGCGCCCGACTCGGCGACGCGATGCAGGTGTTGTTCGATAAGCCGGGGCTTGAGGTCACCGAGGTCAAGCCGCTCGACGGCGGCAAAGCCGAGATCACGGTCGTCGCGGCTGCTGATATGGCTCCTGGGCTCTATCCGCTGCAATTGGTCACGAAGTCGGGAGTCAGCAATCTGCGGCTGATCGGCGTCGGTGCGATGCCGGTGGTTCAAGAGGTCGAGCCGAATAGCGATTTCGAGTCGGCGCAGAAGATCGAGCTGAACACGACGGTCGAAGGGCTAATCAAGTTTGAAGACGTCGATTATTTCGAAGTAGAGTTGGCGGCTGGTCAGACGATCCACATCGAGGTCGAGGGTTTGCGGCTGAGTTACGACTATTCCAATCGGATCTTTGACCCTTATGTCGCGGTCCTCGACGAGCGGCGGTTTGAAGTTTCGGAGAGCGATGACACGCCGCTGTTGCAACAGGACCCTCTGTGCAGTTTTACCGCGCCCGAAGCGGGGACGTACAAGGTGGTGATCCGGGACAGCAGTTTTGGTGGCAACGACCTGGCCTATTATCGGATGCATATCGGTACCTTTCCGCGACCGATCGCGGTGGTGCCTGCTGGCGGTGTTCCCGGCGATCTGTTGGCAGCGTCGCTGGTCCATCCGACCGGTGACCCTGAATCGCCGTTGGTGATCGCCTCGCAGTACCAACTTCCGAGCGAGCCGAGTGAGGCATTTCCGTTGGTGACCGAGAACGAGGACGGGATCAGTCCGTCGCCGAATTGGATTCGGGTTAATTCGTTGCCGGTGACACTCGAGACGGAGCCCAACGATGACATTCGCAAAGGAAATGCTGCGACAGCACCGGGTGCGTTCTGTGGAGTGATCGGTCAACCCGGCGACTTCGACTGTTTCTCGTTCGAGTGTGAAAAGGGTAAGAAATATTGGGTGCGGGTGTTCGCTCGCAACACCCTGCGATCGCCACTCGATTCGGTCATCAATGTTTACGACCCGGCCTTCAAGTCGGTCGGTAGCAACGATGATCAGGGTGGAAGTCCCGATTCGTATCTCGAGTTCACAGCCGCGGAAGCCGGCAGTTACACGGTTCGGATTTACGACGCTTTGCGGCGTGGCGGCCCCGATTATGCCTACCGAATCGAAGTCGCTACAGCCGATCCCAAGCTGTCGCTCGATCGTCGTGAAATCGTCCGCGATGAGCCGCACGGCATCGCGGTTCCCAAGGGCGGTTCGATGGCGATGATGGTAACGGCCAAGCGAGAGAATTTCGGTGGCGAGTTGGAATTGGCGTTAGCCGACCTGCCCGCGGGAATCGAGGCACAGGTGTTCCCGATGCCTGCCAACCGGGCCGAGATCCCAGTCTTGCTTTCGGCGGCCGCCGATGCCGCGGACGAGGCCAGCCTGGCGGCGTTGACCGCTCGTCCGACCGACGAAAAGTTGGCGGATCTCGAGGGCCATTTCGCACTGAGGCACAAACTGGTGTTGGGGCGAAACCGCCGTGAGATGTGGGGTTATGATTCCGATCGCCTCGCCGTCTCGGTGGCCGATCCGGCTCCCTTTAAGATCCATCTTGAGCAACCCGGTGTACCGATCGTCCGCAGCGGATCGATGGAGTTGAAGGTGTCGATCGAACGTGATGAGGAATTCGACGGCGTCGTTTCGCTGGCGACGCTCTATACGCCCCCTGGGATCGCCGTGAATAACGGGCGGCGAATCGCCAAGGGAGAGAACGAAGTTACCGTACCGATCACCGCCAATGGCAGCGCCGGGATCGGCGTGTGGCCAATCATTTTGGTCGCCAGCTACGATTCGGGGAACGGCCAATCAAAAATCGTCACGGCCCCGATCGAATTGGATGTTCAGGATTTAGCATTCAAGTTTGAGTTTCCCAAATTGGCAGGTGAAATCGAAACCGAATTGGCGATGGAATTGTCGGTCGAGGTGATGCGGCCTTTCGAGGGAAGCGGTGAGGTCGAATTGGTCGGATTTCCGCCGGGAGTTAGTTCGCCTGAGCCGAAGCAGGCGGTCACGTCGGAGTCGACATCGGTCACCTTCCCGTTGGTGCTGACCAAAGATGCGAAGGTCGGTAATCACAAGACGTTTAATTGTGTCGCCAGGATTACTTCGCCCGAGGGATTGATCACCCAGACCCAAGGGACCGGGGAGCTCCGGGTCGACAAGCCGTTGCCGCCGAAAGCCGACGCGGCCCCGGCTCCCAAGAAAGAAGAAACCAAGGCGGCGCCGAAGCCACTGAGCCGGTTGGAACAACTCCGGCAGATGAAAGCGAATTCGGGGTCGTAGAGAGCCTCGCGATCGCTGTAGCCATTCATACCCAGACTCGGGATAGAAGATATGAAGTTTTCAGGTCAAGGATTCACGCCGATGCGAGACTTATGCTCTTTGGTGACGCGGATATTTCCAATGTGGCTCGCCGTGTCGGCGATCGGTTTTGGCACGGGTTTAGCCTATGCCGTTAATCCCGAAGCGACTTCCACCCCGACGGATTCGGCCAAGGAGGTTGAGTTTGCGGTCTATCCTCCCGAGATTTCGCTCAATTCGGCCCGTGACTTTCAATCGTTTGTCGCGGTGCTGACGCGTGACGACGGGGTGACGTTGGACGTGACCGAGCGAGTGCAGTGGACGTTGGATGGCGACCCCGTCGCCCAACTCGATGGCCATTTCTTACGACCGGCCAGCGATGGTCAGGCCGAATTGGTCGCCGAATATCTCGGCACCACCCGTCGGATCCCGGTTTCGGTGGAGCATGCCGAAACAAAGTTTCCGGTCAGTTTTACCAACGATGTGATCCCCGTCTTGACCCGATCGGGGTGTAACACCGGGGCCTGTCACGGCGCCGCCCGCGGCAAGGACGGCTTCATGATCAGTCTTTTCGGGTACGACCCGGTGGGCGATTATCACCGGATTACGCGTGAGATCGGTGTCCGACGGATCAATCTGGCTCTGCCCGAGGAGAGTCTGTTTTTGAGGAAGTCGACCGGTGCCGTTCAGCATTCCGGCGGTAAGCGTTTTGGCGACGATTCAGACTACTACGCCACGATTTTGGAATGGCTTGAAGACGGTGTTCCGCAGGATTCGAGCGAGACACCACCCCCGAAAGTCGAATCGGTCTCGATCTATCCCGCGCAGATCGTGCTCGAGGGCGAAGGGGCCTCCCAGCGATTCGTCGCGGTCGGCCATTATGCCGATGGGACGACTCGTGACCTATCGCGACTGGCGGGTTTTTCGACGAACAACCCGACCAGCGCCGAGATCGATGACGCCGGTGTCGTTACCGCCGGGGCGCGAGGTGAAGCCTTCGTGATGGTCCGGTTCGATACTCACACCGTTGGTAGCCAAGTTCTGGTACTGCCGGAAAACTTGGACTACACGCCGCCGCCGGTCACCGGAAATTACATCGACGAACTCGTTTATAAAAAATTGCGTCAGGTTAGGATTCAACCGAGTGATCGGTGCAGCGACGAGGAGTTTTTGCGGCGAGCCACGATCGACATCACCGGGCTATTGCCGACTCCGGAAGATTATCAGCAATTCGTCAATGATGTCGCTCCCGACAAGCGGGAAGCGTTGGTCAACCGGTTGCTCGAGCAAAAGGAGTTCAGCGAAATCTGGGCAATGAAGTTTGCTCAATTGCTGGCGATCAAGAGCAGTAACCAGGTTAGCTATAAGTCGGCATTCTTGTACGCCAATTGGTTGGCCGACAAGTTCGCGCGAAACGTGCCGATCGACGAGATGGTTCGCGAATTATTGGCCAGCAGCGGTGGCACTTTTACGACGCCTCAGACCAATTTCTATGAGGTCGAACGTGACCGATTGAAGACGGCGGAGAATGTCGCTCAGGTCTTCATGGGGATTCGGACTCAGTGTGCCCAGTGCCACAACCATCCGTTCGACCGTTGGACGATGGACGATTATTATGGCTTCGCTGCTTTTTTTGCCCAGATCGGGCGTAAGCAGGCCGAAGATTATCGCGAGTACATCATTTCGAACCGTGGTGGTGGCGAAACGAAGCATCCGGTCAGCGGTCAAAACATGAAGCCGAAGTTTCTCGGTGGCGACGAGCCCGATACTCGGGGCAAGGATCGGCGCGAGGTGTTGGCCGAATGGCTGACCGCTCCGGAAAATCCGTATTTCGCCAAGTCGATCGCCAACCGGATTTGGGCCCACTTTACGGGGGTCGGACTCGTCGATGAGGTCGATGACATTCGGGCCAGCAATCCGCCGAGCAATCCGGAATTGTTCGACCTGCTTGGTGAGAAATTGGTCGAGTATGAGTTCGATCTCAAACAGTTGGTTCGTGACATCTGTGCTAGCGAAGCTTATCAGCGGAGCAGCACGCCGACGCCGGAGAATGCGGCCGATACGAGGAACTACGCCCACGCCACGGTGCGGCGGATTCCGGCGGAAAGTCTGCTCGATTGCATTTCGCAAGTTACCGAGTCGCCCGACAAGTTTCGTGGTTTGCCGCTGGGTGCCCGGGCCGTTCAGATTGCCGATGGGGCCACCAGTAACTACTTTTTGACGACGTTCGGACGTTCGCCGCGAAACACCGTTTGCGATTGCGAAGCGTCGACCGATCCGACCTTGTCACAAGCCTTGCATTTGCTCAACGGAGCGAGTGTTCACAATAAGATTGGCCAAGGCAAGGTGATCGAGCGGATGCTGAAGGACGAGGAGATGTCGGTCGATCAAGTGTTGGACGGGATCTTTGTCCGCTGCCTTGCACGGTTGCCTTCGGACGCCGAACGTAAAGATTTGCACTTGGTCGTTGCGGAGGCCGCCAACGAGCAGCAGGGCCTGGAAGACGTTCTGTGGGCGCTGTTGAACAGTCGCGAGTTCGTTTTCAATCACTAAGTCATGAAAATTAATAACGCTGGTACGGCGACGATCCATCCGGTTTTGATGTGAGAATTATGAGCAGCAGAAAGACTCGATTTTTGCTCGGCTTCGGTCTGGCATTTGGCCTTGTAGCCGGCTCGAGCGGCGTGGCCGTTGGTGAGCAAAGCCCGGACGGCGACGACGCCGCGAAGATCACGTATGAAGACCACATCAAGCCGATTTTTCGTCAGCACTGCTTGAATTGCCATAATCAGGGCGAAGCCAAAGGTGGCCTCGCCTTGGATACGATGGGCGGATTGATGGCCGGTGGTGGTAGTGGCGAGATCGTCTATGACGGCGAAGTCGAGGGGAGTCGACTTTGGCAGCTGATCACCCACGAAGACACTCCGGTGATGCCACCAGGTGCCGATAAGATTCCCGCTGAGCAGATCAAGTTGGTAGAAGCGTGGATTCAGGGTGGTTTGCTCGAAAATTCTGGTAGCAAGGCCAAGAAGCGGAAGACGAATTCGTTGGCGTTTTCGGGTGCCTCGGGCGGACGGCCCGAAGGCCCGCCGCCGATGCCCGAAACGCTTCCTCAGGCGGTCCCGGTATTGACCGAGCGTGCCGCCGCCATCCCAGCGGTCGCCGCTAGCCCGTGGGCTCCGTTGGTCGCCGTTTCCGGTCAACGTCAAATCGCCTTGTACCATGGCGAGACCGCCGAGTTGCTCGGAATCCTGCCCTTCCCCGAGGGTGTGCCGCTGTCGTTGCGATTCAGCCGCGACGGTGGTTTTCTGGTCGCAGCGGGCGGTGAACATTCGGCGCTCGGAATCGCCGCTATTTACAACATCAAGACGGGGGAACGCGAACTCGAGGTCGGCGATGAGCTCGATGTCGCCTTCGATGCCGACGTCAACGACGATCTGTCGTTGGTCGCCCTCGGCGGCCCCCAAAAAATGCTCCGGGTCTATTCCACAGAGGATGGCGAGCGAGTATTCGATATTAAAAAGCACACCGACTGGATTTATGCGGTCGCGTTCAGCCCCGATGGGGTTTTGATCGCCTCGGGTGATCGTTCCGCCGGATTGGTCGTTTGGGAGGCGGCTACGGGTCAGCAGTATCTCGATCTGGGCGACCATAAAGGAGCGATTAATGACATCGCTTGGCGTGACGATTCGAATCTGTTCGCGTCTGCGAGCGAAGACGGTAGCGTCAAGTTGTGGGACGTCGTCGCCGGCAAGGCCGTCAAGACGATCAACGCTCACCCGGGCGGTGTCACCGGGGTCGCGTTCGACCACGAAGGCCGCCTGGTCACTTCGGGTAAAGACCGCAAGGTCAAGTTGTGGAACCCGGCCGGCGACTTGATCCGTGAGTTTCCGGTGATGACCGAGGATGTGCTCGCTGTAGCGATCACACACGACGGCTCTCGTGTTGTCGGCGGTGATTGGACCGGCGACGTCCGATTGACCGAAGCGGAGAAACCGGAGGCCACTCTGGCTTTGGCTGCCAATCCACCAGCTGCCGAAGTACGGCTGCGTGAACAGCTCGAACGGCTCGCCTCGTTCGAACCGGACTTTCAAAAGTCGCTGACGCAAGCGAACGAACTGGCCGCCAAGCTGGCGGCAGCGACGGAGCAGCACCAATCGTTGGTAGCGGGCCGAGATGAGAAGCTCGCCGCGGCCGCGTCCGCCGAGCAAGCTGCGGAAAAGGCGGTCGAAACCGCCGATCGTGTCCGCGACGAAATATCGGTCGAGGCGACTGGTGGTCGTGATCTGCATGATCGCGTCATCGCCGCCAGGCTCGGTGATCTGGGGGGCGTCGAGGCTCAACAAGCGGTCGCCGAACTGGAAGCGAAACTCGCCGAGAGCTTCCAAAAGATCGCTCAAATGCGGCGTGACCAGATCGCTCAGCGGGCGATCGCAGTCGCCAAGGTTGATGAAGCGAAGGGGCTGCGGACTGAAGCTGAAGCGATGGCTGATCCGATCAAGGCCGCCGAATCGGCAGTCGCCGAGGCGAAGGCGGCCGTTGACGCGTTCGCTCAACAGCATGCGATCGTCGCCGCCAAGAAGGACTCGCTTGAGCAGTTAGTCGCCCAACTCCGCCAAGCGGTCGATGCCGCTGGCAGTGGCGGTTGAGTCGAACGTCAGAGTCATCACGGTTGGCCCACCTGGCGCCGATTCGATCCGCAGCTCGGCGCCGATCGATTCGGCTCGCCTCGCCATCAGGGCTAGGCCGTGATGGTCTGTGCCGCAGGAGGGTGAAAATCCGGTCCCGTCGTCGGTGACCGTGACGCGGAACCGTCGGGGGTGCGGCGGCTCTGAGGGAAGCGGAACGAATTCCACTCGGACCGCTGTTGGTGCGGCGTGCCTGATCGCGTTGCGGATCGCTTCAGCGACGATCTGGACAACCGTGACCGCGACCTGACGATCGAGCCGTTCCCATGGCGGGCTGCCGACGATGTCCAGGTCGATCGGTTCGCCCCGCTCGGCGAGCGATGTTCGGATCGTCTGCAGTTGGCGGCTCCAATAGGCTTCGCCGGAGTCGCTAGGAACGAGTCCCGATAGCAAGCCACGGGACTCGGCGATGGCCAATTCGATCCACTCGATCGCCTGGGAAAGCCCTTCATCGGGCAGGCGGGCTTGCACCGCTTCGAGTTGTAGTTTGGCTGCAATCAGCGGTGGGATCACATGGTCATGAATCTGACCCGCTGTCGCCAATCGCTGGCGTTCCGATTCGTCGGCGCGGTGGTGGGAACGATCAGCCGAACCAGCTTTTCTTGTCAAAGCTTTCGATCGCCTTTTCTTCGGTCTTGTGGATGTCGAACAGTTTGTTCAGCTTCGTGATCTTGAAGACTTCCATGACGTTGGTCGACAGATCGCAGAACTTCAACGCCACGCCCTGAGTTTTGCACGATTTGTTGACCATGACCAATTTGGTGATCATCGCCGACGACATGAAACTGACGCCGCGGAAGTTCACCACCAACTTTTTGTGAACCGCCTGCGGTACCGCCTCCTGCAGTTCGCGTCCGACCTGTTCGATCCTCTGGCTGTCGAGGATTTTGCCGTCGGTGAAGTAGACGACGACGATCTCACCCTTGGTTTCGACGTTAATGGCGGCCATGCGATCGGTTCTCGGGAGCGGCGTTGGAGAGACGGGAACATTCAGGTGGCGGTTACGGTTGAGAGAACTCAAACGTCACCTTGACGCGACCCGCTGTTGGTTAATCGCGGGTCCGCTAGGATACCATCGCGGATCGGCCGGACCAATGGGCCAGCGGTTTCCGCACCGAGGATTCACTCGAGCAAAGGATACCCAGTGAGATCAGCCAGTGCTCTCGTTCAACCGCTGAAGTGGCACGGCGGGAAGTTTTATTTGGCGCCCAAAATCATCGCCTTGATGCCCGCTCATGTCCATTACGTCGAGCCCTTTTTCGGTGGTGGTTCGGTGTTGCTGACCAAGTCGCCGGACGGTGTGTCGGAAGTGGTGAACGATGTCCACCACGAATTGACGAACTTTTGGCGAGTGTTGCAGGACGAGACACGGTTTGAGCAGTTTCGTCGAGTGATCGAGGCAATCCCCTTTTCCCAGGTCGAATGGGAGGACGCGAAGCAACCGGTGGACGATCCGATTCGGCGGGCCGTCAATTTTTTTGTCCTCTGCCGCCAATCACGGGCCGGCAAGCTGACCAGTTTCGCCACGCTTAGCCGCAACCGCACCCGGCGTCAGATGAATGAACAGGCGTCCTCCTGGGTGACCGCCGTGGAGGGACTGGCCGATGTCTCGGCGCGGCTGAAACGTGTTGTGATTCTCTGCGACGACGCCGTCAAAGTGATCCGCTCGCAGGATGGGGCGAACACCCTGTTTTATCTCGACCCGCCCTACGTTCACGAGACACGGGTCACCACGGCCGACTATGATCATGAAATGTCGACTGATCAGCATCTGGCGTTGCTCGAAACGGTCCGCAAGTGCGTCGGCAAGGTCATTCTCTCGGGTTACCCCAATGAGCTTTACGACAGCCGGCTGAGCGACTGGCAGACGGTCGATATCGCGATCGACAACAAGGCGTCGAGCGCGAAGCAAAAGCCGAAGATGGTCGAGCGATTGTGGATGAACTTTACGCCGCCCGTATCGCCCGAGAGCCTCGTGCAAGCTTGCCGAGTCGGGTCCGATCGGCACCCCCTGCTGCCGGCTGACGACTGAACGCCAGCCATTACCTCTCCCCTGCCCTAACCTTGCACGGAGCCCCAGCATGCGATTCTCTTTGCGGCCACGGAAAACATCACGGCCGGCACCTCTGGGAGTCATTCTCGCGGTCCTGGTGAGCGTCTTGGCCGGCTCCGTCGCGCGGGGTGACCAGCGGCCCAACATCATTTTTTGTATGGCTGATGACTTGGGGTACGGCGATGTCGGCTACCTCGGCCACCCGGTTTTGCAAACGCCCACGATCGATGAGATGGCGGCGGGCGGTTTGCGGCTGGATCGGTTTTATTCCGCATCGCCGGTCTGCTCACCGACGCGAGCGAGTGTCTTGACGGGACGCCATCCGAACCGCTGCGGCGTATTTCGTTGGGGCAATGCGCTGCGTCCGCAAGAACGGACCTTGGCTGCACTGATGACCGAGGCCGGCTATCGGAGCGGTTTTTTCGGCAAGTGGCACCTCGGTTCCGTCCGTGCCGAACGGCCGACGAATCCCAGTGCTCACGGGTTTCAGCGGTGGTGCGCCGCAGCCAATTTCTACATGAACGACCCTTGGATGAGTTGCCAAGGAGTACCGGTTCAACTGATCGGTGAAGGCTCGATGGTAACGGTTGACAAGACGATCGAGTTCATTCGCGAGTCGACCGAATCGGAGCAACCGTTTGTGGCCTTTGTCTGGTTCGGTTCACCCCACATTCCCCACCAAGCGACCGACGAACTCAAAGCACTCTACCCGGACCAACCCGAGCAACTGCAGAATTACTACGGCGAGATCACCGGCATCGACCGAGCGGTCGGGCGATTGCGAGAGGAGCTGCGAGATTTGGGGATCGCCGAGCAGACATTGTTGATGTTCACCAGCGACAATGGCGGGCGTCCACAAGACGGGGCCGATCACCGAGGATTGCGGGGGCGAAAGTCGGACCTTTGGGAAGGTGGCATCCGGGTGCCGGCGGTGATCGAATGGCCCGGGAAAGTCGCTCCGCGGATCAGCGAGGTGCCAGCCGGAACCGTCGACCTGTTCCCGACCATGCTCGAGTTGGCCGATGTCGCGATCCCCACCGACCGTCCGCTCGACGGGATCAGTCTGCTCCCGCTGCTCGAGGACCGGATCGCCGAGCGGCCTCATCCGCTGGCGTTTTGGGATTATCCGAAGCCGGAAACCAAGGGCATGAAGAGTGATCAGATCGTCCAAGAACTCAAGGCGTTGATCGATTCGGGCGAGGACGGCGAGATCAACGAAGGAATCCTGCACACCGCCGATCAGCCTTGGGATGAACTTGACGATTATCCCGGCTGGGCGGTCTGGATGGACAACGCCTGGAAACTCCACCGCCTGCCGAATCAACGCTTTCAACTCTACAACCTCGAACGAGACCCGGGTGAACAGAACGATGTCAGCGAGTCGCAGCCGGAGGTCGTTGAGCGAATGCGAGTGGCGCTGCGAGCCTGGGAAGACTCGGTTGTGCGCAGTGTTCGTGGTGCCGATTACTGATCATCACGCGACGCGAATCCCACGAGCCCGAACCTCAAGAATTTTCCATTTTCCCCACTGCAACGAAGCCTCCGCGATGAATAACCGATCTAAATCGAATCTTCCGATTGGTTTTTTTTGTACTTCCGTCATCCCGCCGACCTGGCTCATCGCGGTTGCGTTGGTGACACTGTCGGTCGCAGCCAAGCCAGCCGCTCGTCGCGTCGCCGCGCAAGATCCGATTCAGGCAACCGGCGAGCCAATCGCGTTGTTTAACGGCAATGACCTGAGCGGATGGCACCAGGACGTTCCCGCGTTGGATGACGATCCCGACGGGACCAAGCCGTTCATCGTCCGCGACGGCAACCTGGTCACGTTGGGGAACCCCCTTGGCCATCTGATCACCAACGAAAGTTATTCGGACTATCGTATCGTTACCGAGTATCGGTTCCCCGGCGAACCGGGTAATTGCGGTATTCTGGTGCACGCTTCGACGCCCAGGGCGCTGTACGACATGTTCCCCCAATCGTTGGAGGTCCAGATGCTGCACCGCAACGCCGGCGATTTTTGGTGCATCGCTGAAGACATCCGGGTGCCGAATATGGAGCAGCGTCGAGGTTCGCCGGAGGAATGGGGAATCACCGAGGGTAAGGCCCGTCGCATCCGTAACCTGACCGAGGATTCGGAACGGCCGGTTGGCCAATGGAATACCATGGTGATCGATTGCATCGCCGATGAGGTGAAAGTGTGGGTCAACGGAGACTTGGTGAACCACGGCACCGATTGCACGGCCTCGTCGGGTCAAATCGCCGTTCAGGCCGAGGGAGCTGAGGTTGAGTTTCGAAAGCTCGAACTGACCCCGATCCGCTGATCGGGTCCGATCAGAAAGGGCGCAGATGACGGATGATCCTCCCGAAGTTTTCGAGGAAAAACCAATGACGATTCGCAATCTCGTTTTCCTGCTCGCGCTGCTGCCGGCGCTCGTCCACGCCGACGTCGGTGATCCTCAGATCCGAACCGATCACCCCTGGTACCCCGGTGAGCTCGCCTGCTCGACGTTCGAGCGACTCTTCGCGACTCAGCAGGAGGTCTACCGCCGGGTCACCGGACGATCGTGTGACACCGATGAAGACAAGGTGTTGGCGGCTTGGTTGTGGCGAAATACGCACTATTGGCATGGAGAAGAAGGTGCCGCGGACCTCTGGGGTGAAGGTTTGGGGCAAGGTTCGGACACGAGAATGCGAGAGTATTGGACCGGGCTATTCGCTCATGGGTTTGGTCTCTGCGGTACCACTCATTCCCAGTGGGTCGCCGAGATCCAGACGCTCCTCGGGCCGGGCCGGGCGCGGAGTGTTGGTACGGCTGGGCACAATTCATTCGAATCGTTCTTGACCGGCGGTCCGTATGGAAAGGGTCGTTGGGCGATGGTCGACCATGACCTCAGCACCGTGATTTTCGCACCTGATGGATCGCGACTGCTCGGCATCGGCGAGATCGCCAACGATTGGCAACGTTTGACCCGGCGAGATTTTTTGCCCGAGCGGAATCGGGGGTGGCTGAGTTGTGGCCTGTTCCCCGGCGACGCGTCGAGCTTCGCCAAGTACGCGGTCGCCGAATACTTGAGCGGCTACAGTGGGCCGCCGCCGCAGCTGCATCTCCGCCGCGGCGAGACGCTCCGTCGTTATTTGAACCCGGGACTTGAGGACGGCCGCACTTTTGTTTTCTGGGGCCGAAACTACAACACCGCTGGGATTCCCGGCCCGGAGCGGTCGCGTACTTGGGTGAACCAGCCCGATCAGATGTTCGGTTCTGACAACGGTACTCCGCACATCGACGGGCAGGCCCGTTACGCCAACGCCGTGTTCACCTACCGTCCCGATTTTTCCGGAGATGATTACCGTGAAGCGATCGTCGACGAATCGGATCGTCACGTCACGTTCGAGTTTCGTTCGCCCTACGTGATCGCCGCCGCGCCACCGAACGATGAACCTTGGGGCATCTACGACGCCGGTTGCCGCGAAGGTTTGGTACTGCAGGCCGCTGCGGCGACCGATGTGACCGTCACGGTTTCGGCCGACCGTGGGATGACTTGGAGCGAACCGCGCCGGTTGAGCGGTCGGCTCGACTTGACCGATCACGTGAAGGGGAGTCAGCAGTATTGGTTGAAGATCAACGGATCGGTGGAGGAACTGCGTCCGAGCGGCTTGGTCATCCGCACGGTCACGCAGGCCAACGTCGCCGTCTTGCCACGCTTGACCGATGACGGATCGCGGGTCGAGTTTGCCGCCGGGCGACGATCGGTGGTCAGCGCCGGACCGAACCTGAACCAAGCCCGACCGCATCGTGTCGCGGGCGACTTCGGCACGCCGACGGTCACTTTGAAATTGGCGACCCCGCGTGGCGAGCCGATCCGGCAGATCCATGCCGCCGCCCATGTCCGTTCGAGTTCGCCGCCGGATCCCGAGATCCGCTACCAGATCGACTATTCGTTCGACGGAGGCCAATCGTGGCAGCCGGTTGTCCGCGACTGGCAAATCGTTCGCCGCGGTGACGAGCCGGCCGATTTCTGGTCGCAAAGCCTCTGCTGGGGGGCGGCCGAGGTGGCTGGTGACGAAACCGAAACGCTGGTCCGCTTTCGCAACGACGGCGGCAAGCAATTCGCGCGGGCGGAACTGCATTTGGTCTATGAGACCGCACCGATCGATCCGCTGCGGATCACCTTCGCTTGGAGCGATGCCGACGGTGAGCAACGTTGGTCGACCACCGTGAGCGATGCGGTCGCGACCTTCACCGTCCCGACGAAGTCAGATACCCAGACTCAATGGGTGGAGTTCGCACCGCGAGCAAATGCCAACTGAGAAGAAAAATTCTTCGACTGCCGAAATGCCTTACACTCAGGCCTTGTGATTTCTTCAGAAGGACAAGAGCATTCAAGATGCGTCAAAAAACAACTCGCAGAGTCCTTGCTCGTCGGCGTATTGCCGATTCGGTTGGGAAAGAAGATCGAGTGGGACACCGCTGCTATGAAGGCGACCAACGCACCCGAGGCGGAGTCACTCATCCGCAAACCCTATCGCGAAGGTTTTGAGCTCAGCTAGCCAATACATTCACTAAAAAGGTGTGTCCGATGGCCGTCAATCCCTACACCGCCTCGGCCAAGACGAGCGAACCACGTCCGAAACAGCCCAGTCGTTTCTCGGCTACGGAGCTGGTGGTGGTGATCGTGGTAATCGCGGTGCTCCTCGCCCTGCTATTGCCAGCGACGCGGTCCGCGCGACCCGCTGCTTACCGCATGCAATGCTCGAACAATCTAAAGGCGATCGCCTTAGCCCTGCATAACTATGCGGCGCACTACGACGCGTTACCTCCGGCATACAGCGTCGACGCCGACGGTAAACCGCTGCATAGTTGGCGAACGCTGATCCTGCCATTTCTCGAGCACCAAGCACTTTATGATCAGATCGACCTTGCCAAGCCATGGGACGACCCCGTCCATGCAAGGCTCGCGCAGGCTCAACCGATGCCGTACCGGTGTCCGGCAACTTCCATTTCGAACGAACAAACGACTTATTTGGCCGTTGTGGGGCCGCAGGCATGCCTGCATCCGACCAGTCCCCGGCCGCTGTCAGACATTCTTGATGGGTTGTCGAACACGATCATGCTCGTTGAGGTCGCCTCTGGTCATGCGGTTCACTGGATGAGTCCCCAGGATGCCTTTGAACGGCTTGACCTCCAGCCTGGCCCGGACTCGGCGTTGGCACACTCCGGCGGGACAAATGTCGCCTTCGCCGACGGTAGCATTCAGTTCCTGCCGGCGACAACGTCTGAATCGGCCCGCCGTGCGCTGATCACGATCTCGGCCGGCGACGCGATCGAGTGATCCCCGATTGCACGGGTGATCTTTGACATCGCCGGGATGCCCTTTCAAGCGACCTGAGGTTGCGGCGTGGAAAGCCGCGGGGCGAAGAGTTCCCAGCAAGCCAAAGGGATCAACCAACTTACCCAGGCCGCTAGCGCATAAAACCAAGGCGACTCCCACCCGACAATCGTTCCTAGGCCACCGATCAATCTCAACGTAATCGCGGAGCAGAGCAGCACAAAGCACCGTGTCATCCAGCGCTGATGGACATCAAAACGTCTCACGATCGCCGCTTTCCAACCCAAGGCGGTGCAGCCACCGGTGGCTACGGCGAGGAAACCGAATCCCAAGCCTGCAACTGTGCCCGATTCGGCATAGCCCGCCATCCATAAGCCGCTCGGAACCACCATCAGCAGAATAACTGCGATTTGGGCACGCCCCAGGGCACGATGGAGACGGGGAAATCGCGAACGAAACGAGCGACTGAGAAGGAGTGATCCGAGCAGCAACGCGACCGGGCCGGACAGGATGTGAAGGTAAAAGGCCTCTCGATAGATTCCCTGAAATGCAGCCTCACGTCCACGGAGGAAATCCGAGGCAAAGTCGGGCGGGAAATAGTTTCGGTAGTTGACCAAGATTGCCAACAGAGTCTTCACTCCGAGCAACCAGAGTGCCAAAACGAGAACGGAGACCAGCTTGCGATCACGACAGCCCATCATGACAACCAATTTAACCGATTCCTGAGCGATCCTGGCTAGCGATTCCTTGGCGGCGGAGAAAGTAACGAGAGCGGTCCGAGAATCCGCCTCCCTGCCCTACTCTGCTACGGTGCCCCGAACTGGCGGAGGATGTCGGTGTCCGTGCCTAACGGTTTGCTTCGGCGTTTGGCTGACGGTTCGAACGTCTTGACGACTTCCGCTACGAGTCGATGGCGGTTTTACTTTGAACCACTATGGCGGAGGTGTTCTGGTGGTATTCGCTCCGCTCGACCACCGGCTAATGGCTAAAATCTCTTCGGGATACAGACGCTGATCGCCGGTCGGTCGAGCAGGACGGGGTTTTAAAGGCGGTTAAGCTGAAAGACACTTCAGAGGGTGCTTGTCCCGGCGTCGACCAAAAACAACTCCGTCTTCTCATCTCTTCGAGCCGCGAAGCTGGCGACCGGAAGTAGCCCCGGGTGAGCGCCGGCTCGCTTTACGAGCCAAGCGTAACCCGGGGTCTAAGAACCAGGGCGCTTGGCGACGAGCAAACGATTCACCACATCGCTCGATTCAACCGAGTCGCAACTGGCAAGGTGGGCAACGCTGCTGGCGCGACTGGCGGCCCACATCCGTTGGATTGCGACTCGGCGGGATTGGTTGGGTTTGAGAATCGATCGCTCGTCGCCAACGCAGGTGTACTCGTAAACCCCGGGTACCGCTCGACTCGCGGAGCTCGTCATCGCTCCACCCGGGGCTACTGCCGATGGCCGCTTCGCGGCATTCGGAAC
>SKZY01000405.1 GCA_007127095.1 Planctomycetaceae bacterium
GTCGCCGATGCGAAGGTCGAATTGACATCGCTGGTCGAGACCGCATTGCCGCTGACGCTGGCATCGATCAGGTACGACCCGGTGCTGCCATCCTCACTCGAAATCGCGACGTAATAGTCGCCGTCGGTAGCAACGGCGAAACCGAGCGTACCGACGGTCCCGGGGCCCGTCGCGATCGCAGCGATTTCGACATTGTCGGCGTCGAGCAGTTGAACCTTCAGGTTGAGCGTCGCGGAATGCGGCGTCACGTTGACGCTGAGCGTCGCGCCGGCGGAAAGCTCGAGCCGGTAATGGTCGACATCGGCAGCATTTTGGTGACTGCCACCGACATCGCCGAGATAGCCGTTGTGGGTGAACCGATTTTCATCGAACAACGTGCCGACGCGGATCGCGCCTGCCAGTGTTTCATTGCCGCCATCAGAAAGTCCTACATCGAGTCGATAGGTCCCCTCGGGGATCGCGTCGGCGAAGGTCAGAGTGACGCGGTTGTTGTCGAGGTCGTAATCGGCCACCTCGGGTAGCAGCGTGTAATCGTCTGCCGTCGTGAGCGTGCCGCCGGTATTGACCAACCGGAAGAATTTGGGGTTGGTGGCGTCGTTGACGTTTAGGGTTTGGTCATCGAAATAGACGACGATCTCATTATCGGCCTGTTGCAGACCACCGTCGGCCGCTCGGGTCACCGGTTGGGGGACGACCGCCACGACCTGAGCCCCACGGTCAAGACGGAAATTGATCGTGAAGTCCTCACCACCTCCGAACGCCTCTCCGCCGATGCTGGTCAGGCTCGGCGTTCCGGCGCCGATCAACTGGATCTGGTAGTGATCATCGGGAAAGGCGAACGCCGGTTCAGCGGCGTTGTGCGCGGCGCTACTGGCAGGCCGGATCACAATCTGCTGGCGTTCGAGTGGGTTGTCCGTGCCGGGATTGACCAGGCCGACGTAACCGAGTTCGATCGCCACGTCGTTGGCTTCTCCGAACGTCCCGTCACCGCCACTGCGGATCAGCCGCACCGTATCAGCGTTGATCGTCGATTCGTCCAGATTCGCACCGCCGTTGAAGTAGAGGTTGAACTCCCGTGGGGCGACGTTCAACACATCTCCATCCTGCAGCAACCCGGCATTGTCGGGCCGGACAGCCAAGATTTCGGCGGCGAGCAGTTCACGGCGTTCGAGCGTCTCATGCCCAAGACGTCGGAACAGGTTCCGCAGCATTGAACGATGGCCTGAAGAGTGGCGGGACGCTTGGCGACGGGGAAGGCGTCGTTTAATCATGGATGCCAAACCGGGCGAGGGGGGGAGGGCGAGCAAGAAGCAAAAAAAGCCAGACCCACGATCGACCGCGGGCTCCGCGATCGGGCGAGGTGGATAAGCAGATCCTCAAGAGACGAGGATAACTAGCGCAATCTCAATTGCAAAACCGTTACGAACAGAATATTCCTCATCATCAACCACGCCCGTTCGTCCCCGAGGGGGGCGACGAACGGGCCGAGTAGTTCGCAGCACCCTCGCCAATTCTGGCGACAGCACCTCAATCAAAGTCTCACTGAATCACTGACGTTTCGCGTAATCAAAGTTCGTCGGTTTGGCCCCAAGCGGCATCGATCGCCCGCATCACGTCGTCACGATCCCGCTCGTCGCCAGTCGCCGCGTCGGTCGCTAACGAATCGATCAGCGCATCGAGCGCTTCATCATCGGCGAAATCGAAATCGGCCACCGTCGTGACACGCTGATCACCGATCGTCGGCGGATCGAGTGCTAGTGGGGCGGCGGGGCGATCCGTGTCGCGATCGGTTTCGATCGGCGGCGCGATCACCGAGTCCGCCAGATTCGTTTCGACCTGATCCATCGGTTCGACCTGAGGCGCCGCCCAGATCGGTTCGACCGCCGCAGCGAGAGCCGCTTCGCCTTCACCGCCGCCGAACTGTTGGCGATTCTGTCTGGCGATCTCGTTGATGACCGCCAAAGCGTCGAGCGGTTCGACTCGTCGATTACCGGTCACGTCGTAGAACAACCGTGGCGTCTCGTCGAGCAGCAATTCGACCGGAATCCCGCCAGTGATTCCTTCACGTGCCGCCCGAGAAAGGCGATTGAGGATCAACAACGCGTCGAGCGGCGACGTTTCACCACTAGCATTGACGTCGGTGAAGTTACTCGGATTCTGCAACTCGCTGGCGACGACCTGGATCCGCACCTGACCGACGTTGCTGGGTCGGCCCCGGTTATCTCGGATCGTGTATTCGAACGTTTCGATGCCGACGAAATCGCCACTCGGCACGTACCGGACGATACCGCCGCCGAGTACGATCGCAGTCCCCCGCGTCGGTTCGGTCACGATCTCGATCGACTCGAGGTCGAGTGATCCGTCGGGGTCGAAGTCGTTTTCCGCCACATCGATGTCGATCGGCTGGCCGCGGAAGGTCCCGGCGAGGTCGTTGACGGCCACCGGAGCGATGTTGGTATCGATCGTGATCGTCGCTTCTTCACTTCGGGCACCGAGGTCATCGGCGACCGTGTAGCGAATCGTATCGGTGCCGCGGAAACCGGCGAACGGCGTGTAGATCAGCGTCCCGTCGTTTTCGATCGCCACCGAACCGAACGCCGGTTGCAGGGTGATCTGCAGCGTCAACGGGTTGATCGTCCCATCGACGTCGAAGTCATTGTCCAGCGGCCGGATGATCGTCGGGCCTTCTGGGGACAACGTGGCGAAGTCATCGACCACGGTCGGCGGATCATTAATCCCGGCTACGTTGACGGTCACCGTAGCGATATTGCTGAGCGCCCCGGCGGCATCGACCACCCGATAGGTGAACGTGTCGGCCAACGTTTGCCCGGGTCGTAACGCCTGTAACGTCTGCGCGTCACGCGGGTCGTACTCGAGGTCGCCCGAAGGCAACACGCGGATCGTCGCTCCGGCCTGGGATATCGCCGATACATCGGTGACCCGCAGGAACTCATCGGGGTCGACGCCCAAGTCGGGGTCGGACGCGATCTCGAGCAGAGTCTGCTCGGCGATCGGCAACAACGTGTCCTCATCGCTGTCGATCGTCAGGTCGGCTGCCACCGGCGGGTCGTTGACGTTGGTGATCGTGATTGTCACGAAGGCGGGCTCTGCCTCGGCTCCTTCGCTATCGATCGCGATCACTGAAATGACGGTGGTACCGGCAGCGAATTCATCAGGGGTGAAACGCAGGAACCCGTTGTCGGTGACGTTCGGCAGCGTCTGGAACAATGACTGACCTGCCTCGGGCGTGACGACCTCAAACCGGACGGTCTGTCCCGCTTCGACTTCATCGGGCGGCCCAGGGCTGATGTCGACCGCGTAAGGTTCGGCGGTAACGAAGGGGCCGAACTTCTGAGTCACTTCAATTTCGGTCAAGGTCGGGACGAACGTCGGCGGGTCGTTGATCGGGTTGACCGTAATCGTGAAGGTCCGCGGCGGAGTGCTGGTATTGAACTCCAACGGCGGATTGTGGGGCCCGTCATCGACCGCGAAGATCGTGAAGACCGCTACGCCGTTGGCGTCGGCCACCGTTCGGAAAGTCAGCGTGCCGTCAGACGATACCGTCGGCGGCTGCTCGAAAAGGTTTTCCGGATTGCCCGGGACCGGGGTGACGACGAAGCTGACCGTCTGCCCGGGGATGCCGGGGATTTGGCCGAGTTCGTCGAGGGCTCCGGGAGGGCCCGCGGCGATATCGGTGACGAAGTCGGTGATGATCGTCTGGCCGACGATCGGTGTCGTCGTCGCATCCTCGTCGACAACCACCGACAACGGACCGGAAAATTGTGGCGGATCGTTCAGCGGTTGAACGACCAACGATACGGTGTTGAATGCTTCCCGCGGATCGGGGAAGACATTGCCGTCGAGGTCAACCGACACGCCGTCATCGATCACACCATAGATGAATGTGTCGGTGCCGTTGAAGTTCGGTCGCGGCGTATAGCGGAGGCCGATCAGCAGCGTCGGGTCGTCGGGGTCGAAGACGCGACTGAGGGTTCCGCCACGTGTCGTCGAGGCCGGGATCGGCGTGGTCAACGAGATCGACTGGTTGCCACCCGGGGTGATATCGGCTGCCTCATTCGCCGGTCCGACATCGAATACGTCCAACAGGCCGCGGACCGCCCCTTCACCCCGCAACGGGATGAAGGTGCCCTGGAATGTCACCGTCCCATCAGGCTGCAACACCGTCGCGTCTTCGTTGAGCGTAAAGACGAGTGGGTCGGTGGTGTTCAATACCGGACGGTCATTCACCGGCCGGATATTGATGGTAAACGTTTGCGAGGGGCTGGAGACGATGTCGCCACGGATCGCATTATCGGCACCGTCGTCGGTCGCCCGGATCTCATAGATCGCGGTTCCGAACGCATTCGCCGCGGGACGGAACGAGAGTCTCCCATTGGTGTTGACCGTCGGCGGATTGGCAAACAACTGGTCCGCACCGGAACTGACCGCCGATACGGCGAAGGTCACGACTTGGCCCGTAATCGGATCGATCTCGTCGAACGCCGTATCGGGCGGACCGGCGAAGATATTGACCGCAAAGTCCTCAAAGGAGATCTGGCCGCTGTCCTCGAGCACCGACAGTTCGGTCGTCGACAGGTCGAACTGGGGCGGGTCGTTGACCGGTCGCAATACAAACTCGACTCGTCCCGTCGCGGTCCGTCGATCGTCAACCAGTTCGCCGAGTTCGAGGTCCCAAGTTTCGCCGCCATCCGGGTTGTTGTCCTGGACGACATACGTGAACGAATCGACCCCGCCGAGGTTGGTGTTGTAATCGGTCGGCGGGATATATTGCAGCCGCGCGATGCTGTTGTCGTCGTTGAAGGCGATCGCCTCGATCGTACCGCCGAGCGCTGTGGTGGCATCAAAGTCGATGATCCGCAGCACTTGAGAACCGCCGAGCGTACCGTCGGCTTCATTGGGAGGTCCGACAGTGAAAACGTCTAACAGCCCGATCCGAGCGTAGTTCGGCAACGGCAGCGCCCGCCGCGTGTCGATAATGTAAGGCTCGGTGACACCCAAAGCTTGGGTATTGTCTTCCTTGAGCACGTAGGTGATCACGCCGTCGGCATCGACGCTCCAGGCCTCGTCGGCGTTGAGCGTTTGCGACGTTCCGGCGACCACGGGATTGATTCGCGGCGGGTCATTGACCGGCCGGACGTTGACCGTCACGGTCGCACGGGTCGTCCGCGAGACGAATCCGTCGGTGCCCGGTTCGGCATCGATCGCTTCGAAGACATAGATCGCAGTGCCGACGGCATCAGGGGCCGGATAGAGCGTCAAGATCCCATCATCGCTGATCTCGGGAGCCTGGGTCATCAACCCGGCGGGGACGGTCGACAGCGATTCGAGGATCGCGAACGAAACCGTCTGACGCTCGAGTTCATCCAAGGCGGTCGGCGGGCCGGGCAGGATGTTGGTGGCAAAGTCGACGATCTCGGTCGGCTGGAGGTCATCCCTTTCCAGAATGTCGACAATCGGTTCGAAATCGAACTGCGGCGCGTCGTTGGACGGCATCACATCGATCGTTACCGTCGCCGACTCGACCGATCGTTGCGGCGGCAAAGTGATCACACCACCTTGCTGCGGTCGGGTCGTCCGGCCGTCGTCTTCGATCCGATAGGTAAACTGCTCGACCGGCTCGAACGGCGAGCGGTTGTTGTAATCGGGTGCGGAGAAGAACCGCCCGACCGTGAAGATGCCGTCATTGAATTCAAACTCGTAATAGCCGCCCTCGTCACTATCGAGAGTCAGCGTCTCAACGCCGACGCCGGTCAACTCGGTCACGTCGCGTGTTCCGGCTGCGGTAGTGAACTCGACGACGTTCAGGAATTGCTCGCTTTCATCGAACGGAGCCGGCAAATCGGGATCGAATAATCCCGGAACGGCCGGTGTCTCGTCGGCCGCACCTTCGATCAGGTCGAGCCGTGTAAAGACGAACGCCGGCCCCGAACCCGGGTTGGGCGATTCGACAAACGTCAACAGCCGATCGTAGGCGACCGGGGGATCATTGACCGGTTGCAAGTTCACAGTGACGGTCCCGGTCGCGGTCAACGGGTTCTCGGTCCGTGTCCCGTCGAGCGCTTCATCGATCCCTTGATCGATCACGACGTAAGTGAACACGACCTGGCCGTAAATGTCGCTCGGCGGAGTGAAGACGATATTTCCATCGTCATCGAGTTCGACCGTGGCATCACCGGCATCGATCTCCACCGAGATGATCGTCAACGGACCGTCGTTGTCATTGACGAAGTTATTCTCGTCCAAAGCCGTCGGCGAACCGGCCAGGTCATTGAGCAGCAAGAACTCGGCCGGGATCAACAGCGTCTCGTCCTCGGTCGGTACGGGGACGTCGAGATCACGTGACAGGAAGTATTGACTCCAGGCCGTGTTGGGATCGTTCGTCCCCAAGGCACCGACACTGACCAGGTCGCTTACCGCGGTCGGCGGGTCGTTGATCGGGGCAACATCGAGCGAAACCGTCGCGGTGCTGGTCAACGGCGTACCGACGATCGTG
The DNA here is from genome assembly GCA_007127095.1 of Planctomycetaceae bacterium. Classification (GTDB taxonomy): domain Bacteria; phylum Planctomycetota; class Planctomycetia; order Pirellulales; family Pirellulaceae; genus UBA6163. The sequence goes on from SKZY01000405.1 coordinate 6,515, forward strand.
TCACCCGTCTCGGGATCGATCAGCAGTCCGTCGTCTTCGATCGTGTACAGGAACGAATCGAAAACGGGGCCTGAACCGATCGGCGAGACGTTATCACGGTTCAGGTCAGTCCCCGGCGTATAGATCACTTCGATCAACGTTCCCGTGCCATCGAAGAATGCTTGGACGCTACCGCGAGGCGTCTCGAATGCGATCGGCAATCCGTCGCTGCCGGTCGAATTGGACGCGTCGATAAGGACCGAGTTCGCCTCGATCGAAATCACTCGCAGTTCCTGGTTCGATTCGTCCCAAGGTGCTTCGGGCATTCCCGGCGGGAATTGTGGGTTGGCGTGTGGGAGGGCACCGGCCAGCAATTCTTCGGCCGTGATCGTCACCGGCGTGTCTTCGAGCGTCCCGATCATTTGGTCGATCGCCAACGGAGCGTCGTTGACGGGGACCACATTGATCGTCACGGTAGCGAAGGTCACGCCCGCCGGATCGGTTGCCCCGGCATTGGCTTGGGTGCTGAGCCGGTAAGTGAACGTGTCGATCCCCGAAAAATCGGCGGCGGGAATGTAACGGAAGCGGCCGCTCGATGGATCGTCGACCTCCAGTGTCCCGTGCTGAGGTTGTTCGCCGATGAAGAATTGAACCGGAACGAACGTCTCGGGCGGAATGTCGTCGTTGTCGATCAACGACGGCAACGTCGTATCGAAGATCGTATCGAGTACCGAGTCTTCGTTGATCGTGAACTCGTCATCGATCGGGGTCGGTAGATCGATCCCGATGATCTGAACCTGATAATCCTCCACCTCACCGCCGACAGCGACACCGGTCGGCCGCAGGTTGCCGCCGGTCGACAACCGGAATCTCGCCCACGTCATCCCTTCCAACGCGTCAGGCGGGGTGGTGATGTTGAGTATATTGACGCCGTCGACCACCGGTACGTTGGTAAAAATCTGTTCTCGCGTCGGATCGAAAACGCCGTCGCCATTGAAATCGATCCAGGCATCGAGCAAACCTGAACCGGTCACCGTGACGGCGATGTTGGCCCCGGCAGGGTCCCGCGGGTTGAGGAAACCGAGGACATTGTTGGGGTCGTTGGTGAATTCCGGCGAATCGGGTTGCAGGAAGACCGTCACCAAATCGGACCCGGTATCGAATGTACCGATCGCGACCCCGTCTTCGTCGTCGAGCGTTTCGACACGGATCACCGGGTCGTCGGGGGCGACCTCGACCGTTACCGCTCGCCCGGTCGGAGCCAGTTCGGCGGCGATCGCCGCGGCTAATTTTTCTGCAACCATCATCGGCGTATCGGTCGCCACCAAAGCGACCGGAATGTTTCCGGTCAACGACGCGACGCCCGGTGAAACGAGTTCGAATGTCGCCGAATCTTCGCCGATCACGATGCGGACCCGATCGCCACTGGTCGGCGA
>SKZY01000442.1 GCA_007127095.1 Planctomycetaceae bacterium
ACGCCCCCGCGGTCTTGAGCCGGTAAGCCTTGGGCGTCTCGCTCAGATCGAAAAGGTCTCGACCGGCCGCGAAAACACGCACGCAGTTGAGGTACTGCTCAAGCGTCTGCTCCCGCCGGTAAGCCGTCAAGGCTTGCTCGGTCTTTGCCGATTGCTCCCAGAACGACGTGATCGTCGCGCGAGGACTTGAAGTGTCGAGCGGTTTCAGTGGGTTTTGCGTTTGCCCGACCGCCGACTCCGGCAAAACCAGCAGTGCAACGAACAACACCCAACCCGCACCACGAATCGTTTTCACTAGCGATGTCTGCCCTAACCGACCCGCGGCGTTGTCATCCGATCGCATCGATCTACCCCGCAGGTCGCGGGAGCGTGTCCGACGAAAAATGATTGGAATCCCTCTCATTCGGCCCAAACTGTATTAACACCCGCGTCACCTCAGAAGCCGTCCGGAATTCCTCACATCTCGGACCCACGACGGCGGATAACCAAAAGACGCGGGGAGCATCCGCGGGTTTCTGTCGATTCGCTCACTCAGCCGCCAAATCGGCCGAGCCCTCCTGCGCCGCCTCAGTTCACCACCCCGTTCGAATGGCGGGACGGCGAATTCGGGGCGGACAGCGACCACATGGCCTGCCTATCGCCGGCAGTCTAACAGATCGGGGAGTGCTTGCCTTCGGGACCGGCCACCGGTCCCTTCATGGCTGTCGCCGGCTCGTCGACGGTATCACTCATCGCCCTTCGGTTTCCAGGGCAACTCGGGATCTTCCGGCAAACTGCGACTGATCGGCGGCCCGAGAGATCCGTCGGAACCATCCGAGTAGGGATCGGTGAGCATGATCATCTCGGTGAAGCCCGTCGCCACGATCGGGCCGTCGGGCGAGCCTTCGCGGAGCTGGATCACCCCTTCGATGTAGGCGCCGCCAAGGCCGTAGCCCTCCTGTTCGGGGATGGTCGGCTCGTAGTAGTACGTGCCTTGCGGCGTCTCGATCCGGCCATACCAGGGGTAGACCTTGCCCGACTTCGGCGAGGTCCACATTCGCGACGGGATCACTTTCAAGGAAGGGCCGAAGGCATAGCTTCGCTCGAAGGTCTCGCCATCCATGAAGAAGTAGCGATTCACGTTGTAATGGGGGTTCTGGAAATCTTCGCCTTCGTAGTATTGGCGGAAGGTCATCATGTCGCCGTTCTCGAAGCGGAACCATGCCCAGAAGTAGCGGTACTGGAGCGTGTTGCGGAAGTTGCCCCACTGGTGCTCGAACCAGCCGGTTCCCTCGAAGCGGACGGTCCGCCCGCCCACCTCGACGGTGCCCGTAGTCGCCACCTTCGGCGCGGTGTAGTAGTAAGTCAGCCCGTACATCGATTCGGGGTTCTGGCGCCGCTGCGGGTCAACGCCGATGCTCTCGAGCCCCCAGTACGCCATCGGCACGTAGCCTGGCGCTTTGACCGTGCCGGTGAAGTCGACGCGGAAGGGCTGGTTCCACTTGTCGTCCTTGGTGTTGTAGCCCGACATCTCCCACGTTTCCGTGGCGTGGGTGTAGGCGGTGGTGAAGCCGTTGTTACCGTCGTCGATCTCATAGCGGAAATGAAAGTCCTCCGCGTCCGGCGCCGACCCCTCGGTGTTCATCGGCCCGGTGACGTAGATCATCGAGGTGTGGAACTCGCCGGTGTCGAGGTTGTGGAACGCGAACAGCACGTTGTGCAGCGGGCGGGCGTCTTTTTCCACCCAACCTTGGCTGAGCGGCACCCAGAACACCGAGATCCGCTCGCCGGTATCGAGGTCGCGGCCGAGAATGGTGATGTAGTGCCACTCATTGAAATCATTCGTCTTGTAGAACTCGCCTCCATGCCAGGCATGGTCCCGCGGCAGTGTAAAAACGGCCTGCCCGGTCTGCGTTTCCACACCGGGACCGGAGAATGGAGCTTGGTTTTCACTCGATTCACTTTGCGCCCAGGCCACCGTTGGCAGACAAACGAGCAACAGACTGGCCAACGCTTTCATCTTTTTCATCAAAAAGTTCCTAAATACATGATATGGGATCCCCCCGGCAGAGACGCCGCGGGGCCAACTTGACAATTACCGGTTCGACGCCGGTTTCGGTTAGGCGTTGAACACGAACGCTTTCCATACCGTCGCGCGACTTCCCGAAAGGAGCTTGGACTCGAGCAGCAATGGCTCGACGGCGATCCAAAACCGACCCTACTTGAAAAACTTAAACGGCGGAGCCGGCGGCATCCCGCCATCCAGCTTGCGGCGGATTTCTTCTCGCTGCGGTTTGTCGAATCCGCGCGGAATATAATACCAAGGGACGATCATGTTTTCGTGATACGCTCGGCCCACGATGGGGCCGCCGAGCGAGCCCTCATGCAAATACATGCAGCCTTCCCAGAGCGCGGTGTAATCGGCAAAACCGATCGCCTGTTGCTCGGGATATTCCGGGGCCACGTAGAAGGTCCCTTGCGGTGTTTCCAGCTTTCCGTAAAGCGGAATGTCAACATTCTCGACCACGGTCGAAGGCCAACTCTTGATCGTGGTCCAGCGCACCGATTCTCCCAACGCGTATTCCATTCGGCCGTCGGCATGGATGTAGGCATAATTGGTGATTTGCTCCGCGATGGAGAGGTCGGGCTTCCGCCAGAACCGCAACCGGAACATGTCGCCATTATCGAGATAAGCGTTCTGCCAGATGTAATGGCCCTCAAGGTGATCGGGCGTGCGGAGGTTGCCCCACTGATGCTCCCACCAGGCGAGCCCTTCGACTTCCAATTCTTTCCCATCCACGACGACCGGTCCGGAGATCATCATCTTGGGCGCGATGGTGTAATAGGAAATCCCGTAAACCGTTTCCGGGTTGTGAAGCCCCTTCCGCGACACGTCGTAGCCTTCGTTTTCGAGGCCCCAAGGCGTGTTGAACACGTAGCCGGGGGCATACACCTTGCCGGTGATGTCCATGCTGAAGGGCACGGAATTACGCTCGGGTGCCGCCTGCACCACGTTGGCCTTGAAGTTCCACGTCTCATCGGCGGCGCGGTAGCTTTCTTCCATCTGGCCGTGTTCCGGCGTGCCCACCCGATAGCGAAACCAGAAGTCTTCCTTGGCCGCGTCGCCGGGTGACCCTGCAGTGGTGAATTCACCCGGGTAGAGCGTGACGGACGGTTTGAACTCTCCCGTTTTCAGGTTGTGGAGCGCGAAGAACACGTTCTTGACCGGCCGCTGCAGCCCTTCGTCCCAACCGGAGAACAGTGTCATCCAGAAAATCGTGTAAGGGTCACCCGTCTTCTTGTCGTAGACGAAAGCACTGAAGTAATACCACTCGCAGTATTCCGGGCCACGATAGATCGGGCCGTAGTGATAGCGATGGTCCCGCGGAAACTTGTAGAGCTCATGGCCGCTGACCGTTTCGATCCCGTTCAGCTCGCCTTCGCCGAAGGGCGTTGCATTCCCGCTACCGGCGGGCGTTGGCGAGTATTCGGGGAATCCCCATTCGTAAATTCGCGGCGAAGATTCTCCTTTTACCTGAGCCCAGACAGTGGCTGGCACCGTGGTAGCAGCAGTGCCCGAGGCGAGCAATTTGAGCAGGAGTCTGCGATCCATTTTATCTTCCCTTCGATTCAATCGATTAGCGTTCGAGTCGTTCACGCACGACCTCTCCCAGGTCGTGATTTACCAGATCTGTCGCGGCCAACCCTAATTTTTTAACTTTTTAATCATGTGGACAGCAGCAAAACAGTCGAAAGAGTGCAATCCGATACTCGTCCGGTTAAAAACGCAAAGGGCATCGCGAGGCGTCACCTTCCAATGCAATCGCGGAGCGGAGAATCCCAGAGCCGCCTGAGAACGGTCACCCGCCACTCGTGGGCAGTTCAGAAGCCGGGTTCGCGACCACAGCGGGGGAATCCGCTCTGGTTGTCGACGAGCAGGGCCGCCATGGGGTAAAGTGGGCGTCCCAAGAGCCGCAAGACTCCTCTAGCATGCTGTAGGACGAGCGTCTACCGATCTTGCCGGCAGTCACTGCCGACGGGAAAATCAGATAAAGCACATAAGACAAAAGGCCTCGTCAAGCATGAATAAGATCGATCGAACGTTTCCGGACGTCGATACGGCATCGCGGCATCTGTCCGCTTTCTGGGATGTGGAACTCCTGCAGGTCAACCAGGGCTCGTTTCGTATCGACCTCCGTTTGGCTTCCGTCGGCAGTTGTGCGGTTTACAACGTGCGAACCGAGGTCGGATTGGTTGCTGGTGGTCAGCGTTCGGATCGATACGTGACCATCTCGCCGATCACGAACGACTGCTCCTCCTCCCGGTTTCGCGGCAAGCAGATCGAGCCCGATCAACTGCTGATCATGGAACCCGGAGGTGATGTTTTCCAGCAACTCGCTCCGGGGCATCGGCAAGCAGCGGTTTCGATCCCGGTGGAACTCTTCCGGAGAGTAGCGATGGCCGAATTTCCATCCGCAGACCGCGAGAATGACCTGGTCGCATGGCAGACACTCGTCCCTGATTGTCGGAAGTTCACTCGTTTTTGTCGTAAGATCGGCGCAATTTTGCAAGGTCATGACACGACTTTGACGAGGACAGATGCCGATGTGTGTTTGACGGAATATGTAGTGGGTTTGCTTGTAGACAGCAAAAGACACTATCACGATCTTACTTCGGCTTGGAACCGTCGCCAGATCGTTCGTCGAGCCCTGGATATGATCCATTCTCGGCTTAGTCAGCCACCGACGATTTTGGAACTGTGTGAGGCTACCCGAACGTCCCGAAGAACACTGTTTTACGCATTCAATGACTTGCTCGACTTCTCTCCTCGCGCCTACACGAAACGAGTCCGTTTAGAGGCAGCCCGACGCATGATCAGCGACAATCGCGATCAACGCTGCGTACAGCGGGTGGCTCGCGAACTCGGGTTCGTTCACGAAGGTCAATTTTCGATCGATTACGCGTCCGCATTCGGCGAATCCCCGTCAAAAACGAGAAACCGACTTCTCCGGAAATGAAAAAGGGGAACAGCAGACGCGGTGTAACAGGAAAACCGACCGGAGCCGAGCAAGGTGCGCGAGTAGGGTGGTGACATCAGGCAAGGATGTCTCGAAATCGCGAGTATCTCATCTACTCGCGGAGGGCTTTCCAGCGATCAATCCAGCCGTATCCAGCGTCCCAGCGAGTTCCAGCAATAAACGCTGCGACGTATTCAGCTCGGCTCGGCGTTCCAAAACCGATCGGGCCACCTCTGGCCTGTCCGTAATCAATCCGTCGACACCGCGACTAATCATGCGTGACATCGAATCCGCATCATTCACAGTCCAAACATAAATCTCTTTACCGGCACGGTGTGCGGAACGAATCAGACGCCGGTTGGCAAAACTTGAGTTGACGGCCAGGAAATCAGCTTCCGTTTTTTTGAAGTTGCCCGCAGCAACGGACATCAGAAGCCCCACCTGCCAGTCCGGTCGCAGGGACTTCATCTTTCTCACCCCTTTGATTTTCAGCGACATCACAACGATTTCGGAAGCCATGTTTTGAGTTTCCACTATGTTCACGACACGTTCTTCGAGTCGCTCGTCATGTCCGTAGTATTTCAGTTCGATATTGACCCCAATTTTCCCTTTGCACTCAGCAAGTACTTCCGCCAGGGTGACCACACGCTGGTCATTAAATGCTGGGTCAAACCAGCTCCCGATGTCCAACTCTTCGAGATCATCGATAGTCGCATCCCAAATCTTTAAGTCGACTCCGGAAACCCTCATAAAATCGCTGTCATGAAACACGACGACATTTCCGTCTGCAGTTTCCTGGACGTCGATCTCAACCCAGTCTGCCCCATCCTCAATGGCTTTTTGAATTGCTGCCATCGTATTTTCGGGTGCCACTTTCGAAGCTCCACGATGCGCGATTATTTTAATGCGGTCTTCTGCCTGAATACTTTCAGCCGTCAGCATGCCAGTCACCACGGCAACCACAAGGCCGACACCGCTCGCTAAGGCCAGCCTTGACCGCGTGATTCCTAAGCGGCCTTCGTGCGAGCCTTGCATTGCGATGCCAGGTTGCAATGCTTGCTCACTGTCATTACCCCGCCTTTCACGGTAAAGGCTGAAAAGCATAACAGCAAACGCTGTCGTGCCCAGCAGGTTTGTACCGGCCATCACTACGGCCCACAGGAGTAATATCAATCCTGCGGCCATGGCTAGTAAGTGAATGGAGTTTGGCAGAGAAGAGACCACCAATCGACCGAACATAATAACTGCCCCGTTCGCTGCTGTTGAGATTGCAAGCGAAGCGAGGATCCATCCGATGATCCAGAGTAGCAGGGTCAGCCTAGAACCACTAGCCATTTGCTGACTTCGAGACAATGCTCCTGAAGGATCAGTCCTTTCAAATAATACTACAGGCAACGCAAATAGCCAGCCCGTGAATATACGAGCTGCTGTGGCAGCTAATCCCACTAAGAGTAAACCCCCAATACCTCCTGCAATAAAAAGTTCTGGCAACTTTTCATTTAAGTAGTAATTGATATCGTGCTTTGTTAATAAGATAAGGTAGGTTGTTGCTGCAATCGCCAGAAACGGAACGCTCGCCACCAGCCCCCAGACAACCATGCGAGCCGTCACTCGTAATACCGGCCAGGCGTTGGCAGCCGAAAAACGAAGTGCCCCCAGAACCCCAATTTGGCGATTCGCAGTCCGAGCACAGATGATGCCCGTTAGAGAAGCTTGCTCTAAAGCGATGATGGCAAGCCATACCGCTCCCCCCAGGATGAAAATGATCGCTCCTGCGGGGCTCAAGAATGCCTTCGCAATGTCCAGGTCGGCAATCACTCGACTTCCTGAAAGTGCGAGTGACAGCCGGAATAGTAATGCGAGTAGTGGCGTCAGTACGACCAAAGCGATCAGTTTGAACGCGATTCCAGTCAGAGCTAGCGGTTTCCAGCATGACTGAAAGTTGTCCAGCATCCTGTGGGACGAACGTCGGAACGAAAGGCGGTTGTCCATGTTTTTTATTGGTCATCAGGTAGCGATTGACAGCCTCGGTATGGCCGTGTTCTCGTGTTTGAATATTGTTGAAACCAAAACAGGCTAGACACTAAAATGACCTGCTTCGTCTGGTCTCTCTTGACCACCGAGTGCTATAGCGACGACTGGGGGACGTCCTCAACCTAATCGTTGTCAGGTTCACCGGCAACCGGCGATCGCTGTACCACGTATTGTCGGTGCGGCTCGTCTCGCCGCGCGGAACGGATCGTAAAACCGGGGCGAGCCGCAAAGCTTTCCTGCATCGCGGCCGCCTCGTCCTCGTCATAGATGCCCCGGTGGACCTGCAACAGGTACCGCAGCCGTAACGTTTGTTGGTCAGTCAACGTGTAGCTGTCGTTCAGACAGAACGCGGCTCCCATCCAGCCATCCTCGCGGACATGCCAGTGGGTGGGATAACGCGGGTTCTCGGGATGATCGAAGTAGGTGATCCCGGCAAGCTCGGTACGCCGCTGGTTGCCAGTCCCGGCGGCGATCGGTCCGCTGTAATCGACCCAGCGAGCCGGTTTGGCGAAGATCGCTGTCTCGCCCACCGCCCCTTCGCTGTTGGTCAATCGTCCGTCACCAAAGTGGACCGATAGTGACGCCGCGACCCGCACGGCGAGGAAGCCGAAGTTCGTTTTTCCCAGTACGACGCTGGTGGCTCCTTGCGGCGGTCGCAAATCGATCTGCAACTCGATCGCGTATTGTCCCTCCACGCCCGGTATCAACGCCGCGACCAGATCCTGCTCCAACCGCTCACGGCCCTCGGCGTCGTACCAGCCCAACCGCGTCGCCATGACCGCCTCCTGATCACCATCGAGGTAGGCGTACCAATGTTTTTGCCGGATCTGTGTACCGGCGGAATCCGACCAAAAGC
>SKZY01000191.1 GCA_007127095.1 Planctomycetaceae bacterium
ACGGCGGTCAGACCGGAGCGACGATTTCGAGCAGTTCAATCGCCGGTTCACCGTCGCAAAAAATCCTCGCCGTCCGACCGTACGTCGTGTCCGCTTCGGAAATCGACAACCAGCGGGCGAGCGCCGGTCCGGGAAACGCCCGCCACAACGCGACCAGTTCGACCTGGCGAAAGACATTGTGGTTGATCAAGACCTGCCCGAGCGGAACTTGCCCCTCGCGAATCTCCGACCACACGTCGGGATGAAAGCGGTCAGGCCGGAGTCGCACAATTCCGTACTGCACGACCTGCCCCCCCTGCCGCGACACCAGCAGAATTTCGCGGCAATACCAACCGTCTCGTTCGCTGCTCTGAATGACCCGGACATCGACCGGCGATTCGTGAAACGCCTCGACCGTGATCGTCATGTGGGAATGGTGGTCGAGCAATCGCCGAAAATCGTCCGGCATGCCCTCGCCCGAAACCGGCTCAAAGTCAGCCAATTCACCGCCGTCACCAGGGTAAAACAGGCTGACCAAAGTCGACAAATCGACCGCGTCCGAAGGATTGACGGACCCGGAAGGTGATGAGGACATCGCTCGAGCTACTCCGCGTTGCTGGTCACCGGTAACCCGAACGAAACGAGTTGCGGCTTCGGCGGAGCGGTTTCGCCGCCCTCGTCGCGTTGCAGCACGGTGTCGATCAGGAAATAAAACAATCGCCGTAGCGGTTCAGGCTTGATCTCGTCGGCGACGGCCTCGGCCCGATCTTGGTGTTTATCGACCAATCTCCGGGCGAGGTCGAACACGCCGACTCGTTCATACAGGCGACGGACGGCGGCGATCCGCTGCGAATCGCCGAGTACACAATCGTCACGGATCAACCGCAACAACTCTTCACGATCGTCGGTGGGCAATTTTTCTAACGCCAAGGCGAGCAACAGTGTCGGTCGCCCGCCGAGCACGTCGCCGGCAACAGCGATTTTGTTGGCAGCGTCGCCGTTCCAATCGTCAAGGTCGTTCAAAATTTGAAACGCGACCCCCAAATTGCGACTGAACACGCGGATCGGTTCGACGTATTCGGCGGCATCGGTGGCCATCCGAATGCCGCTGTACAACGCTGCCTCGAAAGCCGGCGAGGTCTTTAACGCGTAGACCTTGAGGGCATCGAGTGGGGTTAGCGACTGCTCACGAGCGTCACGCCACAACAATTCGGCACCCTGCCCTTCGGCTAACCGAGTATGGGCATTGGCCAAACAATCGAGGACATCAACCCGCATTTGAGGATCGAAGCGACGGTCGTCGTCGACGCGACCGCTCAACAACCGATAGCCAAGCCCGATCAAGTAATCGCCGACATTGATCGCGGTGGCACTGCCGAAGCGACGGTGAACCGCCGGTTGGCCGTAACGAAACGCGTCGTCGTCTTCGATATCGTCGTGAACCAAACTCGCCTTGTGGAACGTTTCGATGCTGAGCGCCGCCCGCCGAACCGTCGGCGGGATTTTGTCACACGCGTCAGCCCCTTCGGCCGTGGTCCCCAAATCACCCGTCAAAGCGTCGTAAGCGGCCAATGTGATAAACGGACGAGAATGCTTGCCGCCCCGGGCCAGAAAGTCATAAGCGATCTGCTCGGTCGCCTGGATCGGGTCGGTCGCGGCGATCGAATCGCGGGTGACCGCGGTTTCCGACAACGGCCCACGACCGCGAAGCCTCGGGGCAAATCGATCGATCGACTCGGTCGAAAACAGCTCGGCGGCTTCCCGCATCAGGTGGACGTAAGAGCGGGTTTCTTGCCGCGCCGCGACGTGCGGCGTCCGTACCATTTCGTCGACCCACGGTTCGTCGACCCGCGTGTTGCGGCAATCGTCGCTCAACAGCGGTACCGCCATGCAGGGGATCCCGGCCAACAAGATCTTGTCGATCGCCTTTTCCAGCACGTTCAAACATGCGACGCCGATCACAGCGTCGACGTATCCGCCGATGATGATCTTCATCACCACCGGAGACCCCTCGGCGACCAGCACGCGATAACCCATCTCCTCAGCCGTACCACGGAAGTCGGCGATGCTGCAGGCTCCACACTGCTTGCAATTCATCCCGAATTGGTCGTAATCGGCCGGACAACCTTCGGCATGTTTCAAACAGTGAGGCAGCAAAAACAGCCGCCGCTCGGGCGGTACCGCCGCGACCGCGTCACGCCAGAACTCGCTGCTCAAAACCACCATCACCCAGCCGAGATAACCCTCGGGCTGACCGAATTCGGCGAGCAACTTACGCGAAACCTGCTCCAACTCGTCCTTGGTCATCGGCTTGGAGCGGTCGAGCAAACCGGCGACGCGAGCGCACTCGGCACGCAAGCTGTCCCGTAATTCCAACGTCGGTGGCACCAGTTTGAGGTGACCGGTGGCTCGGCGGCGACGTCGGGTGCTCGAACCTTCTGGCGACGAACCGGCGTCCGAAGCCACGTCGGCGGGGGGCGCGATCGACAAAGCAATCTCTCGGTTGAAGTGGGCGACAGGTGGGAAAACGGTGTGCCGGATCAGCCCGCCGCATCGGGCGGGCGCGGGTTAGCCGGTGGCAGCGGCGGGAAACAATGACACGCGGCCCCCAAAGCCGCCAACGTCAACACCAATGGGTAAAGTCGTTCGTGGTACCAAAGTTTGGCAAAATAGAACCCGATCGGCCAAGGTTCATCTTGCTCACCCGCTTCACTGGCTTTCACCAAAAAACGGACTCCGGCGATTATAGCCTCTCGGCACTGCCGTTCTCTAGGTGAGGCGGTCGTTTCCCTGCCCCGCGTCGTTTCAGCTGACGGAGCGGGCGACGAAACGGTGTCACCGTCGACCAGTTCGTCAGCTTCGTCGACCAGATCGATGTCGACTTCCGCCAATCCCCAAGACGCCGACCGCAACACCGCCGCAAGCCCCTCCACGGCGACCGCCGTCTCTTCGATGCTGGAATACGAGTCGGACCGTCCCCGTGAACTCAGCCAAGCTCGCCGCGAAGGGCCGCCACCCCAGCCGCCGTCCGGGTTCTGTTGTCGCAATAAAAAATCGACCGCCCGTCCGACCGCCGACCGCAGCGAACACTCTCCCGCAATCGCCAACAACACCCGGCCGGTCCCGTAGATCGCGTTCTCTTCGTCCACGTCGTCCTGATTGCCGAACCACAGCGGCACCCATTCTCCTTCGGGTCGTTGCTGGCGACGCAGAAACTCCACTCCCCGCCGGCGGGCTGCCGCCAAAGCCGGCTCCTGCGATAACGCCAAACCGGGGCGACCGGCGGCATCGATCGCCCGAATCAAGTGTGCGGTCAAATCGGTGCTGCTGCGGTCAAAAGGCAACTTCCCCCAACCGCGGCAAAATGTCGGCAGCCCACCATCGCGGTTCTGTAATCCGACCAGCCAGTTCAGCCCGGCGGCGGCAGCGGCACGAGCCGCGTCGCTGATCGATGCCGTATCGGTTGCCGCACCAGACGTTTCATCGCGTTCCGCGGCAACGATCGCCGTCAGGTAGTCTTCGATCGCCAAGATCGCCGCCGGGGTATCATCGCCGTCGGGGACGGCACCCGACAAATCGGTCCAACCCCAACCTCCCGGATTCGCTCCGGTGAACGGGTGACGCCGATTGTGTTGGCAACCGAGATGCCAATCGATCAACGGCCGCGTCGCCCAATCGCCATCATCCCGCGGGTCTTGCCCCAACGCGTGGATCGCCAGCGACGTGACCCAGGTCGCTAAGTCGGTATCGATCGGCCAAGAACCGTCGGGGCGAATCGAATCCTTCAGAAATTGCCAACCGCGGGTCGCGACCGGGTGAGTCGCTCGACCACTCGCCGCCAAACTCATCACGACAAATGCGGTCAGCGGCGTCGCTTCCAAATAGCCACCGCTGTCGGGCTGCATTCGCTGCAATACCCGCATCGTCGGCGCCACGGCGGCAGCTCGGATCCGGTGAATCGGCCACCAGGTTCGCGGACCACAAAAATGATGCACCTGCCCGATCGCGACCAACGCCGGAATCGCATAACTGACTACCGGCATCTGCAAGAACCGATACATCGCCCCGGGGAAGACAGCCGCTTCGAACGGCAGCCTGGCGACCTCCCGCCAATCGATCAGCCCGGCGATCGCCAGATTGGTCATGATCGGTACGACGAAGGTTTTGTCCTTGCCGTAGCGTCGCCGTAATCCCGCCAGCCCGTCTTGATCGGCGATGTAGCCGTTCAATCGCGCCAACGACTCCGAGTCGCCTTCCGTCACGGTTGACTCGCTGGCCAACAAAGCCTGGGCCGCCAACGTACGGGCTGCTAAGACGAGGTACGACGTCGCGATGTTGCTGTGACTGCGATCGGTGTCGCCATATCCCCCATCACCGTTCTGTTGCCCCGCCAAGTAGTCGATGCCGCGGCGGATCAACGGCTCGGCCTGATCGCGATCGACAGCCGCGGCGATCAACATCGCCGAAATCGCACTGACCGCCGTCGCCGTACCGAGCGCCGATGCCGACAATTCGCCACGCCAATGCCCGGCGGGTGATCGTTGCGAAAGCAGGTCACGACGGAGCCGAGCCATCACCTCGGCCGTCGCCGCCGGCAAAGCATGATCCGATCGATGCGGCGAACCGACGTCGGTGTTCACTGACAAAGCAGGGATCCTCCTCTTAAGCCAAAAAGTCTCGAGCGCGTGCGCATCCACCATGACCGCTCGAACCTCGCGACTCAAGCACTCGGCCGTCGGTTCCTTCTATACTGTGCAGGCGCCCCACCCGCATCTCTCCCGCCGAAATCCGGTCGAACCATGCATCACAACCCTCCCGTCATCGACACGCTCGCCGACTTGGTCCGGATCAACAGCGTCAATCCGGCCTACGAAGGTGGCGAGTCCGAAGTCGCGGTGGTGAATTACATCCGCGAGTTCTTCGATCGACTCGGACTGCCGATGTCGGTGCAGGACGTCTTCCCGGGACGTCCCAACCTGGTCGTCCGACTGCCCGGCCAAAATCCCGATCGTCGCGTCATTCTGGAAGCGCATACCGATACCGTCTCGGTCGCCGGAATGTCGATCGCGCCGTTCGATCCGCTGATCGCCGACGGACAACTTCACGGACGCGGCTCGTGCGATACCAAGGCCGGCTTGGCCGGAATGATGCACGCCTTGGCTTCGCTTCACTCCGAAGGTTTCACCCCGCCCTGCGAAGTCTGGTTGGCGGCCGTGGTCGACGAAGAATACTCGTTCCGCGGCGTGACCAAATTGTGCGAAGGTCTGCACGCCGACGCCGCGATCGTCGCCGAACCGACCGAACTGCGAGTCATCGTCGCCAGCAAAGGTGTGCTCCGCTGGAAGGTGGAAGTCACCGGCAAAGCCGCCCACAGTTCCAAACCGCAATTGGGCACCAACGCGATCACGCACATGGCCCGCTTGGTACTCGCCTTGGAGGATTACCACCGCCGACTCGCCGAACATCCACACCCTCTGCTCGGCCCGGCGACCAGCAACGTGGGCGTGATCCACGGCGGCGTTCAGGTCAATTTCGTCCCCGATCGATGTGAGATCGAGATCGATCGTCGACTGCTACCCGGCGAACACGTCGATAACGTGTTGGCCGACTACCAACAGATGATCGACGACTTAGCCGCCGCCGATCCTGGCTGCTCGGTCTGGATGCACCCACCGATGTTGGTCGATGAAGCACTCGACACGCCAACCGATTCGCCGGTGGTCGCCTTGGCGACCGAAATCGCCAGCGAACTCGGACTCGATAGCTCACCCGCCGGCGTGCCGTTCGGCAGCGATGCCAGTAAGCTGTCGCGAGTGGGGGTTCCGAGTCTGATTTTCGGCCCCGGAAGCATTGACCGCGCCCATGCCGCGATCGAGTATGTCGAAATCGATCAGGTGGTCCAGGCGGCCGAGTTCTATCGCGAGTTCATCCGCCGCTTTGAATGACCTTGCCCCCCTGCCCCGCCCCTTCCGATCAACCCCAGTAGCGTCATGAAAAATTTCACGTCTCCGCGCCGCGAATGCCTTGCTACCGCCGCACGCTGGGCGACCGCTGCCACCACTGCGGCGATGCTCGGGCCGCTCAACGCTCGCCGCTCCGCTACCGCCGCCGAAGACGTTTCGTCGCCGACCACGACAACGCCCGGCGCGATCGACGCTCACGTCCACGTCTGGACACCCGACCTCGAAAATTATCCGCTCGCCCCGGGGTTCAGCCGGGCCGATATGCAACCGGCCAGCTTCACCGCCGAGCAACTCTTCGCGCACTGTCGACCCCACGGCGTCGATCGGATCGTGCTGATCCAGATGAGTTATTACGGTTTCGACAATCGCTACATGACCGATACGATCGCTCGCTTCCCGGGCGTCTTCTCAGGCGTCGCGATCGTCGATGAACACGCTCCGCAACTCGCCAAAACGATGGCAAAATTGGCGACTCAGGGGGTTCGAGGTTTCCGCATCCATCCCGCCGATCAGTCACTCGAAACCTGGATCGGATCGGCCGGAATGCAATCGTTGTGGGCCGCTGCCGCCGAACAGGGGCTAGCCGTCTGCCCGTTGATCAATCCCGAAGCGCTGCCGCTGATCGACCGGATGTGCCGCCGCTACCCCCAAACCCGCGTCGTGATCGACCACTTCGCCCGAATCGGGATCGACGGCAATCC
Organism: Planctomycetaceae bacterium; assembly: GCA_007127095.1. GTDB lineage: Bacteria > Planctomycetota > Planctomycetia > Pirellulales > Pirellulaceae > UBA6163. The sequence continues at coordinate 6,644 of SKZY01000191.1, forward strand.
GACCGACGCACAACTCGATTCACTCTGTCGCTTGGCCGAACATCGTCAGACCTACGTGAAAACGTCGGCGTTCTATGCCTTGGGCCAAAAACGACCGCCCTACACCGACCTGGCGCCGATGATCCGCCGCGTCCGCGATGCTTTTGGGGCCGAGCGACTGATGTGGGCCAGCGATTGCCCGTTCCAAGTCGGTCCCGGACACGATTACGAACAATCGATCGCCCTGATCCGCGACCGACTCGATTTCCTCACCGACGACGAGCGTAAAGCGATGCTCCGCCGCACCGCCGAACAGGTCTACTTCTAGGCTCTGTCCGAAAAGGGGTCTGACGCTCGCTGGACCATTGGTATCGACACAAGCCAAATCAACATCAGCAAAACAAAGACACCCTCCCGCGGGAGGGCCGAGCATAAGCGAGGGGAGCCCAACCAGGCGAATCGCGATGAAAGTGACACTGGACGATTTAGAGGCATTCCTCCGTCAGCGGCCGCCTCGTGATGTCCCCCGCAATATCCTCCGCCGCCGTGTGCCCGCCGGGCTCGGTTGGTTTTCACTGCTCTTCGGCGGTGCGTTCCTCGGGATCGGGACGGTCTTCGTCGCCATCTTTTTCCCCTGGAACTGGACGGCGGAACTGAGCCTCGATCGTGGCAACGGCGAAACGGCAGAAGCGGTCGTGACCGGCAACGAACCGACCAACATGACGGTTAACGACCGACGCGTGCATCGCATCAGCTACCGCTTCGCCGGACCGAGCGGTGAGGTGAAAGGCGAGTGCTACTTCACCGGACGGGCTCCCGATGTCGACTCCGTCGTCGAGGTAAACTTTCTCGAACATGACCCCCAAACAAACCGCTTGGTCGGCGGCCGGATCGATCCGTTCGGCTACTTCGGCGGCTTCGTGATCATCTTCCCGTTCGTCGGGCTGATCGTAATGCTGAGTGCGCATTGGTTTCGCCGGCATCAGATGCGACTGCTCAAACACTCCCAGTTCGCGATGGCGACCGTTCAGGAGATTCGCCAAACAAATGTCACGGTCAACGACCAACGGCGGTATCAGATCGAACTCGCGTTCGACGACTCGACGACCGACCGCATTCACAATCACAACGCCTACGGTGAGGAAGTCCGATTGGCACGGGCCCACCTCGAATCGGGTGAACCGATCGGCGTGCTCTACGACCCCGCCAAGCCGAGTCGTTTGCTGTTCGCCGAAGCGTTGCTGAGCGACTAAACCG
>SKZY01000423.1 GCA_007127095.1 Planctomycetaceae bacterium
CGGCTTAGCCACGGGGGCCGGCTTAGCCACGGGGGCCGGCTTGACTGCTGGCGGAGGTGGAGGAGGGAGTGGTGACAAAGGGGGCGGAATGGTCGAGCGGACCGCTGCGCCAGGCTCGCTGAGCGGATTCGCGTTATCGGCAGGAGGATAGCGATCGATCAAGACACTTCGCGAATATGCGGCGAATGGGCAGACGGAATCTGGCCACCGGAGGCCGGTCGCTGGCGACCCGCGGCGGTGGCCGGACTCAGTTGTCGAATTATAGACCATAACTAGCCACGTGGTGGCGAATCTCACTTTCACCTCCGGCGGTCGATTTGCTAGTTCACCGGTTGGTTGTGGATCACGGAACCTCGAACTTCGCCGATCATCGGAGCCAAACATGGCTATTTCCCGCACGCTGTTGCCCATTTTGTTGACGTCGTTGGTACTCGCTGGTTGGGCTGAACGCCTTCGGGCAGCCCCACCGAGTCTGCTGCGAATTTTCGGAAAGACGCCTGAGGCGCGAGCGGCGGCGCAAGATCCGCGGAAGCTGACCGAAGTCGACGGTCCTTGGATGATCCTGGCGGCTTCGTTCGCTGGTCCCGACGGGCGTAGTCAGGCCGAGTCATTGGCCGATGAATTACAACGCGATTTGGGGATATCGGCGTTTATCCATGAGGAGAACTTCGATTTTACCGGCAAGATCGATCGTCCCGGGACGGAAGGGAGGGTGGTCCGTTACGCCAACCAATCGCGTTATCAGGCGTTTGCGGTTTTGGTTGGCGAGTACGATTCGGTCGACCATCCGCAGTTGGTACGGGACCTCAAGCGGATCAAATCGGCACACCCGAAGGTATTCGAGACCGACGCGGCGGAATCCGAAGCTGACGCGTCGGCGGAAACGCCGCTCGATGCGGTACGAAACCTGCAACGCTCACTGCTCAAGCGGGTCGGCAAGACGACCTCGGGGCCGATGAGCAACGCTTTCGCCACGACCAATCCGCTGCTTCCTGAAGAGTACTTTTTGATCCCCGAGGTCGACTCATTCGTGATGGGACTGAACAGCGACGTCGAGCATAGTTTGCTCGATAATCCCGGAAAGTTTACGGTTGTGGTCGCCACCTTTGCGGGATTTGCCGCGATCGCAGACGGGAACCCGAAGCGGTCGTTCGAGCCGAGCAGCGAGCGGATGGACACCTGTGCCATCAACGCGGACAAGATGGCTCGCGAACTTCGCAAGAAGGGGGTGGAGGCGTATCAGTTTCATGATCGCACCCGGAGTTTGGTCACGATCGGCAGTTTTGATCATCTCGGCGATGCCCGCCCCGGCGGTGACTTTGAATACGCTCCGGGGATCCGTCAGGTGATGGCCGAATACCGCGCCGGCGGCGACCCCAAGCCGAGTCGGTTTGGGCCGGTAATCCGGGCAAAGCATGTCGCGTCGCTGCCGTTCGATGTCAATCCGACCCCGATCGCGGTACCGAGAAAATCGAAGCGGAGTCTTTACAGCGGCCGGGTCGGGATGAAGTAGTACCCCCGTGACTTGGACGAACCGATCGACGATTATGTGCGTAGCGTCGGCACGTCCGCCGGGTCGGTCTCGATCGAGTCGTTTCGTTTTCAAGGTTTTGCCGTCATGTCTAGTTCGGAGAGTCACCAGAGCGTCTTCGCAGCCCCAGCGATGAGTATCGAAGGGGACGCCAATCTGTTGGCCGAGGCTCGACCGATTCGACTGACCGGGTTTCTTGCGTTGGGGTTGGGGCTATTGAGTTTCACCGCGGTGCTCGGTGCCCCGATGATGTTCCTGCCCGTGTTGGCGGTGATCGCGGCACTGATCGCGCTGCGACCCTATGGCGAAAAGCGACCGACCGGCATGCTGCCAGCTTCGATCGGCCTGTTCGCCGCGGTGCTGTTCGGATTTTGGGGCGCGACTGAGCGACACCTCCGTGACCGGATGATGACCGAACACGCGACTCGGTTCGCGTCGCAGTGGTTGGAGTTGTTGGCCCAGGGCGACGTCGAATTGGCAATGGAGCTGCAATCGTATCCAAATCAGCGTCAATCCGCGTCGATGTCCCTGGTCGAGTATTACCGTGACAGCGAGAAGGGTCAGGCGAGGATGCAGGAGTTCCGTGAGAACGAAACGCTTGTCGAACTGCTCGACGCCGGCAGCAAGGTCGATTGGAAGGTCGCCCGCGAACCAAAGTTTTACACGATGAACCGGCGATTTTTGACGGCGACGATTTGGGCGGATGAATCTCAGACGGTTAAAAGCTTGATCAAGGTCGTGTTGGAATACTTGCCGGCGGCCGACGATGAGCCGGCGGAGTGGGTCGTCGATTCGCTGACCACGTTCGTCGAACCGTCGGGGCGCGGCTGAGTGTCCCGTTGAAACAGGGTTGTCGATGCGCCGATTCGGAGTCGATGCATGGTGGCCGATTCTCGGTGCCGACCGACAACTGTGGCTAATTTTCGGTCACTGGAGTGATCCGCTCGGGTACAATGGAGCGTCGGCGGGCTGAGAAATCGACCCGTGACAGCCCGTCGATGTTGGTCGCTTGAGGCGACCGACTCCTCCGAGCAGGAACTTGAGCGGCTGGACGTTTTCAGCCCGTTCTCGAGTCGAGCCCGTTCTCAAATCGAGTCTGTTCTCGAATCACTGAATCGCGCACCGCGCTCCCGCCTGACATCCTTCCCTCCCAAGCTCTCGATCCGTGATGCTACGAGAATTATTTCTGCGATCTATCGGTATCGCCGCCTTGATGGGTGGCACCAGTCCATTTTTGGCCGCCGCGGCTGAGCCGGAGGTGACATTCAATCGCGACATCCGTCCGTTGTTGAGCGAAGCCTGTTTCAACTGTCATGGGATCGACGAGGGGTCTCGCCAAGCCGGGTTGCGGCTCGATGACGCCGACGAGGCAGCCGACTTTTTTTCAACGACCGAATTGGCGGATAACCCGGTTTGGCAGCGGATCACGTCGACCGATCCCGATGTCGTGATGCCACCGCCTGACCAGACGCGTCAATTGACGGCGGAGGAACGGGAACTGATCGGTCGTTGGATCAGCGAAGGCGCGGTCTACGAGGGGCATTGGGCATTCGAGCCGATCTCGGCCCCGGAACCACCGGCGGTTCCGGATGCGTTCGCCGATGATGCGGCGGTGGCGAGTGGGTGGAGTTCGCCGATCGATCGATTCCTGCTGCCCGACATCGCTCGGGCCGGACTGCGTCCCGCGGTATCCGCTGATCGCGAGACGCTGATTCGCCGTGTCGCGTTCACGCTGACCGGCCTGCCGCCGACGCTGGAGGACATCGACGTCTATTTGAATGACAAGTCGGATGACGCTTATGAAAAAATGGTCGATCGCTATCTCGATTCGCCCCATTACGGCGAGGAGATGGCGAGGCACTGGTTAGACGTCGCCCGCTATGGTGACACTCACGGTTTGCATCTGGACAACGTCCGTCAGATCTGGCCATATCGCGACTGGGTGGTCGAAGCGTTTAATCGCAACGAGTCATTCCGCGACTTTACGATCGAGCAGCTCGCTGGCGATTTGTTGCCCGACCCGACGCTGTCACAACTCGTCGCGACCGGCTTCAATCGCTGCAACGTGACGACCAGTGAGGGCGGATCGATCGCCGAGGAATTTCTGTTTCGCTATGCCGTCGAACGGGCGAGTACGACGATGCAGGCTTGGTTGGGCCTGACCGGCGGCTGCGCCGTTTGTCACGATCACAAATACGATCCGATCTCGGCCAAAGAGTTCTATTCGCTATACGCGTTTTTTTACAGTGCGGCCGATCCTGCGATGGACGGTAACCGCGAGGACACCGCTCCATTCATCTCGCTGGCGGACGAACGGCAACAGGCCCGCTTGGATCAGCTTCGCGGAATGTTCAGCGAGGCGGACCAGCGATTGGCCGAAGTCGCTGCCCGACTCGCGGCCGATGATGCTCCGCAGCCGGATGTTGCGAGCACGGGCGATCCGACCATTCACGATTTTTGGCTTGACGACCTCCGTCCGCTCGGGGCTTCCCAAAGCAACACGTCACGAAACGCCGAACGTTGGGTCGGCGGCGACACGGTCAACGCCCCGGTCGGTTCGCGAGCGCTGCGGATGTCATATGGCGGTTTTCATGAGCAAACTTTCAGTGGCGGGTTGGTACCGCGGGTGATCCCGCAAACGCCATCGTTGGAAGCTTGGTTGCAGATCGACGGATTGCACCGACCGGATGCCGTTTTGATCGAACTGAACACCTCGGTAGGAAAGCGTCGCTACGCCTGGGGCGACACGGCGTCGCTCGGACGTGGCGATTTCGATGACCAGAACAACGTCCGTATCGGCGACCTTCCCGAATCGGGTGAGTGGGTTCAGGTAAGCGTCGAAGCGGAACAATTGAATCTGCCGCCGGGGACCACTGTCGACTCGTTCGTCTTGGCGCAATTCGGTGGCGTGGTGATGTGGGATGCGTTGTCGGTTCGCGGCTCGGCGGCGGCCGAAAACGACCCCCGAGGATCGCTCGCCGCGTGGGTCGCTTATGCCAAGGGGAAAGATATTCCGGTGATCGCCCGCGATGTTGCCGCGGCGCTCAAATCGCCCCCCGAGAAAGTAGTGGCCGAGGTTGCCGCGGCCGCCGAGGAAGCAACATCGGGCGAGTCGGAGCGAGCTGACGCCGAGGAGTCTCAGGCGACCGAGGCGGAGGTCTCGACGGCCGAAGAATGGGTCGACGAACTGCCGCCGTGGGACGACGAGTTGTTGACCAAGATCAAGGCGGCATTTTTGTCTCATGTCGCCCGCAGCGTACCGACCGAGTTGGCTCGGGCTCGGGCCGTACGGTTGAGGGCAGAGGTCGCCTGGAAGGCCTACGAAGATTCGATCCCCGGGACGATGATCTACGGCGAGTTGAGCGAACCCCGTCAGGCTCACGTGATGTCGCGTGGTGAATACGACCAACCGACCGATCCGGTCGAACCGGCGACTTTGGCGTGCCTGCCGCCGTTGGAAATCGACCCGGATCAGCCCCGTGCCACGCGACTCGATTTGGCGCGTTGGCTGGTACGAGACGACCATCCGTTGACGGCCCGGGTGACGGTCAACCGGTTTTGGCAACAGATTTTCGGTATCGGCTTGGTCGAAACGTCCGACGATTTTGGGACTCAGGGAGCGATGCCGAGTCACCCCGAATTACTCGATTGGCTGGCCACCGATTTCATCGCCGCCGACTGGGACGTCAAACGTTTGCTGCGGATGCTGGTTACGTCGGCGGCGTTTCGCCAGTCGAGCCAAGTCGATTCGGAATCGCTACGGATCGATCCGGATAACCGGTTGTTGGCCCGCGGCCCCCGAATTCGGCTCGATGCCGAGCAGATCCGGGACCTGTCATTGGCCGCCAGCGGGCTGCTCAATCGCCAGCCCGGCGGTCCCGGGTTCCTCACCTACCAGCCACCACAAATTTGGGAGCCGGTCGGTTATGCCAACAGCAACACCCGTTTTTACCTGCGTGATTCGGGAGACACGATCTACCGCCGTAGTCTTTACGCGTTCATCAAACGGACGGCCCCGCCACCGTTTTTGAGTAACTTTGACGCCCCCAACCGTGAACTCTTTTGTACCCGGCGTGACCGCAGCAACACGCCGCTGCAGGCGTTGCAATTGATGAACGACACGCAGCATCTCGAGGCGGCTCGGGTATTGGCCGAACGGACCTTGCGGACGGTGGTCAGCGGCCAAGACGACCGGATCGATCGGATGTTTCGCACGGTCTTGGCGCGGTACCCCGATCAGTCCGAACGGGAAGAATTGGCCGCGGTCTTGCAGCGATTTCTCGACCGCTACCAGGACGATCCCGAGGCGGCCCAGCGGTTGATCGGGCTCGGCCAGAGCGAAGCGTCGGCGCGTTTGCCGGCGGTGGATCTCGCCGCCTATACGCTGTTGGCCAATCTGGTTTTCAATCTCGACGAATCGATCACACGAAACTGAATCAGGAATCCGTCATGGACCCCCGACTCGAATACGATTTGCAACTTTCTCGCCGTCAATTCTTCGCCGGTTCGGGATTGCGGATGGGTGCAGTAGCTCTCGCCGCGATGGGTGCCGGCGGGCTGACCCGCAGTGCGGGCGCCGTGGAGCGACGGATGAATCCGCCGCTGCCGGGCTTACCCCACTTTGCCCCTCAAGCCAAAGCGGTCATCTATCTGCACATGAACGGCGGACCGTCACAGATCGACACCTGGGATTACAAACCGGGGTTAAACGACTTGTTCGATACCGATTTGCCCGACTCGATCCGGCAGGGTCAACGGATCACGACGATGACCAGTGGTCAAAGTCGGTTCCCGGTCGCCCCCAGCAAGTTCGCTTTTCAACAACACGGGCAATGTGGCCGGTGGGTCAGCGAGTTATTGCCTCATACCGCCGAATGCGTCGATGATTTGGCTTTGGTTAAATCGGTACACACCAACGCGATCAATCATGACCCAGCGTGTACGTTTGTGATGACCGGCAGCGAGGTGCCGGGCAAGCCGAGCCTGGGAAGTTGGCTCGCGTACGGACTCGGCAGTGAAAGTGATGACCTGCCCGCCTTCGTCGCGTTGACGCCGAGTTGGTCGTCGAAGGCCGCGGCCCAGGCGCTGTTCACGCGGATGTGGAGCTGTGGATTTTTGCCGACGCGGTACAACGGTGTGGCACTGCGGAGCAGCGGTGACCCGGTGCTGTACCTACCCGATCCGCCGGGGGTGACCCGTGAAGATCGTCGTGCGATGCTCGATTCGCTCGCCAAGCTCAACCAGCACCGCTTCGAGCAATTAGGTGATCCGGAAATTCAGACCCGAATCGCGCAGTACGAAATGGCGTTTCGGATGCAGACGAGTGTCCCCGATCTGACCGATTGGTCAGACGAAACCGCGGAGACGTTGGAGATGTACGGTCCCGAGGTGAATACGCCGGGAACGTTTGCCGCCAGTACGCTGTTAGCCCGGCGATTGGTCGAACGCGGCGTCCGCGTCGTACAATTGTTGCACCGCGGCTGGGACCAACACGGCAACATCGCCGGCGACCTGCCGGCCCAATGCCGCGACGTCGATCAACCCTGTGCCGCATTGATCAAGGATTTGAAGCAACGCGGCTTGCTCGATTCGACACTGGTCGTTTGGGGCGGTGAGTTCGGCCGCACCGTCTATTGCCAGGGCGGACTGTCACGCGAAAATTACGGCCGCGACCATCACCCCCGCTGCTTCCCGATGTGGTTAGCCGGTGGCGGCGTCCGGGGCGGAGTAAGTGTCGGAGAGACCGACGACTTCAGTTACAACGTCACCGACCGGCCGGTCCACGTCAACGATTTCAATGCCACGATCCTGCACCAATTGGGGATCGATCACGAGCGATTTACGTTCCCCTTTCAAGGGTTGGAACAGCGACTCACCGGCGTCGAACCAGCCTTTCCCGTTCAGGAAGTGATCGCGGGATAGGGATCGAGCGGCGACGACAACGAAGACCGATTGGTCAACCGGCAGCGTGCCGAAATGAGCCTTGATTCCGAAAGCCGCGAAGCTGGCGACAGGCAGTAGCCCCGGGTGGAGCGCTGACGAGCTCCGCGAGTCGAGCGGAACCCGGGGTTCGCGAGCAAAACAGCGCCGGCGACGAGCGATCGATTCACAAACCCAATCAATCCGCCGAGTCGCAATCCAACGGATGCGGGCTGCGAGTCGTCGGTTTTGCCGGTTGCGACTCGGTTGAATCGAGCGATGTGGTGAATCATCTGCTCGTCGCCGAGCGTCTTGGTCCTTTTGCCCCCGGGTTACGCTTGGCTCGCAAGGCGAGCCTGCGCTCACCCGGGGCTACTGCCTGTCGCCAGCTTCGCGGCTCGGAGAGGTGAG
>SKZY01000402.1 GCA_007127095.1 Planctomycetaceae bacterium
CCCTACCGTCAACACCTGACGTCCCCCGTTAACGATACGAAACTCGATACGCGGCCGCGGAGCACCTTCTCGCACTACCGGGAACTGGACCGGGTTGCTCTGACCGCTGAAAACCGGCCGGCCGTTGACCAGTTCGGTGAGCAACGCTAACGGAAATGCGGGCGGTGGCGGTGGTTGTGGACTAAAAACGGGGCCAGGGCCGGTCACCGTGAAGCGAAACGGGTTGCCTGCTGGATCGTTGTTAGGCAAGGAGATCGACGCCGTTGTCGTTCCAAATGATGGAGCGCGCTCGAAGCTGATAATAAAGGTGCCGGATTGGCCAGGCACAAGTTCCGACGGTGGTTGCTGCTGAATCCTAAATGAATCTTTAGCGTGGCCGGATGGGTTGGTCACCTCTGTGATCGCCAATGGGCCCAATTGTAGCGGTAACGTCCCACTGTTTGTTACGGTAAACTCTCGCTGCGCCACTCCCAAGCTGCTGAGTTCGTTAGCCCCCAGGGTGATGTTAGCCAGCTGGTCCAAGAGGGGCTCAGAGTAAATTGGTGAGCCGGCGGAGCTGACTTGAATATTGGGAAACTCCCAACGGCCACTAACCGGCTGGTCGCCAATGAGCCCGTACAGGTACTGGCGCAGCACGGGCGTGGTGGCGTCGGGAACGAAGTTGGCGGCTTCGAAAACATCGGTGAATCCGGGTAGCGAGACGCCGCCACGCACGACGCCAGCTTGATCCTTCCCATCTCCATTCCAATCGCCGACGACCGGGCGGTCGCCCACCAGGCCGAATCGTGAGTAGATCTCTTGGATCGGATTGCCGTCCGCGCCAGCCAAATACCAGCCGAGCCCGCCGCCTGTCTCCTCGCGGACCACGCCCAATTGGCTAACTCCATCGCCGTTCCAATCGCCGACGACGGGGATGTCGGTGTTGAAACCGAAAAGCAGCGGGTTGTCTTGGTTGTCAGGAATCGGACTGAAGTCGCCGTTAATATCAAGGTACCAACGCATGAAACCATCTGGATGTGACCGTGCCACGCCCGGTGTTTCACGCCCATCCCCATTCCAGTCACCAACTACGGGCGTATCGGTCGCGAGCCCAAATATCAGGCTGCCGGTTTCGGGTATCTCGTGAACGCGGTCACCGTCCAGGTCCAAGAACCAGTGATGAAGGCCGTTTATCTCACGCACCACGCCGGGGTTGTCTGTACCGTTGCCATTCCAGTCGCCCGCAATGGGGATGTCCCCGCGGAGCCCGAAGTCAAGTGTAATTTCGGCGTTACTGTCTCGGTTAGTGTCGAGAAACCAGCGAGTCAGACCGGCCGGCGATCCATCGATGCGAACCATTCCGAGGTGGTCAGCCGAAAGCAGCAGACGGGGTTCCAGAGGCTCGATCTGCAAGCGACGCCGCCTGCGATTTCGATTCCTCGTCGAGCGGACAGGGTCGGTGTATCGTCGGATTGGAGACATTAAATCAACCTCTGATAATATGCGGGGGTCTAGGCATCAACCCGGCGAGACAAAAGTCCAAGAAAACTTGAGAGACTTACGAACCCTGCGGCGACTTTCTGCATGATGGCGGTTACCACGCTGCGAGTACCCGCCCAATCGAGGGGATGAAAGGCGATAACGTAGAGGAGTAGCTCAAGCGAAGCAAGCAAAAATTTGTCGCAAAATTGTCAAGATGAATTGACGTCCGGCTCGTACGGCGTTTTTTCCCGGTTAGCCGGATGGAAGCGGATGGTGATTAGGGATCAGCCGAAACGCCGTTATTTGCTTTATCCCGGGCCTTTTTGCGCTACAATGCGGATGACGGTGGCAAGTAGCTATCATCGTATCCGCTTGCTTTGGTTCGGGAGATACGTAACCGTTCACGGTCCGGTGTAAGACTTCACGCGGCGACGTTCTTGGATGTTTCCGTCGCTGGCAGCAGCGAGGGAGGGGCTGGCCGGCGAATTTCGCCTCCATCGCCTGAATCAGATACTCGTAGGCGTTGCGATTCTTCAATCGACACGTCTCCGAAACGCTCAGCAGTCGCTCCAGGTAACGGCTACCGCTCTTGCTCTGCGTCCCGAAGCTCAACTTTCGATAGATCACCGGCGGACGTAGCGCACGCTCCGCCGTGTTGTTCGTCGGTTCGATTCCGACCACGCGGGTGAACGTCCAAAGGTGCGCGCGGCCTTCGTAAAGCCCCTTACAAAACCCGATCAGCTTCTTGTTGCGACTGAACTGACCACGCAGCAACAATCGTCGGACTTCTTCCTCGATCGGTCGCGCCGATTCTTGGAACTCCTTCCACTTGAGCTTGCCGGCTTTGTATTGCCGCCAGTGTTCGAACAGCTTTTTTTGCTACCACATCAGATCATGGCCCATCCGTTTAACTTTGCCGTCCGACGAATCGATCAGCTTCTGGAAGTCCCGCTTCAGATGCGCCCAACACCATTGAAGGCGTTTCCCATCCAGGTACATCTTCGCCCGGTCGCAGTTCAGGATGATTCCTTTGTAATCAGCAATTCCCGGCGAGTGAACCCAAACCAATCAAGCCGATTAAGACAGGTAAAATGGGGCAATTGCATTGAGTCGCCTTTCGTGATCCGGCGATGTAGTGGAAAGGCGTCTCGGCAGGCACTGCCGATCGGCGGCGGAAATCGCGCCTTTTTCGGTGATCGGGGCAGACCGGCAGCGTCCAAGCCGCCGAAAATCATCTTCCGGCCACTTGCTCTCTTCCGATCTCGTGAGCGCAAGACCGCCAGATACTCATGCCTGCCGTCCCCCCAGCCCCCACGCGGCGGATTAAACTGCCGCAATGCGATTCACCGAAGACACCGTCGAACAGGCCGCGCTCCAGTGGCTGAATGACGTCGGCTACGGCGCCGTGGCCGGCGATGCGATTGCGCCGGGAGGCCCGGCGGCCGAGCGGGAATCGTGGACCGACGTGGTTCTGGTCGGACGACTCCGGGCAGCGATCGAACGGCTCAACCCAGGTATCCCCGAGGAAGCCCGCGAGGATGCCCTCCGCAGAATCCTGCGGCCCGACCTCCCGTCGCTCGTGCAGAACAACCGCGCCTTTCACAAGCGACTCCGAGATGGCGTCCAGGTCGAATACCGCCGCGACGACGGCTCCATCGCTGGCGACCACGTCTTGCTCTTCGCCGCTGGTGACTCGCTGAACGATTTCCTCGCCGTCAACCAATTCACCGCCATCGAAGGCGGTCACAAGCGGCGTCTCGACATCGTCCTGTTCGTCAACGGTCTACCACTGGTCGTCATCGAGCTGAAAAATCAGTCGTCCGAAGGGGCCACCGTCGACAAAGCGGTCTCCCAGTTGCAAACCTACAAGCACGAACTGCCCGGCCTCTTCCATTACAACGAGCTGCTCGTCGTCAGCGACGGTCAACGAGCCCTGATCGGCTCCTTGACCGCGGGCCGCGAGTGGTTCAAGCCCTGGCGGACGATCGAAGACGAAACCCCGATCAAGGGACTCAGCGAACTCGAAGTCGTGATCCGTGGGGCACTCCATCCGCAGCGGTTGCTGGAGTTGATCAGCGGTTTCGTTCTGTTCGAAGAAGACACGGACAGCGAACGCATCGACAAGATCCTTGCCGGATACCACCAATTCCATGCGGCCCGGCAAGCAATCGCGGCCACCATCGATGCCACCCGCGTCCAAGGCAATCGGCGGTGCGGGGTCGTCTGGCACACCCAGGGCAGCGGCAAAAGCTTGACGATGCTCTTCTACTCTGGGCTGGTGATCGCACACCCGGCGATGAACAACCCGACCCTGATCGTCCTGACCGACCGCAATGATCTTGACGACCAATTGTTCGGCCAGTTCCATCGCTGTGCCGACATCCTACGGCAAACCCCGGTTCAGGCCGAAAATGTCGATAACCTGCGAGAACTGCTACAGGTCGGTTCCGGCGGCGTGGTCTTCACCACGGTCCAAAAGTTCGCCGAGCGAGAAGGCAGGTTTCCGCTGCTCTCGGATCGGAAGAACATCGTCGTCATGGCCGACGAGGCCCACCGCAGCCAATACGGGTTCCAAGCCAAACGCGACAAGAAGACCGGCGAGATCTCGTACGGATTCGCCCAAAACATCCGCGACGCCCTGCCCGAGGCCTCCTACATAGGATTCACCGGCACGCCGATCGAGCTGACCGACAAGAACACGCGGGCCGTATTCGGTGACTACATCAGCGTCTACGACATCCGGCGGGCGGTCGACGACAAGGCGACCGTGCCGATTTACTACGAAAGCCGTGTCATCAAGCTGAAGCTGGCCGACCAGTCGATGAGCACGATCGACGACGACTTCGAGGAAGTGACCGAAGCGGAGGAAACGACCACCAAGGAGCGGCTCAAGACCAAGTGGGCCGCGTTGGAGTCGATGGTCGGCGATGACGACCGAATCAAGCAAGTCGCACGCGACGTCGTCGAGCACTTCGAGACACGCTGTGAGGCGTTGCATGGCAAGGGGATGATCGTCTGCATGAGCCGCCGTATCTGCGTCGATCTCTACAACGAAATCATCAAGCTGCGACCACAGTGGCACGGGGCTGCGGGCGATGCTGACGACGCTTGCGATCCTGACCGCCAGACCACCGGCACCGCGGCGGACGGTCAAACTCCTCTGGTTGGTCAGGATCTAGAAAACTGGCAAACCCCACTGGATGAAGATGCCCGAGTCCTGGTCGCCGACCCAAAGCCCAATGGATCACTCGAAACTGGCACCCCATCTACTCCCGACCTGTCGGCCACTCCCGCGCCCGACGACGCCGGAGCGGTCAAAATCATCATGACCGGCTCGGCCGCCGATCCGCCTGAGTGGCAGCAACACATCCGCACGAAACTGCGCCGAAAGCAACTGGCAAACAGCTTCAAAAACCCGGCAAGCAGTTTCCGATTGGTGATCGTCCGCGACATGTGGCTGACCGGATTCGATGCCCCGCCGCTACACACGCTCTACCTCGACAAACCGATGCACGGCCACGGGCTGATGCAGGCAATCGCTCGGGTCAATCGCGTCTTCGGCGAGAAACCGGGTGGGCTCATCGTCGATTACCTCGGTGTTGGCGATTCGCTCCGGCAGGCTCTGCGGACGTACACCGAGAGCGGCGGTACCGGCCAAGCCACGATCAACACGGCCGACGCTGTGCTGGCGTTGCAGAAGCACTATGAACTCTGCTGCGACATGCTGCACGGGTTCGACTGGTCCAAGTTCCTCACCGGTGGCCCAGGCGACAATGTGTCACTTCCCATTGCCGCCCAGGAACACCTGCTGTTGATCGACGACGAAGTGCAGCAGGACGGCAAGAAACGTACGGCCAAACAGCGTTGGCTGGCCCACGTCAGCGACCTCTCCAAGGCCTTCGCCCTCTGCCCCACTGATCCCTACGCCGCGGAGATTCGCGACGACGTCGCGTTCTTCCAGATCGTCGCGACGATGTTCCGCAAGTATTCGGAGAACGGCAAGAGCAAGAGCGAACTCGACTACGCCGTCCGACAACTGGTCAGCAAGGCCGTCGTCACTACCGATGATGGCGTGATCGACGTGTTCACCGCCGCGGGGATCGAAAAGCCCGACATTTCGATCCTCTCCGACGAGTTCCTCGCCGAAGTCCGCCGGCTGCCCTACAAGAACGTTGCCGTCGAACTCCTGAAAAAGCTGCTCGGCGACGAGATCAAGCTGCGGTCGCCCCGCAACGTCGTCCAGGCCAGGCGATTCTCCGAACTGCTGCAACAGACGCTCAACGCCTATCACAACCGGGCCATTGCGACCCACGAGATCATCGACGAACTGATCAACGTCGCCAAGGGACTCCGCGAAGCCGCGGCGCGAGGCGAAAACCTCGGCCTCAACAACGACGAACTCGCCTTCTACGACGCGTTGGCCCAGAACAATTCGGCCGTCGAAACGCTGGGCGACGACAAGCTCAAGGTGATCGCCACCGAGCTGATCATAAACGTCCGCAAGAACGTCACGATCGACTGGACAGCTCGAGAATCGGCCCGCGCCAAAATCCGCGTCATGGTCCGCCGCATTCTCCGGCGACACGGCTACCCGCCCGACCTACAGGCCGAAGCAACCAAGCTGGTCTTAGAACAGGCCGAGGCGTTATGTCAAGGCTGGGCGTAACGCCGATGCGTCTGCGATAGACTCCCAAGTAGCAGGCCCGGTCCATGTGCCGCAGCCAGCAGTCGCAGCCCCGATCGGCACCAACAGCGGAGGGAACCCCGCCGGCTGCCACCAAGACACCCCGAGCAACGCCCGATGGCCAAGAAGAAAACCAAGGAATCGACTCAGGCAACCAATCTCAGCTTCGAAGCCACGCTGTGGCTGGCCGCGGACAAGCTCCGCAGCAACATGGACTCCGCCGAATACAAGCACGTGGTGCTCGGCCTGATCTTCCTGAAATACATCTCCGACGCGTTCGAGGAACTGCACGCCAAGCTGGTTTCGGGCGAAGGGGAGTACGCGGGGGCCGACCCGGAAGACCCGGACGAATACGCTGCCGAGAACGTTTTCTGGGTACCGCCCAATGCACGCTGGCATTTCATCCAGAACAAGGCCAAGCAGCCGACGATCGGTAAACTGGTCGACACCGCGATGGATTCCATCGAGCGTAACAACGCCCGGCTCAAAGGCGTCCTGCCGAAGGATTACGCCCGTCCGGCGCTCGACAAGCACCGTCTCGGCGAACTGATCGACCTGATCGGCACCATCGGTCTGGGTGACCGTGCTAACCGTGCCAAAGACGTTCTGGGCCAGGTCTACATGTACTTCCTCGGCCGCTTCGCCAGCGCCGAAGGGAAACGCGGTGGCGAGTTCTACACCCCGCAGTGCGTCGACAAGTTGTTGGTCATCATGACCGCCCCGTTCAAAGGCCGAGTGTACGATCCCTGCTGTGGTTCCGCCGGTCTGTTTGTCCAAAGCGAGAAGTTCACCGAAGCCCATGGCGGCAAGCTTGGCGACATTGTGATCTACGGCCAGGAGTCCAATCCGACGACCTGGAAGTTGGCCCTGATGAACCTCGCCATCCGCGGCCTCGACGGCAATCTGGGGCCGCAACCGGCGGACTCGTTCCGCAACGACCTGCACCCCGATCTGAAGGCCGATTTCATTCTGGCCAATTTCCCGTTCAACGTCAGTGATTGGTTCCGCAAGGACGACGACGTGCGTTGGAAATACGGCGTTCCGCCCAAGGGCAACGCCAATTACGCCTGGATTCAGCACATCATCCACCACATGGCGCCCGACGGCATGGCTGGCTTCGTCTCGGCCAACGGCGCCATGTCGTCCAACCAGTCGGGCGAAGGCGAGATCCGCAAGGCGATCATCGAAGCCGACCTGGTCGACTGCATGGTCGCCCTGCCGGGCCAGCTGTTTTACAGCACCCCGATCCCGGTCTGTCTCTGGTTTCTGGCCCGTAACAAGAACGGCAAGCGGGCTCGGGGGCTCGGTAATCTTCGTGACCGCCGCGGCGAGACGTTGTTCATCGACGCCCGCAAACTGGGGACATTGATCGACCGCGTCCACCGCGAGTTGACTGACGACGATATCGGCAAGATCACCGACGCCTACCACGCCTGGCGCGGCGATCTGAAGTCCGTCAATCCCAGCGCCAAGCAGACCAAGTACGCCGACGTTCCCGGCTTCTGCCGTTCGGCAACGACCGAGGAGATCGCGGAACACGGCTATATCCTGACCCCTGGTCGTTACGTCGGGGCGGCCGAGATCGAGGACGATGGCGAGCCGTTCGAGGAGAAGATGGCCCGGCTGACGGCCGAATTGCGAGAACAGGCGAAGGAGTCCGCCCGGTTGGATAAGCTGATTTGGAAGAACCTGGAGGGCATCGGC
>SKZY01000019.1 GCA_007127095.1 Planctomycetaceae bacterium
GCGATCATCGGTGTGATGGTCGGGCTGTTATTGCCAGCCGTCCAGGCGGCTCGCGAAGCCGCCCGTAGGATGAGTTGTTCCAATAACCTCAAGCAACTCGGGCTGGCGATTCACAATCATGAATCGACCTACAAATGGGTCCCAGCTTGGCGGTCGCAGTTCACAGCGGCCGAATACCCGACGAATCCACCCAACCCCTACTTCGCTCTCACCGGCGACGCCCAAAGCCCGATCGGTGTGCTCGGTCAGTTGCTGCCGTTTATGGAACAGGGGGCGATCACCGATCTCTACGACCACAAACGCTCGTTGATCGACCCGATCAACCTGCCACCGCCGTTCCCGATGGGTACCAACACCACTCAGGTATTCGCCACGGTTCCCGTCTTTATCTGTCCTTCGACGCCGGAAGTCCCGTCGGATTACGGACCTTACTTCGGGCCACTCGGGTTCCCAGCCAATACGCCGTACGTCCTGCCGCGGACCGACTACGTTCCGCTGCGAGGAATCCATCACTCGTTGGCCGTCTGCGCCGGACTGCCGAGCACGACGACCCACAATGGCATGCTCGGTACGAATGACCCGATTACGAAACGAAGAATCAGGTTTGCCGAAGTGGTCGACGGGCTGACCAACACGATCTGCTTCATCGAAATCGCCGGAAAGCAAAGTCGTTATTTTCGCGGTCGTAAGACCGCCGGTTTCACCCTCGCCGACGGCGGTCTGACGCTCAATTCGTACTACGGCGATTGGAACGTCGCTCGCCACCCCCGCGGACTCAGCGGCGCCAATTTTGCAATCCCCGACCAACCCGGCTGTTCCGCGATCAATGTCTTTAACGAGAACAATCCCTACTCGTTCCATCCCGGTGGCGTGCAAGCGGTTCGCGGTGACGGATCGACGTTCTTCCTCTCGGATAGCGTCTCGCTCGAAATCTTCATCGCCCTGGTCACCCGAGACGGCAGAGAGCCGTTCTCGCTCGACTGATGCCCGCTCTCGCTCCCTCGGGATGTTATGCAGCCACTTTTCCAATCCGGGTGCCCGTCGACAGGCACCCAAGTCGTTTCCCGCCGTTTCATCACCACTGCCGAACACGTCGCCCCATCCCGATCACCCCGAGCCATATTGCGGACCGCCGCGGCCGTGTTGATGTGTGTCGTGACGATCGGTTGTGGTGGGGCCGAGCGTAAACCGATCTCCGGTACCATCACCGTCGACGGCAAACCAGCCGCGGGGGCAGTCCTGCTGTTTCACCCCGACAGCGGGACGACTGGCTCGGTCGGTTCGGCGGTGGCCGGCGACGACGGTGTCTTCAATGTCGTCTCGGATATGAACCCCGGGCTCGCCCCAGGCAGCTACCGGGTCACGATCAGTTGGCCCGATCCGAATGTAAAACCTTCTGAACGAGCGATCATGCTCGGTACGGCCGAACCCGGCCCCGATCTACTCAAGGGCAAATACGTCTCCAAATCGGCTTCGAACTTGACTGTCCAGGTCGACGCCAGCAGTGACCAACTACCACCGATCGAACTCGCCTCGCCGTAGTGGCGCATCGTCACCACCCTGGCCCCGACGCGAAAAATGGTAGCCGTAACCGCTCGCCGTCAGCGGAACGAATCGTGGTTCGGTAGGATGGTGGGTCCTCGCCTTGCCCCACCTTGCCCCTCGCCGTTCGGAGCGTTCGCCAATGCCCCATTCGAAATCGTCCTGCCTCGGTTTGCTGCTGGTCGCGCTTTTCACCGCATCGGCTCACGCCGAAAATTGGCCGAACTGGCGAGGCCCGCGAGGCGATGGGACAAGCAACGAATCCGGTTTGCCGCTCCGCTGGGATGGCGAAACGGGCGAAAACGTCGCTTGGAAATTCGCTGTCCCGGGCAGAGGACATTCATCGCCGATCGTTTGGGGCGAACGACTTTTTCTGACAACTTGCTTGGAAGCTGAACAGGCTCGTGTGCTGATCTGCCTGGACAGCCGCAGCGGTGAGGAGTTGTGGCAAACCGAGGTCTTGCGATCGCCGTTGGAGACGATTCATAAGTTCAATAGCCACGCGTCAGGGACGCCTGCGACCGATGGCGAATCGATTTTCGTCGCCTTCCTGCGAGTCGACGGGACGACGATCCCGGCCCCGAATGTCGGGGCGCCGCGAGACATCACGCCCGGGCGAGTCATCCTCTCGGCGATCGATTTCGATGGCCAGCCGCGGTGGCAAACCGATGTCGGCGAGTTCATTAGCGCCCATGGATTCTGCAGTTGCCCGGTCCTGTATGGCGACCTTGTCATCCTCAACGGTGATCATGATGGCGACGGCTATCTGGTCGCATTGGACAAAACAACGGGGAAGCAGGTGTGGCGGACTGAGCGCGAACAAGGCATCCGCAGCTATGTGACCCCGATCATCCGCAACATCGGCGGCCGAGATCAACTTGTCCTCTCCGGCAGCGGGCATGTCGCGGCGTTCGACCCGGCGTCCGGAGAATTGATTTGGAAGATCGACGGACCGACCGAGCAGTTCGTCGCCTCGATGGTGTTCGATGGCAATCGGTTTATCCTCGCCGCAGGCTACCCGACCCATCACGTGATGGCCGTCCGGCCCGATGGCCGAGGTGACGTGACCGAGTCCCACATCGATTGGCATGTCGATCAATACGTCCGCTGCTACGTTCCTTCTCCCGTGCTGATCGACCACTGGCTGTTCGTTGCCGACGACCGCGGCACCGCCAACTGTTTCGACTCGACCGACGGCACCCGTATCTGGCAAGCTCGCTTGGCTGGCGGGTTCAATTCATCGCTCGTCGCGACCGATCAATCAGTCTACTTCCTAGCAGCCGACGGGGTAACAAAAGTACTTCAACCGTCAACCGAAGCGAACGTAATTGCCGAAAACCGGCTCGGCGAAGCCTGCGACGCGTCACCAGCAATCAGCCAAGGATGCCTCTTCATTCGCGGGGAACAGCATCTGTTTTGCATCAGGAACCGCGACGATGCTCGAGACATCAGCTCAAACTGATGCCCGCATGTCTACCCTTGGTTCGATTGCAGACGGAGAGATTATTATTCCGATGAATTGTCCGTGCTGTCGAAACTCATTGATCGAAGTAGAACTCTACGGAGAATTAGTAGACCGGTGCCGATTCTGTGGTGGTCTGTGGCTCGATCCGACCGAGTTAGGCTCACTTGTTCGTCAGGGTTCCGCACCGACGAGTATTGACGGTGCTCGTAGGAGATGTACGAATGGGCTACGCTGCCCCAAATGCAACCATGCAATGGCGCCTGTTCAGTACGCGCACGACTCGGGTGTATACATCAATAAGTGTCTTTCCTGCGAAGGATCATGGTTAGAGCCTGGTCAGCTCGAGCTGCTTATCCGGTACCGGATCGGAACACCAGCCACGCAAGCCCTTGCAAATGCCTGGGACGATAAACTGCGCCGATCCAACAATTTGAGATTCACAAGGGAACTGCTTCGTTCTCGCTTGCTGTCGGGCGGTACTGTATTAGCTTTCGTCCTTTTCGTTTTCGTTGATACGGGTGAATTACAATCGGCGATACTGCTAGCGGCGAGCTTTTTGCTTCCCCTTGTTTGCATTTGGTTCGCGGATATCGCGGGTGACCTGAAAAGGATTTCGTTTGGCATTGGACGCCCCACGATCACAAGATCCACTCCAGGCGACTTCGTAGCGATCGGCGGTTGGATTTTGCTCCTCAGTCGGATCGCCGTATTGCTGTGGCTACGTGAGTAAGCACCCCCGGAGGAGAATTGCCCGACTCGGGACGCCGTTTTTCCGGTGGAATTCGCTCCGCTCGACCACCGGCTAATGGCCAATGGTAAAAATCCCTTCCGGATACATACTCTGATCGCCGGCCGGCCGGTCGGTCAGGACCGGGTCGCGAAGGCGATTAAGCCGAAAGACACGTCAGGCGGTGCCTACAAGCCCGAAGCGCAAGCGAGTAAATCCGTTTTGTCAAATACCCTCGCTCGCGCTTCGGACTCGTATTTCTCGCCTTTTTATCTCAAAGTGGCGCTGTCCAGATAGGTTTTCTCGACGGCAGTAAAGATCGACCGGAAAATAAGTGCCTGGCACCTTTGTTCCGCATATTGGTAACCCGGCCAGTTTGACCCGACCCGTACAAACTTTCACGGTCGCTCACTTTGAAAAGGCCCCAGTTCGACGATTGTCAGGGGCGAGCCAATTTTTCAATCCGCTCCTCAGACAGTGCCGATCCGAACAGCTTGACATCAGACAGGCTTCCTTTGAAAAAATCGTTGGGGCCGAGGCCAATTTGTAGCGGTTGGTTCTCAGCGAGTTGAAAATCCGCAGCGTTGAATCCTGTTTCGGTTCCCACCAACGTTCCGTTGACAAAAAGCTTCAGCGTTCCGGCCTTTCGCACTGCAGCCACGTGTGTCCAGCCAGTCGGTAACGCCTGATCGCTCATGGCTACTCGTCCGGCTCGCCAACTGAAGATTTTTCCGGAAGGTAGCGTGCTGCAGAACACCTGACCCGCGTGCTCCGCCATCGTCCATGCCCGGCGGTATTTCACATCCGGTGTGTGATCCAGACGCGTCAGGCGGTTCCATGCGGCGTGGCCGTCATACTCGTACACCTCGGCCAGTGGCAGAGTGCCCGCAATCAGCCGTCCGTTATGGTTCAGCATGCCCATGACCTCCAGCTCTTCGCCCAACCGGCCTACGTCCGTCCACCGTCCGGGCTCTTCCATGCGATACACCTTACCGCTGGGCCAACTGCCGACAAACAGCCTTCCACTTCGGACAGCAAACGAGTATGTCTGAGTATTCTGTTCCAATGCGCCACAGTCGAACCACTGTTGACCATCGAACCGGAACACTCGGCCGCCATCATAACTGGTAGCATACAACCACCCATCGTGGACACCTAGCGCCTCGACTCGCATCTTAGCAGTGTCACCAGGCAGATCAGCCGGGCGTTGGGGTGTGGCGCAGCGTTCCCAAGTTTGGTCACCCGCGTACCGAAAAAAACCGGCCGGGCGATACAACGACGACGCGTACAACTGGCCCTTGAAAACGACCAGCCCGCCGACGGCTTCGGTATCCGGAAGTCGACCACAATCGATCCAGTCGCTGCCACCCGCGAAGCGATAGATTCCCCCGCCTGCCACCGTGTTTTGCGATTCCGGAAGAGCAGACCCGGCGACGCGATACTTTCCCGTGCCGGCATACAAGTGTCCCTGGAACTCCGCCAGAGCCACGACGGAATTACTGGCGTCGGGTGCTCCACAATCATGCCACTGGTCCGGCGTCTGCCAGCGATACACGCGCCCCTGATCGCCGGTCGCCGGCTCGCAGGTTCCCGCATACAACTCGCCGCCAAACGAACACAACGCAAATGCTAGCAACGCGTTGCCGGGTCGCCCGCGATCTGTCCAGCGTTCAGATTGAACGTTGTGGTCAATGCCAAACTGCAGCTGCCGGTAATTCGCCTGAGAAAACGTGACGCCCGCATTGGTCTTGACGGCCAAGTGAAAGCCGCGACGTTCCGCAAAGTTGTACTGACTCAGCAGGTCTCCCGGAATGTCATCCGTGGCTTCTTCAGTGAACACGTTGACGCTGACCGTAAAATCACGAGCCGCCAGATTCAAAGCCGCAGAAGCGGGAACTTCCAGCCAACTGCGGCGGCCGTCAAACTCAGCTGCCAGGCGTCCCTGAACCGCATCGCCAAAAGTGACGTCATGCGGAACAGCATGCAAGCCATGCCCTGACACGTCTTGAGCGTCCGTCTTCAGTGGCCAGTGAGCAATCAGATCATCAGCGGCGAAGATCGATGAAACGCCAACAAAGCTGCATAGACACAGCACAGCATAGATGTGAAATTTCAACACCAGTGTCTCCAGAAGAAATGGGCTCGGTCCATACCAAGCAATTATACACAAGTCTTTCTGTTTTATTAAGCACCCTCGAAGGAGTCTTTGGGCACGACCAGATCGCTGGGGCGTTTACTCGCAGAGATTTACGAAGGGGGCTTGGTTGTGTGATGGATTACGGCGAGCACCTCTAACTAGGCCATGGATGCAGGTCAGCCAGCAATGCGTCGACAAGACTCGGATAGGTATGAGGTGTAACCAAAGGTGCGATCATGATTGCCGACAAGCAGATTACAGCAAACCCAACAACAAAATAATCGCCACGGTTCCAACCACGCCAATCCAAGACACTTCGACCTGTGCCGAGATGCTCTTCGGTTAACCCGCCTTCACTAGCACCGTCGGCGGCTTCGGCTTGTCGGCGAATCGTGGTACTCGACGAGGATCGTTTGCTGATCGCCATTCGCGCGACTTGGGCCGCATCGTCCAGCGATAGCAACGTCGCCTTGATCGCCCGCCCCCACCCGCCAACGCGTGCTGCGCCGCGAGCCCCAAGGCGTGCTGCGCCTCCCAAGCCCGCTACACCCAACAGAAAATCCATGTAAGCGGTCAACGCGAGTGCGAAGAGGATCAGCGCAATATCCAGCTTCACTTCCCATCCGGCCAGCAAAGCGATATTGCTTCTGGATGGTGCAATCTGTTTGTGACGAAAACACTCCAAGATGAAATGGACGCCAACGACCACGACCAACCAGAACAGGCTAATCCAAATACTCAGCACCAACGCCAAACCCACATAGCCGATCGTAAAAAGCCAGCTGTCATCGTGCTCTACGATCCACTGGCGCAACGGGCCGTGCAGCGGCAAATCTCCCGAATCAGTCGAATTCCTATCCTCAGCGGCTAACGTACTATCCGCTTTTTTGGCGGTAGTATTGTTATCGACATTTTCACCCATTTTCGCCCCAGCCTCGGTCGTGAACTCGCAAATTACCTCAAGAAAAGCGTATCCAAATCAGTCCGAGCACGAAGCAGGACTGCTTTCACAGCATCATTCGTGAGCGGCATGGCGCTAGCCACCGGCCCTACATCATTCGTGTGCGGCATGTCACCAATCAGATGCTCGGATGCAATCGGGTGTGAAGTTCCTGATGGGTGAAGATTAGGTATCACGCCGAGGCGGCCATGCTGCTGCGAGCCGGGTGTGGCGCCCCGTCTGCCGGCTCGGGGGCAGACGATCAGGACTCGGATGGAGCGTCGTCGGTCGCGGGAGGCTCGGCAGCCGGCGGGGTGGGCTGTTCGACGAGCACTTGAACCTCGTCGCCTTGGACACGGACTCGGAAGGCGTCGATCTTGACTCGGGGGTTGTCTTCCCAGGTGCCGTCGCGGACACAGAACCGCCAGGCGTGCCAGGGGCAGGTCACGGTCTCGCCGTCCAGGTGTCCCTCAGCCAGCGACGCGCCCATGTGGGGGCAGAAATCGTCGATCGCCAAAAACTCGTCGCCGCGTCGGAAGATTGCTACCATGCGACCGCCGACGGCGAACGCCCGCCCCACGCCCTCGGCGAAATCGTCGACCTTGCCGACCGTTTCGTACTCACTCATCCGCTCATTTCCCTTGCCATGTGATGCCGTCTTCGCACAAACTTTAACAGCGGTCATCGCTGGAGCCACCCGGGCATCGATGAACCAGCCGACAAACCGTTTACGCTACCCGTCCGACGAGGGACGTTCTTCGCCATGATACGACACGACCGACGCGAGCTTTTGGAGGCCAAGGTTTGGCCGCACGTGCAGACCCCCGGACAGTACGTGGGAGGTGAACGGAATGCGATCGTCAAGGACCACTCGACGCTCCGCGGCAAACTCTGCCTCGGCTTCCCCGACGCCTATTCGATCGGAATGAGTCACCACGGGTTGCAGGTGCTGTACTCGTTGATCAATCGTCGCGACGATTGGTGTGCCGAACGGGCGTTCACACCGTGGCCCGACATGGAAGCGCTGCTCCGCCGTCACGGTTTGCCGCTGTACAGTCTGGAAACCTTCACGGCATTGTCCGACTTCGACGTCATCGGAGTTTCGTTGCAGTACGAGATCAGTTCGCCCAACGTCCTGACGATGCTGGACCTCGGCGGGATCGCGCTGGAATCACGGGAGCGGACGTTGGCCGCACCGCTGGTCGTCGCCGGCGGCCCGTGTTGCCAGAACCCCGAGCCGATGGCCGATTATTTCGACGTCATGATCATCGGGGACGGCGAGCCGGCATTGCCAGAAATCTGCGACCGTTGGATCGAGAAAAAGGAGCAGGCGATCGCCCGCGATGGCTTGTTGGCCGGTGCTGCCGGCCGTCGACAGCGGGAAGCGGCGTTGGCCGAGATCGCCACCGAATTGCCCTACGCCTATGTGCCCCGGTTTTACGAACCCGAGTATGCCGACGGCCGAATCATCTCGCTCAACCGCACCCGTCCAGAGGTTCCTGAAACGATCGCGCCGGCGGTGATCGGCGACCTCGAGCGGACGCCGCTACCGACTAAGCCGGTCGTCCCCTACATCGAGTGCGTTCACGACCGGATCGCACTGGAGATCATGCGCGGCTGTCCGCACCTCTGTCGGTTCTGCCAGAGCACGGTGATCAAACGCCCGTTGCGGGTACGCGAGGTCGAGACGATCGTCGACGCGGCTTTGGAGAGTTACCACAACACCGGGTTCAACGAAATCAGCATCCTCTCGCTGTCGAGCAGTGATTACCCGCATTTCGAACCGTTGATGCACCGGCTGCACGAGGTCTTTAAGCCGCTGAACGTCAACATCAGCGTGCCGAGCCTGCGGGTCAACGAACAACTCCGGACGCTGCCGCTGTTGCTGGGGAACGATCGTCGCAGTTCGATGACGCTGGCCCCCGAGGTCGCTCGCGATGACATGCGGGAGCAGATCCGCAAGAAGATCAAGAACAGCGACTTGATCGAAGGCTGTCGGGTCGCGTTTCAGAACGGGTTTGAAAGCGTCAAACTCTATTTTCTCTGCGGCCTGCCGGGCGAACGGCCGGTCGATCTCGATGGCATCGTCGATTTGGCCGAACAGATCGCCACCGTCGGCAAGGAGGTTCGTGGCCGCTACGCCAAGGTGACGGCCAGCGTCTCCAACTTTGTCCCCAAGTCGCACACGCCGTATCAGTGGAACGGCATGCAGCACCGTGAATACTTCCAGTGGGCTCACAAGTACCTCTGGAGCCGCCGGAAGATCCGCAGCATCAACATCAAGTGCCACGACATCGAGACGAGCCTGCTCGAAGGCGTGATCAGCCGCGGCGATCGGCGGACCGGAAAGGCGATCCGCTTAGCCTGGGAACGCGGGGCGCGGATGGACGGTTGGACCGAACACCTCGACCCGACACGGTGGTGGCAGGCAATCGAGGATGCCGGGATCGATGTCGAACGTCAGGTCCACCAACCGTACGAACTGCTCGACAAGCTGCCGTGGGACCACGTCAACGTCAAGTTCGGCCGCAATTACCTCGAAAAGGAGCAAACCCGCTCGACGATCCAATTATCGGCGATGGCCTCCGCCGAGTAACAATGCCCTCAGTCGGTCGCTGTATCGTCGATTTCCATCAGTGGGTCGTGGGGGAGGTGATTGGGATGGAGCGGGTCGAAGCTCGGTACCGAAGCGATCCACTGGGGCGTCAAGGAACCGACCAGCATCCCGATCAGGCTGGCCACCAGGCCGACCAGTTGCGGCGGCACCAGCGCCTCGTCGCCGAACCGGTAGAGGCAGATCAGCCAGACCGAAATGCCGCTGGCGATCGACACGATCGCCCCTTGGGTCGTCGCCGGTCGCCAATAGATGCCCATCGCCAGCGGGATGAAGGCGCCGACCAGCGGCACCGAATAGGCTCCTTGAACCATTTCGTACATCGTCGCGTTGGAGGTCACGGCATAGCGGGTCGCCCCGACGGCGAACAGCAGCAGCACCACCCGCAGCACCAGCAGCATGTTTTTTTCGATCAACCGCGGGAAAAACGGCCGGAGGACGTTTTCGGTGAACAGGCTCGACGGCGCCAGTAACGTCCCGCTGGCGGTAGAGAGGATCGCTGAGAGCAACGCCCCGAAGAAGATCACCTGGGCCCAAAACGGCGTCCGCTGCAGGATCAATTGAGGCAGGATTTGTTGGATCGTCCGTTCGTCGTCGTTGTCGAACAGTGCCGTCAGCGACGGTTCGATCAGGATCGCGCTGTAGGCGATGAACATCGGGACGAAGGCGAAGGCAAAGTAAAACATCCCGCCCAGCAATGTACCGCGCACCGCGGTCCGTTCGTCGCGGGCGCTGGTCACCCGTTGGAATACGTCCTGTTGCGGGATCGAACCGAGGGCGAGTGTCAAAAAGGGGCCGATGAACAGCAGCCATTGCCGCCAATCGCCGGTCGGGAACAGCCGCAGTTTGTCGTTTTCCCAGGCGTGTTCGATCACCACCGACGCGCCTCCGGCTTGGCCCGCTAGCAGTCCGGCGATCATCACCAAGCCGATGATGATCACCGTCGTCTGGATCAAGTCGGTCAAGGCGACCGACCACATGCCGCCGAGGATCGTGTAGACGACGACGATCGTGGCACCGACCAAGATGCCCTGGTTGAGCGACAGGGTACCCGGACCAAAGGCGCCGTCGGCCAACACATGCAGCACCAGTCCCAGGGCGGTCATCTGGGCCGATGTCCAACCGAGGTAGGAAAGTGTGATCACGGCCGCGGTGAAGGTTTCGACCGCCGTACCGAACCGCTTGCGATAGAAGTCACCGATCGTCAGCAATTCCATCCGGTAGAACGCCCGGGCGAACAACAACGCCACCAGGATCAAGCAGGTCGCGGCGCCGAAAGGGTCGCCGGAGATCCCCACCAATCCGTCACGCGTGAAGGTCGCCGAAATCGACAACAGCGTCTCGGCACCGAACCAAGTCGCGAAGACGCAAGCGAAGTTCATATACAGCGGCAGCGAGCGTCCCGCGACCATGAAATCCTTGGCCCCGTGAACGCGGGTCGACGCGTAGAGCCCGATCGCCACGGTGACCAACAAGTAGGCGACAACCGCAATTCCCAGCATGTCAGCTCACTCCCGGATACCTGTCTCACCCCGGAACCACGATCCGCCGCGAACCGACACGCCGCCGAAATCGAGCCCCGGTCCGCCGCCGCAGTTCGAACTTGGCGTCAGAAAGAAATTCGGCGGGAGTGTAGCGAGCCAGACTCAATTTGCGCATGCCAAAATTGCCGTCGAGCCATCAAATTTGCCGAAAATTTGTTCTTCGGCGAAATCGTTCCCTTAGCCAAGATCGTGTCAGGCTGCTATAACAATCGGCCTAGCCAGCGTCCGGGGGTGCCCCTCCGTGACCCCCCTCCCCTCTGTAAGGTTTGTAAGTCTTGGCCAAAAAGGAAGAAGCTTTCGAAGTCGAAGGCACTGTCACGCAAGCACTCGCCAACACGCGTTTTCGCGTCCAGCTCGAAACCGGGACCGAAGTGATGGCCCATGTCGCCGGCCGAATGCGAAAGCACTTCATCCGGATCGTCCCCGGTGACAAAGTAAGGGTCGAGCTTTCCCCTTACGACCTCAGCAAAGGACGGATCGTGTTCCGCGAGCGATAAATCTTAACGAATCGCGCTCATGTAGAAGCTGAAGATTCGCTTCTCGTCGCCATCGGCTTGTGTCACCGGGTAGGCGAAATCGAACGCCAGCGGTGCCGGTCCCAGCATCGGGATGGCGACTCTCAGCCCCAGGCCGGGGGCGACACGAAAGTTTTCGCTGTTCAGCTCGATATCGCGTTCGACGGTACCGAAATCGACGAATGCCACGCCGCGAAAGGCGTCATCGGCCGTGATCGGAAACATGTACTCGAGCGTGTTGAGCCACTGAAAACGCCCCCCCACTTGGACGCCGTTGATCACTGGACTGGCCGCTCGGAAATCGAAGCCACGCATCGTCGAGTAGCCACCTGCAAAGTAGTTTTCGAACAGCGGAGTGTCTTTGCCGCTGAACCCGAGTCGTGTGCCGAGCGTCAGCGTCTGTTTGCCCGAACCGTCGGCCCGCTGGGCGACGAGTAGGTAGTTGCGGTTTTCGATGTCGAAGCGGTCGTAATCGAAGTCACCGAAGGCTCGCTCGTATCCCAATTCCAAAAAATGTCCTTCGCTTGGCGCGAACGGACTGTCGCGGGTATCGTGGATCAGCTTGAACTCGCCGGTATAGAGTTCGCTGCTACCCAACACGTCGTCCAACGGCTGCACGCCGGCGATTCGTGGATTGTGAACCCTGACGCTTTGGCCGGTGATCCCGGTCGATACCGACAAGTCGGGCGTGACCCGATAGCCGAAGCTGACGCGACCGCCGAGACGTTCTTCGTCGTAGTCCCGGAACCGTCGGTCATAAAGAAACCCCGAGACGCCAAGACTGATCGGCAGGTAGCCGAACAGGTTCGGTTCGACGAAGTTGGCTGTGTAACGTTTGAAGATCGAACCGGGCACGGCTTCGACCCGAAATGTCTGGCCGGCACCGCGAAACGCGGTCCCGTTGGCAAAATCCTGAAAGCTCGTGGGCCACCGCATGATGTCGAAGTTCCGCTCGTCGACAGTGATCTGGCCCATCACCCCGGCGTCACTATTTACGGCACCGCCCAGCATGATCCGGCCGGTCCGTGCCGGGACTCCCGTCAATTCCAGGTCGGCCATCCGAGTATTCGGTGTGAAGACCGGCGGCGCCGTCGGGGCGCCGAAATAGGGGTCCAGCGGCGTACCGGGATTGCCGACCGAGCCTTGCTGGCCAGCGGACGGATCGCCGAGCGGACTGTTCGGGATAAAGGGGGTCGCACCGCCGTCGTTGCCCGGCGGAGGCGGCAGCGGCTCTCTCGACGGGACCGCGACGCCGCCGGGCGGGACGTTCGTCGCCGTCGGGGGCTGAGTCGGTGACACCTGGTAATTGGAAGGCGGCGGGATCGTGTTTCCCGGAGCTTGCGTCGTCGGTGGCTGATAGGTCGGTGGTGGCTGATAGCCGGTTGGCGGTTGCGGAAATTGTCGCGCGACGTAGCGACCGTCCCGTTCGCCGGCGTTCGGCTGGACCAACGGGCCGAGTTCGACACCCGAATCGGCATCGATGTTGACACCCAACTTCTTCGCCACTTCGGGCCACGGCTCGTCCTCGTCGCCGTCGTCGACCACGCCCATCTGTGACCGGCCGAGGTTTGCCATCGACGGCGGATCGCTCGAAATCGGGGCGATTCCAGGGGCCAGGTGATTGCAGCCGACAGCCATCACTAGCAACCCCCAAGGGGGCAGCCAACGAGGAAGTCCGGTCGTGCGATTCGAGTCGGTCATGAGGGCGGTATCCGTACCGATAAATGACATATCTGAGGGCTGGCGGGTCACCCGCGACATCGACTGGGCGTTCAATCCGTCGCCGAGGAGTCGCCCGGCGGTCAATAATTACTGTCCGTCTCGTCCAATGGGATCACCCGGATATCAGGCGGCTCGGCGATCGCCGGATTGGCTTCCAACAGGCTCAACCGTTCGATCCGTCGTCGGTTGATCTCCAATGTCCGACGGTCGATGAATTCTCCCTCGACCAGATCGATTTGGTTCAACAGCGTGGTGTCTTTCATCAAGTGGGGCTCGCCGTCAATATTGATATTGATATTGCGGATCTTCCAGCGGTCGCCCTCTTCGATCTTGTAAACCAGGTCGACCAAGTCGTTCTCGTCCCGCATCACCGTCTGAGGTTGCACCTCGGCGTAGATAAAGCCGAATGATCCGTAACCGTAGACGATTTCGGAGACGTCTTTCCGCATCAAAGTGCCGTTGAAGGCGTCACCCGGCTTAAGGGTCAAACTGTCCAGCAATGATTCGGTTTCGATGAATCGGTTGCCGACGATGCGGACATCATTGACCCGATAGCGGATCCCTTCCTCGATGACAAAGGTGACGGTCAGCCACTTGCCCGAAGCGTCGTAGTGAAACCGGCGTCCGACGGTCGCGGTCAGAAAGCCGAGGTTGTGGTAGTACGATTCCAGTACCTCGACGTCCTGGTCGATCTGGTTCAGGTCGGCCTTGTTATTGATGTATCGCAGCAAGCCGGCCAGCGGGCCTCGACTGCCGATCACCTTCTTCAGCCGCGCTTCGCTGACGATCGAATTCCCTTCGATGTGGATCGCCGCGATCCGCTCTTTCGGCCCTTCGTTGATCCGGAAATAAACCGCGCTCTGATCCTCGGAACTGCTCTGACCGGCCAGCGAATCGCCGCGGACGGTCGTCACGGTCGCCTGATTGAACCCTTCTTCACGGTAGTAATCGAGTAGGCGACGACGCCCCGATTCGATCGAGAACTCGTTCAACGGGTCTCCGACATTGATTCCCGATCGCCCCGCCAAGTCACGATCGTTGATCGCACGATTGCCGAGATAGCGGACTTGAGAAATCGCCGGTCGCTCGCGGACGGTGAAGTGGACGGCGATCCCTTCGGGTAACTCCTTCAGCTCGTAGGTCGCGTATTCGAACAATTCGTGCAACCGGCGGATATCGGCCAGTACCGTCTCGAACTCGTAGAATCGGTCTTTGCGAGTCTGCAGTTTTTGGAACACCTTGTCGGTCGAGATCCTGACGTTACCGGTGACGGTCACATCGGCGACCAACCGATCGCCCTGCTTGGGTTGAGGTCGAATGCCGCCATGTTCATGGACGAAATCCCGAAAGGGTGGCCGTTCGGGCAGATTGGCAGGGTTGGGTCCTGCACCACCCCCGGCGCCGCCACCCATTTGAGCTGACGCACGATCGGCCCGGACCATCGAGATGGCCGAGACGAGGGCGAAGAGGCAAACGATCAGCCGCCGCGGCATGCGTTGGCTCCTATGACGGTGGGTATCGAAATGACGTCAAGCGGTCTCCTACCAAGCCCCTTCGGCCCGTGGCAAGCCGAGTTTAACCCGTGCCGGCCATCAACCGCGGGACGAGCCATTCGGTAGGCTCTTGGTTGTCACCCTGCACCCATCCTCCGACCGTCTGCCCAACCTGCCCGACCTGCCCGACCTACCGCGACACCTTCAACACGACCACCAATCGCATGAATTACCTCGCCCACGGCTGTCGATTTCTCGATTCGCCCTATTTCGTCGCCGGGACCGCCGTCCCCGATTGGTTGTCGGTGATCGATCGCAAGGTGCGGGTCCGCGGCCACGCCGCCGAAACTCTGTTGGCTGACGAAGATTTCGCGACCCGACAGCTCGCCGCTGGGATCCTCCGCCACCTGGCCGACGATCGTTGGTTTCACCAGACGCGGGCGTTCGCCGAGACGAGCTTGCGATTCGCTGTCGAGCTTCGCCAACGGTTGCCCGACGACGAAGGCTTTCGCCCCAGTTTTCTCGGCCACATTCTGGTCGAAATCTTGATCGACGCCACACTGATGGAGCGGGACCCTGGGTTGGCGGCGGATTACTACCAGAAACTCGGCCGCGTCTCGGCCACTCATGTCCAAGATGTCGTCAACCGCATCGCCCGTATCCCCAGCAATCACCATGTCCCCAGCAATCACCGTGTCCCCACCAATCACCTCGCGGTGGGGATCGCCCGGTTCCTCGAAGTCCGGTTCTTGTACGACTATCTCGATGACGCCAGACTCTTGTTTCGCCTCGAACAGATCATGCGGCGGGTCGGGCTGCCCCCGCTCGGCGAGCACCTGTTAAGCTGGCTGCCGGCGGCGCGGGCGGTCGTCGCCCAGCGCTGCGATGAACTCCTCACACCGCCCGCTGCGACACCCGTCGCTGACCCATCCCCACCCACTTGATACCACGCTGCGAGAATCGACCTGATGAAATACGGAATGAACCTGCTGCTCTGGTCCGGCGAAGTCAACGATGCCCTGTTCCCGGTCATCGAACAGCTCAAGGAGATCGGCTTTGACGGTGTCGAATTGCCGATCTTCAACCTCGAACTCGACTATGCGTTGATCGGCCAGCGGCTCGACGGCCTCGGCCTCGGCCGGACCGCGGTGACGATCCGCGGCGAGGACGACAACCCGATCTCGCCCGACGCGGGCGTCCGCCGCCGCGGTGTCGAAAACAACAAACGGACGATCGACGCCTGCGCCGCTGCCGGAGTCGAAACGCTGGTCGGCCCCTATCACTCGGCCCTCGGCTATTTCAGCGGTTCCGGCCGCACCGATGACGAGTGGAAGTGGGGTGTCGAGAGCATGCAGCAGACGGCCGAATACGCCGGCGAGATGGGTGTGCGATTGGCCGTCGAATGGCTCAACCGCTTCGAATGCTATTTCCTCAACTGCGGTCAGGATACCGCGGAGTTCGTCCGCGCCGTCGACCACCCGGCCTGCGGGATGATGTACGACACCTTCCATGCCAACATCGAAGAGAAGTGCATCAAGACGTCGCTCGCCGCCGGCGGCGATAAGCTCTGTCATATCCACATCAGCGAGAACGATCGCAGCACGCCTGGGCAGGGCGGTGTCAATTGGCAGCGGAACTTCGATAGCATCGCCGAGATCGGCTATGACGGCTGGATGGTCGTCGAGGCGTTCGGGTTGGCGTTGCCGGAGATCGCCGCGGCGACCAAGATCTGGCGGCGGATGTACAAGGACGAAATCACCTTGGCGACCGATTCGCTGCGATTCATGCGGCAGCAGGTTCAAGCGCGGTCGTGATTTTTCCCGCACTTCGCTCAGCCAAGTACGCTTTCGGTCGCGGCTAAGTTACTTAGAATGCTCGCCCGGCGGCCGCTCTTCCCGCCGCCGGGAACCGATCGAACAGCGCCACTGCGGCCGCTCACCCCGTCTAACGTCCCTACCCATCAAGGGCACCAGCCTTGCTACGCTCACACAATTGCGGCGAATTACGAGTCTCCGACGTCGGTTGCGAAGCCACCCTCTGCGGCTGGGTCGAGAGCAAGCGGGATCATGGTGGGGCCGTGTTTATCGATCTTCGCGACCGCTATGGCGTCACTCAGGTCGTCATCGGACCGCCCGAAGCCGACCAACCGGCGATCGATTTCGCAGGCCGCGTCGGTGCCGAATGGGTGATCAAGGCCCACGGTTCCGTCGCCCACCGGCTCGAAGGTAAGGTGAACGAAAAACTCTCTACCGGCGAGATCGAACTCCGCTGCGCCGCCGTCGAAGTCCTCAACGCTTCGGTCGCCCCGCCGTTCGTCCCCTCACAGCCCGACCTGCCGAACGAAGACCTGCGACTGAAATACCGCTTTCTCGATCTCCGCCGGCCGCAGATGCAGCGGTCGCTGATCACCCGCAGCCAAATCATCAAGGAGATGCGGGATTACTTCGCGGAGCACGACTTCATCGATGTCGAAACGCCGATCCTCGGTCGCAGCACTCCCGAAGGGGCCCGCGATTATCTCGTCCCCAGCCGCGTTCATCCCGGCCAATTCTACGCCCTGCCCCAATCGCCCCAACTCTATAAACAGATCCTGATGGTGGCCGGCTTTGATCGCTACGTCCAGGTCGCTAAGTGCTTTCGCGATGAGGACCTGCGGGCCGACCGCCAACCCGAGTTCACGCAGCTCGACCTCGAAATGTCGTTCGTCGATGCCGAGGACGTGATCGCGATCATCGACGGCCTGGTCGACCGCGTCGTACGGAAGGTACTCGGGCGAGCAATCCCCACGCCGCTGCCGAGGATGACGTTCGAGGAAGCGATGCGTCGGTACGGTAGCGATCAGCCCGACCTGCGGTTCGCGATGGAAATCGTCGACATCACCGAAATCGCCAAGACGGTCGAGTTCCGCGTCTTCCGAGCGACCGCCGACAGCGGCGGCTTCGTCCGCGGCATCAAGGTCGCAGGCCAGGCCGAAGATTTCTCCCGCCGCCGGCTCGATGAATTGACCGAGTTCGTCAAGCGAGACTTCGGCGCCCGTGGGTTGGCCTGGTTCCGTGTCGAAGCCGATGGGACACTCTGGAGTCCGACCAGCAAGAACTTTACCGCCGAAGAATTGTCGGCGATCACGGCGGCGATGAACGCTCAACCCGGCGACCTGTTGCTGTTTCTGGCCGATTCCTGGAACGTCACCTGTCGCGGCTTGGCGGGACTCCGCAAGCGACTCGGTGCGGAGCTGAAACTCTATTCGCCCGATTCGCTGCACTGCTCCTGGATCACCGATTTTCCGATGTTCGAACGCGATGAGGAATCGGGGCAATGGCATGCCAAACACCACCCCTTCACGGCTCCACTGGCCGAGGATCTCGAACTGCTCGCCACCGATCCGGCCGCCTGCCGCGCCCAGGCTTATGACCTGGTGATCAACGGCAGCGAAGCCGGCGGTGGGACGATCCGGATCCACGACCCGGCGACCCAACAACAGGTCTTCGAATTGCTAGGGATCGACGAGGCGACCGCCCGCGACCGGTTCGGATTCCTGCTCGACGCTCTCAAATATGGCGCTCCACCACACGGCGGCATCGCCCTGGGGATCGATCGTTGGGTGATGCTGTTGGCCGGGTTGGAGAACATCCGCGAAGTGATCGCCTTCCCCAAGACCCAAAAAGCGACCGACCTGATGACCGAAGCGCCCGGAAACGTCGATGCCGATCAGTTGAACGAACTCCGGCTGAGGACGGTCAGCGTCAAGACCTGAACCGACCTCATCGGTCGACCGATCAACTCGCCGGCAAGTCGATCTGACGCCGCTCGGCCGCGCTGCGGTCGGCCGCGCACAACACCGTGGCGGCGCGGAAGGCGTCGTCCAGGTCGTTTCGCCGCCGCACCAGACTGGTCACCGTGCGGTGAAACTGGGTCAACATCTGCTCTCCGACCGAAAGCTCGGTTTCCAGCGATTCGAGGTGGCGACCGGCTTCATCGAACCAGACGAGGTTCGACGGCAGGTCGATGAAGGCGACGCCGTGTTCACAACAGATCTGCATCGCCGAAGGTGGTCGAAAACCGATCGCCTCGTGCCACGACGCCGGGATGTATTGCCCGCAACTGAGCTGACACATCACTTCCGGGGCCGTCGGCAGCCCCGCGAATCGCAGACTCAAGCATTGGTAATCGCGTTCGCCGGTATCCGCTCCGTCGCCGGGGAGGTGGTGAACCATGGCGGTCACCGCTGACGGATCTCGGGCCACGACATAGCGACACCAATCGATCAACTCGATCAGTTCGCGACGACTTTCGGCCAACGGGTCGCTGTCGCAGATCCCGCCCGGCTTGGCCGCGGTCACCGCCAACCGGCGATGACAAAAAATCAGTCGGGGCGGTCCCAATTTGGTCGCGATCAATTCCTTCAAACGCAGCGTGGCCGGTGCGAATCGCCTCGGTAATTCGGCCATGAAAGCGATTCCCGACTCGTCGACCCGCTGGTAGACCGACGCATCGGCGACCGGATCGAATTGCGGGTCACCCGCCCAGTAGACCGCCTTGCCAGCGTCGCAGGCGGCCAGCACCGGCAACCAACCGTGCCAAGACCGCTCCAAGATCAGTACCGCGTCGATGTCATTGCGATCGACCATCGCTCGATAGCCGTCGAGAAGGTCGGCTTGGAACTCGGCAGCGATCGGTTCGGCCTTCTTGGCGACATTGCAGCAGACCGCTCGGACGTCAAAACGATCCCGCAACATCCGCAGCGCCGGACGGTGTCGGGTCGGCCAAGCCGACCCGATCTGGATCAAACCGATACGCAACTTCACGCCAATCTCCTCACCCTGATCCCAATATTCGTTCGTTTCTGTGCCAGCATAGAGCCTCCCCTAACGCCGGCCTGCCGCCCCCTAATCACCGGCAGCGGATGCTTGACGCCCTTTCGCGAAAGGAGGGGAACGGATACCCCTTGTCCAGACGGCGGGCGGTGGCGGCGACAAAATCGGCGAAAGCCCTTGTGGGTCACCTCGCGGTTCTTACAATCCGGCGGCACTTTTTAGCTAACCCCTACAAGGTGACTTAAAAGGTGTTGTCGCGAGCTGGCCACCGGATGGTCCGTTGGACAGGATTTCGACAGCTTGACTTGGACAGTCTATCGAGCGGGGGTCGCTCGGTGGCGATTCCCGTTCATTATGGAAAAGAGAGTCTCGTATGCTCATGTTGCTGTTCTCGGCGCTGATCGCCATGCTCCCCAGTTCGACGTCCCGTGTCAGCGATTACGCGACTGCTTACCAGAAAGCGCAGACCGAGGACAAACCGTTGATGGTGATCGTCAGCGCGAAATGGTGCCCCGCTTGTCAGACGCTGAAGAACACGACCATCAAGGAGATGGAAGCTTCTGGTGAACTCGACGAAGTCAGCGTCGCCGTCGTCGACCACGACGCCGACCCGAAGCTCGCGGGCGAACTGATGCGGGGCGGGAGCATACCGCAAATCATCGTTTTTACCAAAGCCAATTCCGGCGGCTGGAAACGATCGCAGTTGACGGGATTTCAGTCGCGGGGACCAGTCCGCAATTTGATCCGCTCGGCCGTTTCGGCTGTTCGCCGCGGTTGATCCTAAGCCCGCTCAACGGGAGTTTTTCTCCGCGCGGCCGACTACCCTGATTCGCCTCGCGGAGCCGATCGGTTATCATGCCGGTCCAATCGCTCTCCCCGACTTTCGCGGTTCGCCGGCCATGCAGTTTCCCGACTCTGTCGCTCACCTGATTCAGTACGACCACGAATTGGCCCCCCATCTCTGGTTGGGGATCGGCGGGCCTGCTCGTTACTTCGCCGAGCCGACGACCCGGCAAGAGTTGATCGAATTGGTCATCGCTGCCAATCGTCTCGGAATTCAGGTCCGTGTCCTCGGTGGTGGTAGCAACCTGTTGGCACGCGAATCGGGTGTCGATTGCTTGGTCGTTTCGCTCGCTGCGGCGGCGTTGGGCGAATTGTCGATCGATGGTGATCGGCTGCGAGCCGGCGGTGGGGCCAAACTTTCGCATGCCGTGACGCATGCCGTCGGTGCCGGTTTGGCCGGCCTCGAACACATGCTCGGTATTCCCGGGACCATCGGCGGAGCGTTGGTCAGCAACGCCGGCGCTCGAGGCCGCGACATCGGTTCGGTCACTGAAGAAATCGAAGTGCTCGGCCGCGACGGTCAGGTCCGCACGATCGGAGCCGACGAGGCTCAATTTTCGCACCGCCGATCAAATCTCGGCGATACCGTCATCCTTTCGGCGACGTTCGGCCTCGAAGCGACCGACTTGGAGACGTTGACCAAGCGGATGCAGAAACTTTGGATCATCCGCCACGCTTCTCCTGCCCAGGGAGGCGGCCGGATCGCCGTCCCCTTCGTCGATCCCGACGGCGCGACCGCCCACCGATTGATCGCCGATATCGGCTTGGCCGGGGTTCGCGAAGGCGGCGTTTCGCTGAATGCCGAAAAGCCCGGTATCCTGGTCGCCTCCGAAGGAGCCACCAGCGACGATTGCCTCAAATTGATCGATCGCGTCCGCGAACAGGTGCTGTTGCAAACCGGGATCGACTTGCAAACCAACCTGCGAATTTGGTAGCAATCACCCAAAGGCTGCTTTCTCAGCCCAAGATTCAACGCCACGGGGGACGGATCGGTGGTGAAACGCGAATCGAAGCCGACCTACTCGCGACTGCCGCTGCGCCACTTGATCCAGCGGTTGATTCACGCGCCAGCGGTGTTGGCGATGCTCTGGCCAGTCCTGCTGGTTTTCGGTGGCTACATCGCCTGGCAGAAATGGGGCGCGGAACATGTCGCTCGCCAGTTCTATGGACTCGACCCCGACAAAATTCACGTCACCGAGCGGCCGCCACACATCCAAAGCGATGTCGTCGATGCCGTCTATCGCGAATCGAAACTCGACCAATTGTCGTTGATCGACCCCGGAGCGACCGCGCGGGTCGCCGCCGCATTCTCCTCGCATGTCTGGGTCAGCCGCGTGACGGCGGTCCGGAAATTACCGGGCGGCGTCGTCGATGTCCACCTCCGGTACCGAACCCCGGTGGCGATGGTGTTTGTGATCAGCCGACATCCCGAGATCTCCGGTCGCTCGTTCTTCGCCGTCGATGAGGAAGGCGTGCTGTTGCCGACGACCGAGTTCACACGCGAACATACGATGCAGTACTTGCACATCGAGATCCCCGAGGTCTATCCGACCGGCGGCGTGGGGTCCAGCTTCGGCGACCCGCGGATCATCGGCGCAGCCAAACTGGCCGCGATCCTGGCCCCCCATCGTGAATCGCTCCGGCTCCGCAGCATTCAATTGCACGACAGCAGCCGGACGTCACCGGTACCGCAGTACCAATTGGTGAACGATTCCGAACAAGCAATTCCCTGGGGCAGTTCTCCCGGCGAAGAACTCGCCGGCGAGCCCAACGGTTCGCAAAAAATACGCCGACTGCTGGGCGACGATACGACAGTCTCGACCGCGGCGGCACGCTGAACCGTCCGCGGTTTCTCGCGATTCAAAACCCGATCGCCGCCCCGTCTTTGCGGGCTTCCGACGCGCCCTGCAATACGCCTCGTTCCCAGTCGATCAGGATTCCCTGATAACCGCCGTAGCCCGATCGTGATCGCGTGACGCGGTGCCCCTTGGCGGTCAACGCTTCAACCGCTTGCTCGGAAATGCCGCCTTCGACAACGACCGTGCCGCCCCCGTCGGCCGCCAAGCCGCTCGGCGTGGCACTCCCCTCGTGCCTGACCCGGGCGGCGTCACCGGCCGCTTGCACGTTCATCCCGAAATCGATCAGGTTGACCAATACCTGAACTTGCCCCTGCGGCTGCATATCGCCGCCCATCACCCCGAACGAAAACCACGGCCGGTCCTGGCGGGTCACCATCGCGGGGATGATCGTGTGAAACGGTCGCTTATGCGGCTCCAACCGGTTCGCATGGCCCTCTTCCAAAGCGAACGATGCACCGCGGTTCTGCAATACGAAACCGAGGTCCGGCGGTGTCCGTTTCGAGCCGAACAGGTAGTAAACGCTTTGAATCATCGAGCAGACATTGCGGTCTTGGTCGACCACGGTCAGATAAACCGTATCGCCGGCCCCGGCCCGTGGGTCTCCGGCGGGCACGTCGGTCGCCGCCCGTTGTCTGTCGATCCGGCCGGCCTGCTGCCTACCGTAACGCCGTGAGATCAGTTCGTCGGTCGGGACGTCACCAAAGCCGGGATCGGCGTAAAACCGGGCGCGGTCGGCGAACGCCAATTTCTTCGCTTCGATCAGCAAGTGCAGGTATTCGGGGTGCCCCGGTCCGAACGATTTCAGGTCGAACGGTTCGAGCGTATTGAGCATCTGCAGCACCGAGATCCCTTGGCCGTTGGGCGGCATCTGCCAGACCCGGTGGCCACGGTAGTCGGTCGATACCGGTTCCACCCAGTCGGCCCGGTGTTCCTGGAAGTCGCGCAGGCTCAATAGCCCACCGCTGGCTTCGCTGAACGCGACCAATCGGCGGGCGAGGTCGCCACGGTAAAACGCATCAGCACCGCCGCGAGCGATTTGGCGGTAACTATCGGCCAAGCGAGGCAGCCGCATCAATTCACCGAACTGCGGCGCCCGGCCGTCGATTAGATAGGTCGCCGCCGAACCGGGATCGGCCCGCAATCGCTCTTCCTGCGACTGCCAATCCGCGGCGATGATCTCCGAGACCGGAAACCCGTCGGTGGCCGTGACGATCGCCGGGGCGAGCAGGTCAGCCAGCGGCCGACTGCCGAAGCGGGAGTTCAAGGCGTCCCAGCCGCTGACGCACCCCGGCACGGTCCAGGCCAACGGGTCGTCGTCGGGGATCTGTTCCAGACCACGTTCCTTGACACGGCTGGCGTCGGCCGCGAAGGGGCTGCGGCCGCTGGCATTCAGCCCATACAAACGCTGTGTGGCGTGATCCCAATAGAGGCAAAACAGGTCGCCGCCGATCCCGCACATCATCGGTTCGACCACGCCCAGCATCGCGTTGGCCGCGATCGCGGCATCAGCGGCA
>SKZY01000318.1 GCA_007127095.1 Planctomycetaceae bacterium
ATCCAAGGCTGCCGAACGATCCATGCTCTTCGGCTACGGCAACTGCCGTTGACGTGATGACCCCACTCTCAGATTCGGGACAAAAAATTGTCAACGCACCGGCCCTGTTTTAACACGTCAACCCCGAATTTTTGACAGCCCACGATTAGCCGCTTGCTCCCGAAAATGGTTCGCGGTTTGCGGCCTCTGGCTCGGTAACGCTGACTTCCGCGCCGGTCGCGTCAGCCTCTAAAGGAACTTTTGTAAACTCAGCCCACTGCGTGTAGGGTCGAAGACGAAACTCAAAAGCATGAAGGTCGATCGCTCCGAGATCAAAAAAAGGCACCTGCTCGTCGTTCCATATCCCCACCCCTCTGCGACGATGCTTCTCGCCCTGTGTATCAACAGCGACTATTTCGTAGTCCGCAAGACTCGCCAGAGGCTGAGAAACAGCATTTCGGTTCAAGCCGATTTTCGGTTTCGATGTTCCCATTACATTCAACGAGTGGATCGATCGGTAGAGGGCCGCAGCGGGGCCTGGCACTTTGACGCGGTTCGTGATCGTCCCGTCGGCATCGGTCGGTTGCCAAGGCCCCCAGCTATCGAGGACTCCCACACGAATATCGATCGAGCGTCGATCGGGGAAACTTCCGGATACGCTCAGAAACTCTTTCACCGATTCCCCAGGAAGCGGAGAAGTCAGGGCTGTGTCCCATCCGACTCCTTGCCCGTTTTTAAATCCTTTGAACCGAAAAATGAATCCGTGCGTCGGATTATCAGCTCGGACCCTCAGAACGTCCGGCCAATCGTCCGAAATCTGAATCGTATTTCCGTTCGGATGCCAAGCGACGTCCCCCGAATCCTGGACGCGAATCACCGCCACCAATTCGATGGTGGCTCCATCGCGTAGGGCAGCGACCAGTGCATTGCTATCGCTATCAGCGCGACCCGGCTGAGAATCGGCAGCATCGTCTTGAGCAACCGCAGTCGCACCAAGTGCTGTCGCCATAATCAAAGTGGCAAGTGATCTGTTTATGCCATTCATGGTTAGCACCTATGCAGTTTTGACCATCAGAACCATACCGGGACGGTGTTTGGAACGCCCGACAGTGCCCAACGCTTTGTATCTTACGCCAAAACGAGTAACTTCTGTATCGAATTGTGGAGCAGTTTAGGCTCTGTCAGAAAACCCATCACAAAACGCCTGGGCAATGACGTGTCCCAGATGCACCCCAAGAATAACAGGGTCCTGCAATTCGCTCGCGGCTACCTTCGGATCACGGCGAGCCAATTGCCTTTGCCGGGCGGGTTGATCGAGACGGTCGCTCCGGCGGTCAGTTGATCCGATTCTCCCCACTGGCCACTGTCGATATTGATCCACTTAAGCGTCAGCTGACCTTCGGCATCGCTGAGGTCGAGGCCGACGGATCCGCCGCGGGTGAAGTACAACGCGTAGGCGGTTCCCGGATCGGCGGCGAGGTAAGCCTGGTTGTCGTCGCGAGCCGAGAGCAGTTCGTTCGCCGGCCGGAGCTGCCAGAGTGGGACTTCCGATTCCAACTTGCGAGCGGCACCGATCG
The DNA here is from genome assembly GCA_007127095.1 of Planctomycetaceae bacterium. Classification (GTDB taxonomy): domain Bacteria; phylum Planctomycetota; class Planctomycetia; order Pirellulales; family Pirellulaceae; genus UBA6163. The sequence continues at coordinate 1,557 of SKZY01000318.1, forward strand.
CGGCGATGGCGACATCGGACAGGCCGAGGCCGGAGTCGGGACGGTGAAATCGGGCCGAGGCGGCTCCGCCAAGGATGTGTCGAAAGAACCGCTCCACGCCATCTTGGCTGGTGTGTCCGAACTTATTCCCGTCGGCCCCGTAAGTCTTGACCGTGTTGATCGGCCGCGGCCGCGGCCGGATGTAGCTGCGAACCCACTGGAAGTTGTCCCAATGCTCCTGCCCCTGTTTGTGATTGTTTTGTGAGACGTCGATGAAGTCGTATCGCTCGGGATGGTCGATCGTCCGGCGGTGTTCGTCGCCGCGCAGGTTCCAATCGTCCCACATCTGGGTGATATTGATTTTCACCCCCGCTTCGTCGGCTCGCCTCCGCAGGTGCTCCGCCCAATAGGTCGCCCAGGCTTCTTCTCCCGACGTCTCGTTGTCGATGCAGTACAGCACATGGTCGTACTGCAGCGAGTGGGCGAGCAGCTTATCGACGAAACGCTGTTGGTAGGCGAGCAGCAGGGTGTTGTTTTGCTGGGCCGGCGTGGTGAAGAAAAATAGCTGTCGGTTCTGCCCGGGGTGGTCCGGGTAGCGATCAGCCAGTCCCGATTCGGTTTCGCCGTAGTTGACGTTGTTTTGCGGATGGTAGGGGTGCGGAGGCCAATGATCGCGGGAGTAGTCGAACCGGTCCCAGACTTCGATCTGGACGAAGATTTCGCGTTCAGCGGTCCAACGCAGCAGGTTCTCGAAACGACTCCAGTATTCGTCGTTCCACTGGTTCAGGTCGTACTGTCCGCTGGCGAGTCGGCGGTAAGGGTAAACCTCATGCCCGATGTCGTTGCGGTCGCTCATCGTGTTGCGGATGTAGTTTCCGCCGGCGCTGCGGATCTGGTCGAGGTGTTGCTGCAGATCGGGGATTTGGAACAGGTTGTCATCGACGCTGCCGCCGAGCAGCAGCACCGGTTCGCCGCGGTATTGCCAGTAGTAGCGATTCGATTCGTAGGGTCGCAGCCCATCGTCGGCGTTCACGACGGCGAATGACCAGCCGCTCAGCAAGAGCGCGATCAGGAATGTTCGCTGAAGCATGGTATGGGTGGGGGATCGGGGGGGAAGGCGAAGCGAGGAAAAGAGATACGTATTGTATCTCCGACTCACCTGCCCGAGTTCGCCGATGAAGTCTCGAGCAACGAAACGTGGTCTCGATCCATCGGGAGCGAGGTCGTCGGGGACACAGCACCTCGGTGTGATGAGGCCGACAGCGCTGGTGCGGACAGTGATTGCGGTTGTTTCCTCTGTGGCGATCGGGGCTGGCCAGCGGCGTCGGCGTGCGCGATGGCCGGCGGCCCCTCATCCCCAGCCCTTCTCCCCGCAGAGCCGGGGAGAAGGGAGCCGGAGTGGGAAGGTTGTTGGCCAGGCGTGGTTGGTACGTCCCTGACGCTCGGTGTCCCCCTGACGCTCGGTGTGTCCCTGGTGTTCTCTCCAGCCTTCACGCCGATCTTGTTCTTGTTGCTCGGACGATCCACCAGACGACTGCCAACCCCAATAGCAGCATCGGGAAGCCGACAATGACCAGTAACACCATCTTCATGCGTCGAGCCTGCCAGGCGTCGTAGGCGTCGGGGACCGAGATCGTCGGCAATTCTGGCGCGGGTAGAGCCGTATAGCCTTCCCAGAAGCGTGAATCGGTGTCGGGGTGGCGGCCCGCATCCAACCGCCGCAACATGAATGCGACGCGCTCCGTATGCCAAGCGTCAGCCTCGGTACGAAGCTGCCGAAAAGCGGGATCGAGAAGCAAGTCCGCCTTGGTGAAATCGGGGCGATGCAGTAACCGTTTCAGCTTTTCACCTTTCGGCGCATCGGGCAAGAACGATCCCTGGCCCGAGTCCACCAGTTCTACGCAACGGAGCCAGGCGAAATAGGCCAGCGAGTTGCGTCCGCCGTAACGGCCCCGCTCGAAACCCAATGAGTTGCGTTGCAGCGCGACATTCAGGGCATGAAAAACATCCACGCTCTCCCAGGCATTGCCGAGCACGATCAGACCGGTGAGGCCTCGTACCGCCTCATCGGCCTCCTCGGGCTCAGTTGACTCGCCATAAATGTCGTGGAAGTCCCAATCAAGAAAATTGGGCAGGAATTGTGAGCTGTCGGCCCGTGGCGGGTTGACGATCCACTGCATCGCTTGCAACTGGTATTTTTCCCGACCGAAATGTGCGTCTGGGTTGATCTCCAACGCCTTGGCGATCTGATCGCAAGCGGCCTCGACCTCGTCGATCCGGGCTCGATCGGCGCCTTGACTCGCCCAACGATGAACAAGAAACGTGCCGAGGTTCGCGTGATATCGGTAGCGGTGCTCCTGGACCTCGGGACGAGAAGCGTCGAGCTTCTCCAATTCCACTCGCTTTCTGGCCATCCAGGAAATCGCTTCGTCCCCCAACCCAAGGCGGTCGCAGGCGACACCGGCATCGTCGTAGGCGGCGAGGTCGTCAGGCCGACTCTGGAGATGAAGCGTCACCCGAGCCAGACGCATTTCGTAGTACAACGGCGGATTCCGTTCAAACCGGCCGGTCAACACGGCGACGACCTCCGGCATTCCGATGGCCTCTGCGGCGGGAGTGTCCCGATCCCAAAGGCAGGCGGCCACCGAAAGTGGCAGTCCGACCGAAAGCACGAATGCCGCCATCGTGCGTCTCATCATGTGACTCCCGAAACGTACGTTTTTAGTTTAGCAAGCCCCCCTCGAAGACTCCTTTGAGCATAACGCTCCTCTGGGCACGACCAAATCTCCAGGGCGTTTACTCGCAAAGATTTATGAAGGGGGCTTGGTTGTGTGATGGATTGCGGCGAACACCTCGGGATCGGGATAGACTCGACGGTGCTCATCCCGAAAGGATACAAGATACAAGCCATTAGCCGGGGGGGATGGAGCGACAAGGTCATTCCAATGATGTGTGACAATCGCCAGCTTTGGGACGAGCGGCAATGCGCGGAGAGATTCCGGCAGGGTCATGGCATACACGCAAAGTGTCGCCTTTCGCTCCGCGAAAGTAGCGTTCGCGTTCTTTCGCGGAGCGAAAGGCGACTATAAAAATCCGCACGATGCTTAGCTTGTAAATTCGTCGCTTCCGTAATTTCGTTCAATCGCTCGTCGAATGACATCTGTATCCGCATGGAGGCATGTGATCCGTCGATTCAAAACAAATAGCAGCTTAGCAAAGGTGTCGGTGTCATTTGTCTGCGTGAGGTCTACCAGCACGACGAGTCTCGCATGATCATTGTCGCACGGAATGATGCAGCATTCGTCTGCAATAGATTCCGGTATGGCTGCGAGAACGGCAGGTGGAATGGAAATCCGTGATAGCATATCGGTCACATCCAGCACTTCGCGACCGCATTCCGGACATTGCACCTTGGGGATATCCCGCGTCGTTTCGTGCGTGAAGTATCCACATCTCGAGCAGCTTCGCGATTCGTCATCAAACCACGCAGAGAACGCAGAAGGCATTGTTGATCCCTGCAAAGATGTGTGAACCCGTCATCGCAGGCATAACGTCCAAGATCATCGCTGCCCCCGTTCGATTACGAGCACGAGATTTCAAAATGCGCTTGCCACCGCCGCCCCCGTGGATCGGTACGCCCAACATGGGCGTAAGCTTGTGAGGTGCAAGTCCCCTGTATTCAGTTCCGATATTTCTTTGGGGGCCAATCGTACCAGATGGATAGCTCGTAAGAAACAGACACGAGGTTAAGACAATTGCGGGGAGGTGACAAACTTTGGGAAGGAAGCCTGCAATGCTCGATCGGTGTAGAAACCGACAGCATCTCACCAAGACCTGCCAGGTGATGTACAGAAATCACATTTGAGGGCGACAGCTCCAGGCGAGTGCGCCATCCAGCACGAATCAAAACCAGAGAAGTGAGTGGAGGTAGATGCGGAACTTGGGCAGGGACAATTCACGCTCTTAAAATGGCCTGAGTCATCGCGGCAACACACTGATTTAGAACTCGTACTCAACCGCCGTATGCGGCCCCGTATGTACGGTGGTGCGCAAGGGATCCCGGGCAACCGGGCCCCTATCCCGATCGATGGTTACGTCGCGATAGATGTGCGTGAAAGGTTGGAAGCGGTTTCACGAATCATCGTCACGCCGTCAATCCTGTTAATTGTAGCCAACGGCAAAGATTCAAAGCCATGAGCCGCACCGAAAATTTGACCAAACATTGAAGCAATTGTATCCGTATCACCACCGCATTGCACCAACTGTTTGATCGAGTCCATGACGTGCGACCCTCGAATTGCCGCAAGTATTGCCAGCGGAACTGAGTCAGCCACGTATCCGGTGGCTCCGAAACGTTTAACGTATCCATCAATCGTCAACGACGAACCTCGGATAATAATTAACCGGTCACGAACGTTTGAGTCGGGCAGGGAGTCAATTAAAAATGTAAAGACATCAGCATTGAGTTCGCCGCCATCTACGGCGTAGCGTATTGATCGAAGGACGGCCAACGCTCCTATGTAAGCCTCATCGTTTCGGTGTGTAATTCTGCAAATGTCACGGATCGCCTGGCGATTCGCATCAACGTCCGGGTCGAGGAAAAACGCAATTGGGGCGATGCGCATGGCAGCACCGTTGCCAGCGGATCGTTCGCCAGTTGCGCCTACCATTGCCCAATGTCCGCCAGCGTCGAGTTCAATTAGTGCTTTGAGTGTGCTGGAACCGATCCCAGAAAATCTTCGTTCGCGATACCAGCGAACGAAGTGATTCGCGATAGACTCGGGCGAGACAGCGCGAGTTTCAACGATCGATTCGCATGTCGCGATCGTTAACTGCGTATCATCGGTCACGCGAAGATTGGATGGCAGTGCGAAATCGTTGACCGCAGCCAAACCTTCGAAGTGCGATCCAATGGAGTCGCCCAGAGCGCCGCCAAGAATACAGCCCGCGATTCGATCTTCACGCTCAATGGCCAATCAGTCTTTCCTCAGCGATGTAACGTTGCGCGTCACTGGGCCGGCAGGGTCGGGTGTCCATTCGACGCAGGCCGCAAGCCCATCTCCGGCACACGGGAAGGTAATCCGCCGTCGCGTTTCTAATCGCCCCCATCACCACCATCTCCACCTCCACCTCCACCTCCACCTCCATCACCCCCATCACCGGAACCATCGTCACCAGCTAAGCAAGCATCGTCGAGTGACGCGGCGTCCGATTCAAATGTCGTAGAGAAAACGCCTGCACGATGCTTCAAGTTTTTGATTTGCTGACCAGTCTCCAGAATCTCACCAGTTCGCTTGTCTAGCTTGTAGAGAGTGCCATACGCAAAAGCGAACAGGCATTCATTGGTCTCGCGTAAGGACACGAACGGACTGCCAGTGATAAGCCATCCGCTCTTCAGTTCGGTCGTCCATTGAATCGAGCAATCTGTCGCACGCATTGCGTACACACTTCCATTTCCACCGACATAAAGCAGGTTGACCATTTGTTCAGATCCGTCGGACGAACGTTCGAAATCACGGGGGACAGGGAGTTGATTATCCACGCCAGCAAACGCCACAAGCCGCCCTCCCCTGGATTTCATGGTTACGACTTTACGGCCGCTGGGGCTAGTGATCGCAAGTATTCCGGAGCGAAGTCCGCACCGTTGGGCCAAGCGATGGTGTGTCCCGAGATCGAAAACAATTTGAAGTACTCGATGTCCTTCAATGGCTCGAAGATCGGCCCGTCTAGCGAGTCTGAAAGATCGACATGTGCGGTCGTGCCATCGTTGAATGTAATCTCCACGAAGTGGTCGCGGACGTGACGGGCGGCGGTAACGTGTAGAAACACCAGGCTACTCCAGCGGATCAATTCGATTCAGAGGTTGTCTCTGCCGAGCGAGTTCCGAATTCTCGGCAAGTTCATCGCGGTGTAGATGATACCAGTCGAGCACGGCTGCCATGGCGCGCCTCGGGAATCGACCCTCCACGACGCCGCGTCCGATTTCCACAGTGATCTCGTAGTCGCCATATTCTGCGTAAAAATGAGGCGGAGCGTGGTCGCGGTAGTACATTCGGATCGCGATTCCAAGAAAAGCGGCTAATCTCCGGCATTGCTGCCTCGACTTGTCGTAACGCCCGCGATAACCGAGTGCGAGCGAAGGACTCCGCCATCACGACTCGGCTTTTCGAGCACTTCGGTTCATCGATTGGTTCGCGACGAGCCCAGGCGTTTGACAATCCATTCGGGGTCA
>SKZY01000201.1 GCA_007127095.1 Planctomycetaceae bacterium
AAGCCGGCCCCCGTGGCTAAGCCGGCCCCCGTGGCTAAGCCGACTGCGGTGGCTAAACCGGCCGCGGTGGCGGCAGAGCGTCCCAACCGTCGCCCCGTTGACGCACCACCCCGCCAACCCCTTCACGACGCACCAAAACCCGCTGCGAAGCCGCCGGTCGATGACGAGTTATCGGAGATCGAACCGCCACGGCGATTTTCCTTCGCGAACGTTGCGCCGCCTTGGCTGGTTAGCCTGGTCGTCCACCTGATCGCCCTGCTGCTGCTCGCTTTGATCGTCAGTCCCGCCGGCGAGGGAATCGGTCGTGTCCTGCTGACAATCGGCCAATCCGAACGCGATTCGCTCGGCGAGTTCACCGAGTTCTCGATCGTCGAGGAACCCGACTCGTTCGTCGCCGACGACGCGCTGACTCTGGACTCGGTGGTCCCGATCGATCTCTTCGAAGATGCCGATTCGCCCTTTGAATCGCCGAGCGAAGCGTTGGTGACGATCGATTCGGAACTGGGGAAACTGATCGTCCCCGAGGCGCCAATGTTCGGCGGTCGTTCCGGCGCGATGCGGCAGACGCTGTTGGAAATCTACGGCGGCACCGAGGAGACCGAGGCCGCGGTCGAATTGGGGCTCCGCTGGCTCAGCCGCCAACAAAATCGAGACGGTTCCTGGAGCCTCAAAGGCCCCTACGAGGATGGGGCGGTCGCCGAAAATCGGGTCGCCGCCACCGCGATGGCTCTGCTCGCGTTTTTGGGGGCCGGCCAGACTCACCAAGAAGGCGATTTCAAGGACAAGGTCAACAAGGGGATTCGCTGGTTGGTGGCACAGCAAGACCGCGACGGCTTCTTCGCCAATGAAGGCCAAGACCACCAACGGACCTACGCCCAAGCCCAATCCTCGATCGTCGTGTGCGAACTGTTCGGCATGACCGGCGATTCCTGGCTGCGAGCACCAGCCCAACTGTCACTCGACTACGCCGAGTCGGCCCAAGCCGCCCAGGGCGGTTGGCGATATCGCCCGCGCGAACCGGGCGACACATCGGTCACCGGGTGGTACGTGATGGCGCTGCAAAGCGGTATGTCAGCCGGCTTGTCGGTCGATCAGGCGACGCTCTACAAGACCCGCCAATTCCTCGATTCGGTCCAACACGACGACGGCGCCGCATACTCCTACCAAGCGTTCGGCGGCCCGACATCACCGATGACGGCCGAAGGCTTGCTCTGCCGTCAATACCTCGGCTGGGACCGAGACGAACCGGCCCTCGTCCGCGGGATCGATTACTTCACCCGCCGCGCCCCGTTCGATCGCAGTCACCCAAACCTCTACTACTGGTACTACGCCACACAAGTTCTTCACCATTTTGGCGGCAGCCCCTGGAGGACCTGGAACGAGGTGATGCGAGAAGAATTGCCCTCGATGCAGGTCAAACGCGGCCGCGAACTCGGCAGCTGGGCGCCTCAGCGAGACGAATGGGGCAGCCGCTCCGGCGGACGACTCTTCACGACCTGCTTCGCCATCTACTGTCTGGAAGTCTACTACCGACACATGCCGCTCTACCGCGGCACCGAGTAAGCACCCTCTGAAGTGTCTTTCCGCGCAATCGCCTTTGCGATCCGGTTCCTGCCCAACCGACCAGCGGTCGTATCCCGAAGGGATTTTTGCCATTGGCCATGAGCCGGTGGTCGAGCGGAGCGAATACCACCGGAACTACAGCAGGACCTTCGTCGCCTGCTGGTGACCGACCGTGACCAGCGAAGTCGCGTCGGGGGCGAGCGAAATATCGTGGACATGGCTGCCCGTTTTCGACTGCGCCAACAGCTTCCCTTCGCCGACCTCGTAGATACTGACAAAGCCACTGTGGTCGCCGCCGGCCGCGATCAGCCACCGATCATCAGGGGCAAACCGCAACGCTTCGACAAGCCCCTTGAATTGCGTGTCTTCGATTTCGTGAAGCTTCACACCCGCCTGCCAATCAAAGATCTCCAACCGCGAAGGCCCTTCGAGGTGATCGATGTTGTTGACCTTGCCCATCCCACCGATCGCCAAGCTCTGGCCATCGTTGGAAAATGCCAAACTGCGGATGCCGCCGATCGAATGATTCCGCGCCCGCGGGTCCCAGGTGTACATCACAGGAGTCTGCAGCCGCGCCACGATCGAGCCGGCGGCCCCGGAAAATTCCCTGACCAAGACCTCGCCGGTTTTATCACCGGTCGCCAACCATTGCCCGTCGGAAGAGAGGGCGACGGCGTAGAGCATCGATGGATAGCCTTGCGGCGTCTTGACTTCATGGTCGCCCCAATCGGCGATCTGCTCTCCCGTCGCGACATCCCACACTTTGGTCCGCATGTCGTCGGCGACACTGACCAAGCGAGTCGCATCGGGAGTGATCGCGAGCCCACGAATCCACTTGTCATGAGCGGTCTCGATCCGCCGCAGTTGCTCACCGTCGGCGGCATTCCACCAGATCAACGCACCGTCATAGCCGCCCGAAATCAATCGGTCGCCAGCCCGCACCAATCCGGTCACGTAACTGTCATGACTCGCTTCGCCGAGTCGGATCGGCTGCGGTTTCTCAGCCGCGGTATCGATCCGATGGATGGCAAAATCGGATAGACCCGCGTAGATCGTCGTCGGCGGTTCACCGGCCGCACAACAAAACGCGATTCCAGGAAGTGAGTAGGTCGCATCGACCACCACCTGTGTCGGTAGCGGCGCCGTGGCAACGGGCTCGGGCGATGACGGTTCAAGGTCGGTAGGCATGGCTGGCATCGGGTCAAAACGTGGAGGGAACATAGCGAGGCCGCGGCGACTCAGCCGAGCACCGCTTCGATCGGTCGACTGCCGAAATCGGATAGCGGGATCGGGCGGGCACCGAGCATGTATTCGTGCTCGTGGTCGATGCCGAGCGCCGCCAAGATCGTCGCGAACAGATCGCCAGCATTCGCTTCGCCGTCGACCACGGTTTGTCCTTCGGCATCGGTCTCGCCATAAGCGACACCGCCACGAACCCCCGCCCCCGAAAGGCTGCAACTCCAGGCATTGGCAAAGTGATCACGTCCCAAACTGGCGTTGATCGACGGCGTCCGACCGAACTCGCCGAGCGTGATCACGAGCGTGTTTTCCAACAACCCCCGCTGTTCCAGGTCGTCCAACAACGCCGACATGCAATGGTCCAAGTCGGCACAGAGTTCCCGGTGGGTCTCAAAGTTTTGGCCATGACTATCCCACCAGGCCCGGGCGACCTTGACGAACGGCACCCCGGCCTCGACCAACCGACGGGCGATCAAGCACTGCTCGCCGAACTGCGTCGGTCCGTAACGGGCCCGGACATCGGCCGGTTCGTGTTCGACATCGAACAGATCGGCACTGGCCATCAACCCATGAACCCGTTGATAGGCCGACATCTGACTGTCGACGCTGTGGCTCTTGCTCTGCGCGACGAAACGCTTTGCCATCGCTTCACGCAACGCCGCCCGATCTCGGTGATCGATGTCCGTGATCGAATCGGACCGCAGAATATTGGCCGGCGTCATGCTCTCGCTCAAAAACATCGGTGCGTAACGGGAACCGAGAAAACCGCTGGTCCCCTTCCGCCGACCCTCGGTCGACGTGTAGAGCGAAACGTAATCGGGAACCTTGCTCTCGAGCCGGCCGAGTTCCCGCGCGACCACCGCACCGATGTCCGGATAGCGGATGCCGGGATCGTCCCGGCGGCCGCACTCCATCAACGCCGCCGCGGTCCCGTGATCGGCGATCTTGGTGTTCAACGAACGGATGATCGCGGTGTGTTGCATCCGTTCCGCCAACCCCGGCAACAATTCGCTAATCCGGATCCCGGACACATTGGTCGGAATCGCCCGGAACGGACCGCCCGTTTTGGTCCCCGGCTTGGGGTCCCAAGTCTCGAATTGACTGGCGCCGCCGGCCAGCCACAACAGGATCACGCGTTTATCTTGACGCTTCAATTCGCTCGCCATCGCAGCGGAGCGGAGCCCGTTGATGGCCGACATGTCGGCGACCAAATTGGCACCCACACCGGCGGCCGAAGCAGCCAAAAAACCGCGCCGCGAGACCCCGACGGGCGACGACTGCGACGATCGACCGGAATCGCCGATACCACGGTAACCTGAGGACAAAAACATCGTGGACGAACCTCACAAAACGAGTGTTACGGCGACCGGATGGTCAGTGATTGAAACGGGCTTCCGGGCCGGTGATGACGGCCCAAGCGAGCGAACGGATCGCATCACTTCGCTCGGTAGCGTCGCGGGATAGCCATGCCAACCCCGTCGAGACCTCATCATCCAACGGCTCGCGACCGAGGACCCGGATCCAGAGTTGGCGGAGTAGCTCACGGTCGTCGTCAATGGCCAACAACCGACCGACCAACGAACCGCCAGAATCACGCAGCAGGTCGTTCTGGACGCGATCGCTATTGCTGAAAAATAACGCCTCATCGACCGAGACCTGGAAGTTCTCGGTCGGCCGCTCGAATTCCCGAACCCAACCGCCCGCCTGGTTCTCCAAGTCGTTGCGAAACCGCGCCCAACCGATGTCCGGCTGACGCTCCGCGGCCGGGAACTCCGCCGGGCCACGGGCGACGACCAGCAGGCTGGTCGCCAACTGGCGAGGCGTCAACGGACGTGTCAAAGCCCGGGCAAAGGTCGTCGGCGACGGTGGCCTCTCCTCGGTCACCAGTCGACTCGACCGCGAATAAGCGTCGCTCATCACGATCCCCCGGATCAAACCGCGGAGGTCATAACGATTCGCGACCAAGTGTTCGGCCAGCCATTCCAACAACTCGGGATGGCTCGGCAGATTGCCGTCGTGCATCTGGTCGGGCGGATCGACTAACCCCAATCCCATCAGCCGCTCCCAGGTCCGGTTGACGATGTTCTTGGCAAAGTATCGGTACTCCTCGTCACGCAGTGCCACGTCGACCAGTTCGCGACGAGGACTGAAATCGGGGAACAGCACATAGCCTGCTTTTTCGTCCCGTTCGAGCTTCCGCAATTGTTCCTCCAATCGCTTCCGCTCGTCGTCGGCAAAATCGATCGTCTGGTCCTCCACGCTCACCCCGGACAAAAAGGTAAACGCGGCAACCTTCTCCTCGCCCGCGGTGTTTTTAAATTTCACCTCGCCGAAAGGTCGCTCGGTCAAAACGTTTTTTCGGGTCGCAAAGGTGCGGCTGAAAAAAGCCTGCATGCCAAAATAATGATCCTGTTGCCATTGGTCGACCAACGGATGGTCGTGGCATTTGGCACAGGCGATGTTGACGCCGAAAAGCAACATCGCGGTGTCATTGGTCAGGTCATCCAAGTTGCGAACCCGTGAGCGGACGAACTGGGCCGCCCCCCGCTCCGGACCCTCGGCCGGCCGAGCCAGCAACAGATCACGAAAAATCTGATCCCACGATCGACCCGATCGCACCGCCCACAACAAATATTCGCGGAACTCACCGTCGTGAGGCCGGTTGGACAACAACAGCTCGTCGAGACTGTTTCGCAGGTGAAAGTCGAAATCGGCCAACGACATCAAGTGCTCGACGATCGCCTCACGCCGTTCCGACTCGGGCAATTCCTCCGCCCAAGCATATTCGGCGGTCGTCGGGATCCGGCCGGCCAAGTCGAGTGCCGCCCGCCGCAAATACGTCGCCGCGTCGGCCGGAGGTGTCGGCTCGATCTCGTACCGCTCCAGTCGCTCGTCGACGTAGTGATCGATCACCTCCGCCACGTCGCTGTCGATCGGTAACAATTCTTCGGCTGAGGCGATCGCGGAAAACAGCCAAACCGAAAACGCAAGACACGTCGGGAAACGCATGGCGATGGCAGCGGTGGGCGAGTAGGGGAGGGGAGAGCGGGGATCAAAGTCACCTTACCTGGGGTGACCTCGAGCCGGGATTGTAACACCTCGCCGCCGACCCACCTACAAAAAAATTGCCCTTGTTGGCGAGTACCGGTTTTTCCGAAACTCCGGCGCCGTCGGATGACGAACCGTGCTTCGCAATTCGCGTCAGGGCCGGAATCCGACTTTTGTCCAGCGAAAGTCGGCACCAGTGAACCCGGTTCTGGCCGAAAACCAGGACGATCCCGTGACGATTCCCTGCTACTTCATCAATCTCGATCATGCCGTATCTCGCCGCCAACACATGCAGCTACAAGCCGGGCAGATCGGGGTTTCGTTGACCCGGATTCCCGGCGTGATCGGCTCGCAATTGACGCTCGACGAAGCGAGGACCTGGAATCCTCGGCCGCTTTCAGGAAAGTACCTGTCGGCCAACGAAATCGGCTGTTTCCTCAGCCACCGCAGAGCCTGGAAATCAATCGCGGAAGGCCAGAGCGATTTCGCCGCGGTCTTCGAGGACGATATCTGCCTCTCCCGAGATGCTTCCGAATTGCTCGCCAACGACCACTGGATTCCCCCCAGAACCGACCTGATCAAGATCGAAACCTTCAACCGCAAAGTGCTGCTGAAGCCGCCTTTCGTCCCGGTTCCTGGGGGACGGCAGTTGGCGAAATTGGCATACCAGCACTACGGTACGGCCGGATACATCGTCTCGCGAACGTCTGCCGCTCGCCTGCTGGCCGCGACGAAGACTTTTTCCGTCCCCGTCGATGTGGCGATGTTCAGCCCCAAGTCGCGACCGGTCGCGAATTTTGACGTGATGCAACTCTCCCCGGCTATCTGCATCCAAGAGATGCGCGCCCTCCCTCAAGTTGCTCCCCAAGACATCGAAGCCTCCGCGATCGGTGCTTCACGATCGGAACGTTTGAACCGTGGCCAGACGCGATGGCGACAATGCCTGAAGGCGATCGGCGCTCCCATCGAAAACGCTGTACGCGAAGCCCGCCAGCATACCCGTTCAATACTCCACAAAAGTCGTTGGGGTGTGGTGGACTACAGTTAAGGATCGAGCGGAAAGCAACTATGATGAAAACGTGTGACGGCACCCCATCTGCATTCGACCTGTCCGCAAATGACGAGATGCTTTGTGATCTGGCCCAAGATGAGTTCGTCTTCCTGCCTCCACTCGGGAACGCGGGCGATGGCGTGATCGCCTACGCTACCTACCGAGCACTTGCCAAGAGTGGTTGCCGGTACCGAATGATCGAGGTTGACGCCCCTCCCACGGTGACCCGCGATCGTACCGTCGTTGTGTGCGGCGGAGGAAATCTGGTGCCGCTGTATCGCAGAGTGAGCGACTTCATCCTCAAACATCACCGCGGGGCGAAGCGAATCGTGGTCCTGCCATCGACGATTCGGGGGAACGTAGAATTAATTAAAACCGCTTGCAATGTAACCTACTACTGTCGCGACCAGGAATCGCTGGAACATGTCCGGTCGATTTCACCGGCGGCCGACGCGAAGTTTGCCCACGACATGGCGTTGATGCTCGACCTCGACGAACTTGCCGCCGACTCGAAGAACTGGCATTGCAACGGCTTCTCACCTAGGCGATTTAATCGCTTAGTGATTCGCCCATTTCTCGCGTCTTTGACGTTTCGCCGCAACCACATGGCCCCTGATTCGCTCTCCGCATTCCGGCTCGATCCCGAACGGACCGGGCAGTCGATTCCGAAATCGAATCTCGATGTATCGGGAGTATTGGGACGGAGTCGCAATTTCACAGAGGCT
>SKZY01000231.1 GCA_007127095.1 Planctomycetaceae bacterium
CCGTCATCCGACCCCGTCCGCTCCGCCACGCAAGGTTATTGTTTTTTTATGGAAGCGACCGCCCCCTTGAATCGCCGAGACCAATCGGCTGATGACCCGACCGGCTCGTCGGCCAGCCCGCTGCCCCCCGCTTTCGTCGATCGCAACGAACCTCGGCCCGAGGGTGTCGATCTGAAACGGATCGAAGCGGCCGTCCGGGAGATTCTAGTCGCCGTCGGAGAGGACCCCGATCGCGATGGCCTGCTCGAGACCCCGGCGCGGGTTTCGCGAATGTATGCCGAGATGTTTGCTGGCTTGCGATACGACGCCGGTCGGCACCTGGCCAAGGTCTTCGCCGAGCAGTACGACGAGATCGTGTTGGTCCGTGACATCAGTTTTTGCAGCATGTGCGAGCACCACTTGCTGCCGTTTACCGGGACCGCTCACATCGCGTATCTGCCGAGCGGTTCGGTGGTCGGCTTGAGCAAATTGGCGAGGCTGGTTGATGAGGTCGCTCGCCGTCCACAGGTTCAGGAACGAATGACTCAAATGATCGCTGATCTGATGGAGCAACGCCTTCAAGCCCGAGGTGTCGCCGTCGTTCTGGAAGCGACCCATTCATGCATGACGATCCGTGGGGTCCGCAAGCCGGGCAGCCTCTGTTTGACATCGGCGGTTCGCGGTTCGTTCCGAAACGACCCCAAAAGCCGGGTCGAGGTGATGGAACTGATCAATCGCTCGCGATGATCGTCTGCCGCGAAAGTCGCTGGCGATCTTCGCCGCCAGCGACGTGAAAGGCTGCCCCATTTGGGGTTGCGGCGAGTCAAAAAGATCGGCAAACGGGGTTTTCCTGGGTACCATTGAGTCTTCGAACACGTTCGAAGTCCAGATTTAGCAGCTTCTGCTGCCCCAGAAGGGAAACGATCCTCCCATTGACCCGTGATAATGCGACTTTTCACCGCCTGCTCGATCATCGTCGCTTGCTGTTCGCTCGCCAGAACGGCGCCGCCGGACAATCCGATCCAGGTGTCCGAGATCAATGCCATCATTGAGCAGCAATGGCGTGATTACGAGATCCGTCCCGCTCCGGAGGCTGACGATTCGACCTGGTGTCGCAGGGTTTATTTGGACGTCATCGGGCGGATTCCCTCGCTCGACGAATTGACCGAGTTCGTTCGCGACCGTTCGGCCGACAAGCGGCAACGCTTGATCGATCGGTTGCTCGATGACGACCGTTACGCCGAAGAGTATGCCGGTCACTGGGCGACGGTGTGGTCCAATATCTTGATCGGGCGCAGTGGCGGACAGCAGCGAAACTCGCTGACCGACCACGACGGGATGATGAAGTATCTTCGCGATTCATTCGCAGCCAATAAGCCATACAACCAAATGGTGTATGAGCTGGTAACCGCGGAGGGGACGACGAAACCGGGGACCGAGGGCTTCAACGGGGCGACCAATTTTCTCGCCGACAAAGTCAATTCCGAAGACGGGGTGCTGGCGACCAGCAGCACTTCGCGGATCTTTCTCGGTCTGCAGGTGCAATGCACGCAGTGTCACAATCACCCGTTCAATCAGTGGAAACAGCAGCGTTTTTGGGATTTCAACGCGTTTTTTCGGCAGACCCGGGCGCTGCGTCGCTACGTCAGCGGGACCCGTGATATCGCCTTTGCGGAGTTGGTCAATGAGGACTTCGCGGGGCAGGCGAGGGACCCCAGCGACGCGATGATCTTTTACGAGCTGCGGAACGGTTTGGTGAAGTCGGCTTATCCGGTCTTCATCGATGACACCGCGATCGGTGTCAGCGGCTATGTCAGCGATGTCAATCGCCGAGAAGAACTCGGGCGACTGATGATGGACAGCCCGTACCTCGACAAGATGATGGTCAATCGGTTTTGGGCACACTTCCTCGGACACGCGTTTACGAAGCCGGTCGACGACCTCGGGCCGCACAACGTCCCTTCGCATCCGGTATTGCTCGACTACCTTGCCGGTGAAGTCCGCAAGCACAGTCACGATGTGAAGCAATTGATCCGCTGGATCGTGCTCAGCCGCCCCTACCAGCTCAGTGCCAGGCATACCGCCAGCAACGAGGTGGATGATCCGTCGATCGGCGAAACGCCGAAGTTTTCGCACTTCTACTTGCGGCAGATGACCGCCGAACAGCTTTATCAATCGCTGGTGGCGGCCAGTGGCGCGACGGCCGCGGGCAGCTACGAACGTCAGGAGCAAGAGCGACGGAAATGGTTGCAACAGTTTGTGGTCGCCTTCGGCACCGACGAGGGTGATGAGGCGACGACATTCAACGGGTCGATCCCGCAGGCGTTGATGCTATTCAACGGCGACCTGACGAAGGAGGCGATCAGCGACCGAGACGGCGGTTTCATCAAGCGGGTGATCGCCGACCGGAAATCGAGCCGGGACCGGGTGTCCCACCTGTTCTTGGCTGGGTTGTCGCGGACGCCCTCTCGCGACGAACTCAACATTGCGGCGCAGTTGCTGGCTGCCCGCGGGGGCGACGAGGTTTCGATGCTGCAGGATATGTGGTGGGCGATCATCAATAGCAACGAATTCATTTTGCAACACTAAACGGCAGGTACTCCCGATGTCACAACTATGGATGCCCACCCCGAACGGGATGAGTCGGCGGCATTTCGCCACGCACTTGGCTGGCTCCGCGGCGATGGCGTCGACGGCGTTGTCGTTTGGTGGCGCGATCGCGGCCAACGCAGATGAGCTGAGAAAGAACCGAAAATCGGCGATTTTGCTCTGGATGGGAGGCGGGCCGTCGACGATCGACCTCTGGGATTTGAAGCCCGGCGCTGCCACCGGCGGTCCGTTCCGGCCGATCAGCTCCTCGGGCGAGGCCCAGATCAGCGAACACCTGCCGCTGGTCGCCCAACAGATGCACCACCTGTCGGTCGTCCGTTCGATGTCGACCCGAGAGGCCGATCACAACCGGGGGCGGTATTACATGCACACCGGTTACGTGCCGAATCCGAACATCGAGCACCCCGGCTACGGTTCGGTGGTCGCCCATGAGTTGTTCGAACAGCGCCCCGAGTTACAGATTCCGCCATTCGTTTCGGTCGGCGGTGCCAGCGTCGGCCCCGGATTCTTGGGGATGGCCTGGGCGCCGTTTTCGGTCAGCAGCAATGGTCGGATCCGGAATCTCGATATGCGCCTGGACGACACGCGGCTGATGCAACGGGTCGCGGCACTCGATTTGATCGAGAGCAATTTCGTCAAGCGGACCCGTTCTGGACCGGCTGCCGCCGGTAGCCCCGCCGGAGAGCACCAAAAGGTCTTGCGGAAGACACTCGATCTGATGACCAGCGATCAGATGAAGGCCTTTAAGGTCGAGCAAGAGCCCGACGAGGTGAAGGAACGCTACGGGACTTCGGGCTTCGGTCAGGGCTGCCTGCTGGCAAGGCGATTGGTCGAGGCGGGCGTACCGTTCATCGAAGTCGATCTCGGCGGCTGGGATAACCATTCCGGGATTTTTGATATTCTGGTCGACCGCAAATTGCCGGAACTCGACCAAGCGATGAGCGCCTTGGTCGAAGACCTGGCTCAGCGTGAATTGCTGCAGGATACCGCGGTCATCTGGATGGGCGAGTTCGGCCGGACACCACGCATTAATCAGGGTGCCGGACGTGATCACTGGGCTCGATCCTGGTCGGTCGTCGCCGGGGGGGCCGGACTCAAGGGCGGGCTGGCGATCGGGGAAACCAGCCGCGACGGTACCGAGGTGGAGACCGAACCGTACAGCAGCGAAGACCTGATGGCGACCGTCTGCAAGGGTCTAGGAATCTCCCTCGACACGACTTACACTTCAAAAAACGGTCGTCCCATGAAAATTGCCGGTGGCGGGAAGGTGATCCGAGAATTGCTGGCTTAGCTCCGGTCAGCTTCGGGTCGACCGACCGTGTCGACCGTCGCGATGCTCCCAGCTTAAGTCACATCAGTGAGCAACGAACAATTTCCACCGCCCCGCTCGGCGGAAGATTTGATTCGTCGCCATCAAATGGGGGTTTGGCGATACCTGAGAATGCTCGGCTGCGACCAATCGCTAGCGGATGATTTGACTCAGGAAACTTTGCTGAAGGTACTTTATCAAGACACGTTCGTTTACCAGAGTGAAGCGGCAACGTCGGCATACCTCCGACGGACAGCGTATAATTTCCTCGCCTCCTACTACCGCAAAGGGGGGAAAACCAAGACCGTTTTTACCGCCGATCCGCTCGATGAGGTTTGGAATCGGTGGGCGGGACGGGATGTCAGCGGTGATGCCGCGATCGATTCGCTGCGTCATTGCTTGGAATCATTGACCGATCGGGCTCGGTTGGCACTTCGGATGCGTTATTCCGAAGACGCCAGTCGGGCCGATATCGCCGACGCATTGAGCATTACTGAACACGGTGCGAGGAATCTGATGCAGCGTGCTAAGCAGCAACTCCGAGAATGTGTTCAGACGAAACTCAGCGAAGAAAAGACTTAAATGAGCAGTTCTCCCGACCAGTCGCAGCGACGCTCCGAGGGGCTCACTCCCGCCGACGAACGGGTTTTGGATGCGTTGTTCGCCGAGGTGTTCGCCGCCCCCGCCGATCGTGACTTTACTGAGCAGGTCGTCGCCGCGGCCGAGCGGGAATCGTTGCGTCCCCGGGTCCAGATTGCCAGCGAGCCGCATGAGGCTGCCGGTCAGCGATTGCCGACGCGGCGGATCGCGGTGGTCGTCTCCGCTCTGGCGGCGTCCTTGATCGGTTTGGTGGTCCATTTTTATCGCGGTGATCCGGAACAGGTCGGTCAAGATGGGCGTATCGCCGCCAACGTCGATTCGACATCCACGGACCGTCACGAAGATCGCGTCGATGAGTCGACGACGACCGCTGATGACCGTTCGCCTCGGGAGCGAGTCGGCGTAACTCTCACCCCGTCGCCCGAACTCGCAGCCGACGCCTCGCCCCCGGCGTCTCAAGAAGTTGCGATTCCAGGTCGATCCGGTTCACTCGAGGTCGCTGCGAATTCGCCATCGGTCGATGTCGCGTTGCCCGACTTTAACCAGCAATTGGTCGCGTATTGGCAAGCCGTCGGCGCCCAACCGGCCCCTCACGCCGCTCCCGAGGCGTGGTCGGATCGCGTGACCGATCGGTTCGGTGTTCCGATCGAACCGACGTCGGCGGGTGGCGTTTCTTCAAAACGCGTCACCGCGGACAGATGGGCGGATCGCGGCGCGGCTGAGGCGCTAGCTGCCCGGTTGGTCGATTCCTTAACCGACGGTCTTCGCCCGAGCGAGGAAGATCGTGCCCGCTGGGTCGCCAGCGCCACACCGGTCGTCGCCCAAGGTGGCCGTTTCGATCACTGGTTAGCCGACTGGGCACTCGGTGACGACGGTCCGGTCGCTTCCAGTTCGCTTCCCGCTGATCATCGCGGCGAGTGGTTCGCGACACGGGTCGTGGGCGCCTCGGTCGGTTGCGCCCGCTGTCACGATTCGAAAATCGAGAGCCAATTCACTCAGGCCGATTTCTGGGCGGTCGCGGCGGTTTTTTCAGACGATCCTCAACAGCCGACCTTTTATGAGTTGGCGGACGGGCGTCAGCGAGTCGCCGATCCGCATGTTCCGTCCCGCTGGTTCGGCCAGTCGAGCGAAACGATCGAGGAACCGCCGGTCGCGTCGCGTGACGATGTCAAGCGGATGTTGGTCGGAAACCGGCAAGTTGCCAGGAATCTGGCCAACCTGATTTGGGAAATCGGATTCGGTTACCCGATGATCGCACCGGTATCGTCGCCGATCGCACCGCCACAGGACGATTCGCTCGAACGGGCACTCGACATGTTGGGGGATCATCTGCTCGCGTCGTCGTTCGATGTCCGAGCCGTCGCCGCCTGGGTCGCTTCATCCGAGCCGATGCAGCGAGGTTTGCCAAAGATTTTTGAGGACGGTCAGTGGCAGTACGCCGATGAAACAAGACTGGCCGAAGCCTCATTCGCCCAACGCTCGTTTGCCGCCGCGCGGGTCCATTGGCCTTCCGCAACCAGAGAACGTTTGGTGGCTACGCTCGATTCCCGTGAGAGCTCGCGGCCGAGAACGCTCGGCACTCAGGACAAGATGCTCGCTCAACCGCTGATCGTGGCACCCTCGCGGATCGGTTCACTGCCGAGCGGTTCGTCTCCGTCGGCGGATGCCGCCCCGGTTGCCCGACCTGCCGACCCAGAAGACTTTTGGTGGGCGCAGTGGTTGGCCGATCGGGAAGCGTTACGGGGCGGTTGGTTGGCATCGATCAGCGATTCGGATCAGCGATTACGCCACGTCTTTCATGCCGCGGGTTACCGTGAGGTGACTCCGGAACAGGTCGATTTCGCCCGCTCCTTACTCGCTCCCGCTGATGCTCCGGCAAAACAACGGCATGAGGCGTTGACGAAGGCGTTCTGGGTGATTCAAAACTCACGTTGAGCGGCCCTGCCCCGACGAACGCCGGCCCCGCGCGGTCATTCGACGCGGTGGTCGCCCGACACGGTCAAACGGCCTGGTCGGCCGTCGCCAGTTTCGCCTGCCGTAACGCTTCGATCAACCGAGAGATCTCTGCGGCATCCAATTGTTCGACCCGCGATTCGCGATCGAGTGAAAGTTGTTCCAGTGTCTGATCGACGACCGACTTCGACAGGTAACTCTTCGTCGCGCTGATCACGACACTCCGCAAGTACTTGCGACGGTGGAAGAACAACGCCCGCAACGTCTCGTGAAAGTACTTTAAGTCGGCGATTTCAGCCCTTTGTTGCTGCGAAGTATCGATTTTGACAATCGCCGAGTGGACCTTGGGCCGCGGCCAAAACACGGTCGGCGAAAGCTCTCGCACGATCTCTGCCCGTCCCAAGGTTTGCACCCACACGCTCAGGGCGCCGTAATCCTTGGTCCCCGGATGGGCGATCAAGCGATCAGCCATTTCCTTCTGAATCGTGACCACCATCACGTCAGGCATCGGGTTTTCATGCAGTAGATTGCTGATGATCGGCGTCGCCACGTTGTACGGCAAGTTGGCGACCAGCAGAAACCTACCGCCGTTTGTCGCTGCGAGTCGCTGACGGACCGCCTGCATCAATTCCGGGCGTAGCGTGTGCTTGTTCTGAAGCGCGTCGCATTGCAGCAGTGCGACGTTGTCGCAATCGGCCAATTCGGCTGACGCTAGTCGAAACAGGTGTTGATCGATCTCGACGGAAACGACCGCCGCAGCTTGATCGGCCAGGCGGGTCGTTAGCGATCCGACGCCGGTCCCCACTTCAAGCACAACATCTTGCTTCGTCAAACCGGCCGACCTGGCGATCAGGTCGACCAGATTCAGATCGATCAAAAAGTTTTGGCCGAAATGGCTCTGCGGCTTCAGTCCGGCAGCGGCGAGTCGGTTGGCTAGGAAGCGGTTGGTTTGTCGCTCGGCCATATGCCGCGAGCCTCCATTTGACGTTCGATGTACTTGGCCAAAATATCGGTTTCCAGGTTGACCAAGTCACCGACCTGGCGGGTTCCCAATGTCGTGACGGCCAGGGTATGAGGGATCAATGCGACGCTCAGTGACGTCGACTCGGCATCCACGACGGTCAGGCTGATGCCGTCCAGGGTCACACTCCCCTTGGCCGCGATCTGAGCGGCAAACCGGTTCGGGACGCGAAACCATAGCTTGGCCCACGGCGGATCGGGTTCGATGCGGATCAATTCGGCCAAGGCGTCCACGTGACCGCTGACGTAGTGCCCGCCGAGTCTCGCACCGACCGCCAACGATCGTTCGAGGTTGATCGGGTCACCGATCGCCAACCGTCCCAGGTTGGTGCGGGCCAACGTCTCTTCTCCGGCCTCAAAATCGAGGCGATCTTCGTCGCGGGCGATCACGGTCAAGCAACAACCGCTGCAACAAATGCTGTCGCCGACAGCCACTCCATCGGCCACGACCGGCCCGGCATCGATTCGCAACCGTTTTCCAGGCGGTTGATCGATCAACTCGACCAACCGTCCCATCGTTTCGACCAATCCGGTAAACATCAGCCGCCGTGAAAAATAAGGGGAACGCGAGGGGAGCGACAGGCCAGGCCGCTGGCGAATGTCGCCGGCTGTCGCCTGGTCATGGTGGGCATTATTGGACAGAATGCGAGGCGATCCTCCAACAGGGCGGAAACCCGACGTCGTGGAATCCCGCGAACGGCAACTCCCATATTTATCCAAGGACCCACCACCGATGACACTGATCGAAACGATTCACGCCCGCCAGATTTTGGACAGCCGCGGCAACCCGACCATCGAGTGTGAAGTTCAACTCGTCGATGGTAGCCAGGGTCGCGCCTGCGTACCGAGCGGAGCCAGCACCGGTATCCACGAGGCCTGGGAACTCCGCGACGGTGACAAGTCGGTGTTTCTTGGCAAGGGCGTCACCAAGGCGGTCGCCAATGTCAACGGAACGCTGGCCGACGCCCTGGTCGGTATGAACGCCCTTGATCAAGCCGCGATCGACAAGGCGATGATCGAAATCGATGGGACCGAAAACAAAAAAAGTCTGGGCGCCAACGCGATCTTGGGTGTCTCACTGGCGACCGCTCACGCCGCTGCCGACTGCACCGGCCAACCACTCTATCGGTACCTCGGAGGCCCCGGCGCCCGATTGCTGCCGGCGCCGATGATGAACATTGTCAACGGTGGCCAACACGCCGACAACTCGGTCGATGTCCAAGAGTTCATGGTCATGCCGCTGGGGTTCGAGCGATTCGGTGACGCGTTGCGTGCCGGCGTCGAGATCTTCCACAGTCTAAAGAAAGTGCTCGCCGCCAAGGGACTCAACACGGCCGTCGGCGACGAAGGCGGCTTCGCACCCGATTTGGCGAGCAATCAGGATGCCTTGGACTTGATTCTGAAGGCGATCGAAGCGGCCGGTTACAAGCCCGGTGAACAGATCTCGATCGCTTTGGACGTCGCCGCGACCGAGTTTTACGACGCGGAGAGCCAAAAATATGCGATCGACGGGAAACAACTCTCCGGCGACGAAATGGTCGATTTCCTCGCCGGATGGTGCGATCGTTACCCGATCTGCAGCATCGAGGATGGTTGCAGCGAAGACGATTGGTCGACTTGGAAGAGTTTGACCGATCGGCTCGGCGATCGAGTGCAATTGGTCGGCGATGACCTGTTCGTTACCAACGTCGAACGGTTACAACGGGGCATCGACGAAGGGATTGCCAACAGTATCCTGATCAAGGTCAATCAAATCGGGACGTTGACCGAAACGATCGATGCGATCCAATTGGCTGCCCGCAACGGCTTCACCAGCATCGCTAGTCACCGCAGCGGTGAAACGGAAGATTCGACGATCGCCGACCTCGCCGTCGCCATGTCGACCGGCCAGATCAAGACCGGTTCGGCAAGCCGCAGTGATCGGATGGCAAAGTACAATCAACTTCTGCGGATCGAAGAAATGCTCGGTGACAGTGGAATCTATGCCGGTCCGCTGTTCAAACGACGGTAATCGAGCCGATGCAAACCGTAATCGCGGAACAACCGTTGACGATGGCACTCCTCTTGGGGGCCATCGCGGCGGTAGCGTTCTACGGCTGGCTGCAAACGGGCAAACGCGAAGCGCTCGGGGCCGCCTTGGTTTTCCTGCTGCTGATCCCGATTCTCTGGTATGTCTCGCTGCAGTGGGTGACCGATCGCGAACAGATCCGCGATGCGATCACGGCTACGGCCGAGGCGGTCAAAGCCAATGATTTCGAAGCCGCCATTGCGGTGATCGACCCTCGGCAACGCGACGTGGTCGACGCGGCCAGAGCCGATCTGTCACGTTTCCGATTCTCCGAAGCACGGGTCAATAAGTTTCGCTCGATCTCGCTGGTCGAAGGAAGCGACCCGCCGGAGGCCGAAGCCGACCTGTCGGTAGCGGCAGTGGTCAGTGATCGGAGGGGACAGATCAGCGACTTCCGAGTCCTCCGCCGCGTTATCTTGCGGTTTCGAAAATCCGACGATGGCCGTTGGTATGTTCACGAATACAACCACCTGCCCGTCATCGGAGAGAGCGATGGGTATAGCCCCAATCCGCAACTGACACCTTAACGCCGTTCGGCTACCGATACGATGCCAGCCATCTTCGAAGAATTCGGCATTCGCTTCCTCTACCCCGACAATTGGGCGATCGGTTCGCGAGAGAGCGATCTGAATGTCGAAGCGATCACGCTTGAACTCCCCGGCGGCGGCTTCTATTCAGTCGCCCGGCATTTCCAGCATGACGCTCCCGAACAACTGCTCGAGAAAATCGTGACCACGATGCGGTTGGAATACCCCGAGATGGAAAGCGATGCGATCGCGGTCAGCGAAGATGACGACTTTTTTATCGAGACCCGCTTTTATTACCTCGATCTGCTGGTTACTAGTCGGTTGACCGCGATCGAAGTGGCCGACGACTTGGTAATCGTTCAACAACAGGCGGAAAGTCGCGAATTCGATCGCAACGAGCCGGTTTTCGCCGCCATCCTCCGCTCTCTGAAAGATTCGCTGGCCCCGCCTACCTCGATCTGATCGGGCGTGCGACGGTGGCCGATCGGTACTTAGTGAAGCCGAGCAGGTTCGACGCAAGATTACGGTCGCAGGCAACCAGATCACGGTCGCAGGGAAAACGGGTGTGTTAGACTGGAGGGTACTGCTAGCGGTGGCTTCCCTGGCGTCGCCGCAGACTTTTCCTCTTTCCTGCGGACGCTGTCTATGTCGCCCACATCGACCAGTTCGACCCGACAGTTCGAAATCGCCGGTTCGCCCAATTGGCGGACGGTGGCGATCGTGACGCTCGTCCTCGGCTTGGCCGCTCGGTCGGTTGACGCTCAATCGACGCAGGCTGACCGCTTCGCCGAGGCTCGCAACCGCCTGGTCGACACCCGAATCGCAACGGCCGGGGTCAAGGACCGCCGAGTGCTCGATGTGATCCGGCAGACGCCACGGCACGAATTCGTACCACCTGCGTTACGAGAGCAAGCCTACTTCGACATGTCTTTGCCGATCGGCGATGCCCAAACGATCAGCAGCCCATTCATCGTCGCTTGGATGACCGAGACGCTCGACCCCCAACCGACCGACCGGGTCCTCGAAATCGGAACCGGCAGTGGCTATCAGGCGGCCGTATTGAGTCCCTTGGTTGCGGACGTGTACACGATCGAAATCGTCGCTCCCCTGGGTGAAAGGGCCCGTGAAACGCTGCTCCGCCTCGGATACGACAACGTCCACGTACGTGTCGGTGACGGATTCCTCGGCTGGCCGGAAGCGGCGCCGTTCGACAAGATCATCGTCACCTGCAGTCCCGAAGATGTCCCCCGGCCACTCGTCGAACAGCTTCGAGAAGGCGGCAAAATGATCATCCCGGTCGGCGAACGTTTCCAGCAAACGCTCTACCTGATGACCAAGACCGACGGCAAGCTGGTCAGCCAACCGTTGCAACCGACCTTGTTCGTTCCGATGACCGGGAAGGCGGAAGCCGAACGAAGCGTGTTGCCCGACCCGGCGAACCCGAAGTTGATCAACGGCGATTTCGAAACCGTCCCCCGACCCGGTCAGGACGATCTACCGGCCGGCGCGATCCCAGGTTGGTATTACGAACGGCAGGTGACACAAATCTCGGGCGACGCCGCGGCAGGACAGCACTTCGTTCGCTTCCATAACGAAACCGTCGGCCGAGCCGCCAACCTGCTGCAAGGCTTACCGCTCGACGGCAGACGGGTTACCAGCATTCGGCTCAGCGGCAGTGTACGGACCGCTGCGGTCCAACCGGGGGCGCACGCCGAGGCGTTGCCGGCGATCGTGTTGAGTTTCTACGACGACCAACGACGCGAGATCGATTCCGCTTTGATCGGGCCGTTCCGCGGCACACGGTCTTGGCGCTCGACCAGCCGGCTGATTCGCATCCCGCCTCAATCCCGCGAAGCGATCATCCGGATCGGGATGTTCGGTGCCACCGGGACGGCCGACTTTGACGAAATCCGGATCGAGGCGGTGCGCTGAATCGATTGCCCTCGCTCAACGCGATATCGATTTCTCGCCGCGTTGCCGGTCGCGATAACCGGACCAGCCGACTCCGATCCAAATGGCGAGGCACAGTAGCGCCAAGCCGGCGGCGACCGGTCGCTCGACAAACCCCCAAGGCGATCCGCTACTGCCCGAGAGTGTCTGCACGAAACGCTCCTCCAACGGCCCGCCAAGGATCATCCCCAGCACCATCGCGCCGATCGACACCTTCCACCGTTCGCAGACCAACCCGACCAGTCCGAACAGTCCCATCAAGGCGATGTCGAACGGACTCCCGCTGACTGCATAGGCTCCGACGATACACATCAACGTGATCAGTGGTAGCAGCACATTGCGGGGAATCCGCATCACCCAGCCGCCGGCCCGGATCGCGATCAATCCGACCGGGATCAACACCAGGTTGGCGAGGATAAAGACCAGGTACAAGCTCATCACCAACGAGCCTTGCGTCTCAAAAATCTCGGGTCCCGGCTTGAGGTTCTTCATGTACAAAACGCCGATCACGATCGCGGTGATCGAGTCGCCAGGGATGCCGAAGACCAACGCCGGGATCCAAGCCCCGGCGAGTGACGCCGAATTAGCGGCGCAGGCATCGGCGATGCACTCCGTCGATCCGTGACCATACTTCTCGGGATTGCGACTGCGGCGTTTGGAGACCGCGCCGGCCACCCACGATGCGATATCGGCTCCCGCGCCGGGCAGGATTCCGACCGCGGCACCCAGCAGACTCGATCGCATCCAGGGCCCCAAACGCTTGGCAAATAGCCGCACCGCCGGGCCGAGGATCGCACCACCGGTCGCAAAAATCTTCGGCCGAACCGACGACTGCGAAGCGGCTGCGCGCAAGACTTCAGACAACCCGAAAAGTCCGATCATCGCCGGGATGAAACTGATCCCCTGAAACAATTCGGGATAGCCCAGCGTGAACCTCGCCTGACTATGGACCGCGCTGAGTCCGACCGTCGACAACAACAATCCGATCAACAACCCCAGCAGCGACCGCGACAACGACGACCCACCGACGATCACGGCGCAGGAAAGCCCGATCAGGTAAAGCCAAAAATACTCCGCGACACTAAACCATCCCGCCAATTCGGCCAACCGATTGCCGACCAGCATCAGCACCACGGCCCCGAACATCCCGCCCATCACGCTCGACCATAACATCACCCCCAGTGTCCGGCCGGCCTCGCCACGACGACTCAGTGCATAGGCGTCATTCGCATACGCCGCCGAGGCCGGAGTCCCCGGCATCCGTACCAACGTCGTCGGGATATCACCGGCAAAGATCGCACAAGCGACCATCGTTACGATCCCCGCCAACGCTGGCAGCGGATCGAGCCAAAAGGTCAACGGGACAAATAGCGCCACCCCCATCGTCGCCGTCAATCCGGGCATCGCACCCAAAAAAACGCCATAAAAGGCAGTGGCAACCACGATCATCCAAATCATCGGGTCAAACAGTGTCTGCTCGGCGGCGACCAGAATCGTTTCACCCATGTCACCACTCCCAAAAACCGCGAGGCAGCGGAACACGAAGCAATACTCCGAACAGTTGATAAGTCATCAACGACGCAACCACGGCGGTTGCCAACGCGACCCGTCGCGTGACTCCCAAGGCCAGCATCAGGACGATCAACATCAGACAGGCCGTGATCAGAAACCCGAGCGATTCGGAGAGCAGCCCGTAACCGGCGACCGACGCAGCGACCGCCGCCGCCCGCCAAGGTGCGTTGAACTCGGTACCGGTACCGGTTCCGGCGACAGGCTCGGACGTGGCATCAACGGCGGATTCCCGGCGGATCTCGCGAATCACGACCGCGAACACGACCAATAACGCAAGCCCCAACACAGCCGGAAACATCAGCGGCCCGAAATGCTCGCCACTGACCGCCCGAAACGCGTCACGCGTCAGGATGGCGCCGAAGAGTTCGTCCTGCCGCCCCAGCGTTTCGCGGAACTCCTCGGGCCCTTCGAGCGAAAGATCGAACCCTGAGGATGCCATGAAATCACGAAACGCCGCAGTGGCGGTGACGCGATCGATCGCCTCGGTGAGAACCTCCAAACGATCGACAGGGGTATCACGGGGCGCGGCGAGTCCGCGCCACCCGGCGAGTGACCAAGCGTGCTGCTGTTCACGAAAAGTCGGCACCGACTCAAATCCGGCGATCCGCTCCTCCGACATCACACCCAAACAACGGACCTGGCCACCGGCCACAACGGCTTCGGCCTCGGGCAACGAACAGCAGAGCACGTCGATGCCGCCAGCCAACAATTCTTGGATCGACGGTCCCGCCCCATTGATCGAAATCCAGGTCGCCGCGTCGGCTGGCAACCCACGGGAATCGAGCCATCCCGCCAAAGCGAGATGCCAGACACCGCCGAATGCCGTACCACTCGCCTTGATCGCCGTGGGCGAGTCGGCGATCGCCGATTCCAGGTCGTCAAGCGTTCGAAAACGACCATCATCGCGGACGAACAGTGCGGCCGCGTCACGATTGAGCAACTTCAACGGCGCGAAATCACGGTACGTCAGACTCGTCAAATCACGCCAATGCAACATACTCAGCTCGACCGTGATCACGGTCAACGTGTAGCCATCAGCACGGGCCTGTGCGCCTCGGGTATGACCGGTGACACCACCACCGCCGGTCGCATTGATGACGTTGACCGGCACGCCCAACTCGGACTCCATCCCCACCGCCAACTGCCGGGCGACGCGATCGGTTCCGCCGCCCGCCGACCAGGGACAGATCAGCGAGATCGGGCGTTGCGGAAAGCTCGACTCGCCGCCACAACCGACGATCCCGATACAGAATACCGAGCTCGCGCAGAGCACGGCCAGCAGCATTCCGGCCTGCACATTGCTAAACATCCGCAACATGCGTCAACGATGTCGGCGAGCTGTGAGCAGGCCCATTAAGGCGACAAAGATGGCGGCCCCGATGATCGACCAAATGATCGGAAACGGCTTGCCTCCGATCGTCACCGGTAGCATTTCCGGCAACCCGACGACCGACTGCAGCCATCTGCCGACCATCGCCCCGATGAACCCCAACACGATCGAAACCAGACAGCCGCCACGTGAATAGCCGCCGATCGCCTGACCAACCGAGCCACACACACCAGCGACCAGCAACAAAACCAATAAGTCGACCAGGTTCATCGTTCAGTTCCGCAGGCGAAAAGGATTTTCCAGGTTCGGTCAGGATCGTAGCCCAACCTCCACGATCGTAGCTTAGGCGATTCCCCAGAGTTCGGAAACGACGCTCCGAATGATCGCGATGGATCGATCGCAAGCGACTTCGCTCAAGGCGTCCAAGTCGTGATCACCTGCCGACGCTTCACAGGCCACCAACGATCGATCTCGGCGGCCAAGCTGGCGACCTGCTCGGGATGATCGGCGGCCAGATTCGTCTCCTCATGCGGGTCGGCGATCAGGTCGAATAACTGAGGCCGACGCTCGGTGCGGGGGTGGCTACTCGCGTAACGCCCCACCTGACCGTCGTAGGTCAGCAACAACTTCCAACGCCCGCGGATCGCCCATCGATACAGCAACGACGCCTCGGGGTCATCCAAATCGGCGATGTCGTGAGCAAAGCTTTCGCCGAAGATGATGTCACGATCGAGCGGTTCGCCATCCCGCACCAACGGCAACAGGTCGAGTCCGGGTAGCGATTCGGGGACCTCGATGCCAGCGGCGGACAAGATCGTCGGTACCACGTCGACACTACTGACCAAATCGTCGTATCGACGTGGCGGGATCTCGCCGGGCCAACAGAGCATCAGCGGTTGCCGGGTCCCGCCCTCGTTGGCCGATTGCTTCGACCGCGGCGCGTAGCCCGGGGCAGTCGGGTTTTGAATCCAACCGTTGTCGCAGAAGTAGATGATCAGCGTGTTGTCCGAAAGTCCCTTGTCTTCGATGCGGTCGACCAGTTCGCCACAGGTTTCGTCAAACCACTCGCACATCGCGTAGTATTTCGCGACCAGCGGCGATTCGACCCGATCGAGGTACTTGTCGAGCAATCGCTGCGGCGGCGTATGCGGCGTGTGTGGCATGAACGGCGCATACCAAAGATAAAACGGGTCGTCCGCTTCGACCGCCTGGTCGATGAACTCGAATATCGGCTCCATCCCCTGGCGACCGATCTTGAGACCGTCATCACCATGTCGGCCTCCCGGTTCCGGGAACCCACGGGTCATCCCGTGGGTGAAGCCGCCCCGGGAAAAGCTACCTTCCCACCACTTGCCCGATTGATGGCTCAAGTAACCCCGCTCTGCCAACCACCGCGGGACCGTCGGCTGGCGATCGATCCGGCTGATCAGGTCGGCTTGAAGCTCCCGATAGCGAGGCGAATTGGGCGCGGCCAATGCGTGCGACGGGTCGTTGCCGGTGATCCCGTGTTGATGGGCATACAGCCCGGTGATCAGCGTCGCCAGCGACGGCCGACAAAGTGCGGTCGGTACATAGCCGCGAGGAAACAGGGCGCTGCGGGAGGCGAGTCGGTCGAGGTTGGGCGTTTCGATGTGGGGATGCCCCATGAAGCCGTAGTCGGTCCACGATTGATCGTCCGACAATATGAAGACGATATTGGGGGGACGCTCATCGGCTCCCGCTTCCGGCGCCGCGAATCCGGCGGCCAGGCTGACAGCCGCGATAAAGAGTATGCGAAACTTCATGGTTTCTCAGGGTTGGGGTGATTGGAGGTCGGGGGTTGCCAGGGGACCGAACCGGCTCGCTGAATGCGTTGCCGTAGTGCCGCCTGCAGTTGGTTGCGGAGGCCTCGATTCTCTTCCGCCAAATCGGTCGTCTCCTGAGGGTCGTCCCGCAGGTTATAGAGTTCCAACGGCTGATAAGGGCTGTTTTGAAGCAGTTTCCAGTCGCCGCGGATCAAGGCCTGGTAACTTTTTCCGCCGTATGCGGGACCACCCTCACGACGGACGAAATAGAGCTCTCGAGACGACTCGATCGTCTCCCCTCGCAGCACCGGCAGCAGACTGACCGCATCGAGATCGGGCGGTAACGATTGACCCGCGATCTCTAGCAATGTCGGGAAGGTGTCGAAAACCAATCCCGAATAATCGCTCCGCGTCCCCGCCTCGATACCGGCGGGCCAACGGACGACAAACGGCACCCGCAGACCTCCGTCGTAATGACTCTGCTTACCGTCCCGCCAAGGGTAATTGCTCTGGGCATGCGGCAACGATCCGCCGTTGTCCGATGTGAACACCACCACGGTATCGTCGGCCAGTCCCGCCCGCTCGAGCTTGTCGAGTATCCGTCCGATCGCGTCATCGAGGTGTTCGACAAAGGCGACGTTCTTGGCCCGCGGTTCCGGCATTTCGGGATCGCGCTGACGCACCTTCGCGAGCCACTCATCGGGCGGCTCGATAGGGAAATGTGGCGCGTTATAGGCCAGATATAAGAAAAATGGCTGCTCGTGTTGCTCGTCCGCATGCCGGCCCAAGTAGTCGATCGCCCAATCGGTGAACAGGTCGGTCGCATGTCCCTCGGGATCGATCGTCGTCGAGTCTCGCCGCATGTAGTTGATATCGTGCCGGCGATGGTCCCAATAGCTGTCCATCATGTCGCCGAGGAATCCATGAAAGAAATCGAACCCGCGCTCATTCGGCGTATTGGGTGATTCCAAACCGAGATGCCATTTGCCGATGATCGCCGTCCGATAGCCGGCCTCACCGAGTCGATCGGCCAACGTCGGTACGCCGGGGGCAAAATAACCCCACGAGTTTTCGGCATGCGTCCGGATCACGCCGGGAACGCCTACTCGGTCCGCGTCACGTCCCGACAGTAGCGCCGCCCGCGACGGCGAACAGACCGTGCAATTGGCCCGCATGTTTTCGAACAACATCCCCGCAGCGGCGAGGCGATCGATATGCGGCGTCTGAACATCACGCGAATGGTAAGTCGAAACGTCGCCATAGCCGAGATCGTCCGCCAGGATCACTAAAAAGTTGGGCTGACCCGCCGTCGCGGTCGGTACCGCAAAACCGAGCCAAGCGAAGATAAGGACCGAGCGGAAAATAAGTGTCTGGCATCTTTTGTGCGCAGCACCCGAAGGGCGAGTTCCTCGCAAAAGGTGCCTGACACTTTTTTCCCTGACACTGCTAAGAAATCGACTGGACCAGGTCATTCGGGAATCTCATCTTGGCGGGTGACAACCTGACCTTCCCAAACCGCATGATCGGTCGCCGGGTCATAAGTCAGTACCCGGTGTTGACTACCGGGGGCCGGGGGAACATCGATCTTGGGTAGCCACCGACGATGTTCCGCGACGACCCCGGCCAGACTCGGATCACTGGCCAGGTTCTTCCATTCCAGCGGGTCGTTCACCATGTCATAGAGCTCCTCGGTGCCGTCGGCATAACTGATGTATCGCCACCGCTCGCTGCGGATACCATGATTCCCCTGGTTGTGAGACGTGATCGCAGGACGGGCCCGAGCGGCCGTGGCGTCCTCCAGTTGCGGTCGCAACGTGATCCCTTCCAAGTCATCCCGATTGGGAAGCCCACACAGATCAATCAGCGTCGGATAGATGTCCAACAGCTCCGCCGGTTGGGTCACACGGCCACCGGCGGTGACCCCGGGGCCGGCGAAGATCATCGGGACGCGGGTGCCGCGATCCCACAGCGTGTTCTTGCCGGTAATCAATTTTTCGCCCAAATGCCAACCGTGGTCGCCCCAGACGACGATCACCGTATTATCGGCCAACCCCTGTTCCTCCAATGCCGCCACAATCCGGCCGACTTGGGCATCGACGAAGCTGGTGCAAGCGAGGTAGGAGCGGACCAGGTTTCGCCACTGATCGTTTTCGCGAAGCCATTGCAACCGCGGTTCGGGAAGCTCCCAGTGCAGGTACCAGGAAAACCGCGGAGTTCCCTCGCGTTCATCTTCGGCCAGCGGCGG
The DNA here is from genome assembly GCA_007127095.1 of Planctomycetaceae bacterium. Classification (GTDB taxonomy): domain Bacteria; phylum Planctomycetota; class Planctomycetia; order Pirellulales; family Pirellulaceae; genus UBA6163. Next base: position 18,948 of record SKZY01000231.1, read on the forward strand.
CAAGACGGAGTCGTCATCGGGATAGAGGTCGAACCACTCTTGGGTCGCATAGCAGGGGACGTGAGGCAGGAAAAAACCAGCCGCCAAAAAGAAGGGCTCGTCGCGCGGAGCAGCCTTGATCTGTTCGACCGTCCAACTCGCGACCTGGTAGTCACCCTTGTCTTCGTCGCGATGCGGGAACACGCCCCAATCCATCAGCGGATGGTTCCCCATCGGCGTCGGTGGGATCAGTTTCTGCTCAGGCTTCACACCGATTCCGCCAGCCGGTCCCCAAACGTCGAACTCCCGCTGCCGCATGCGCGGTCCACCGACACCGCCGTGATAGACTTTGCCACTGGTCAGCGTCCGATAGCCGTTGGCCTTGAAGTGTTGCGGCAACGTGACGCGATCCTGCCACTGCGGCAGCGTGCGAAACCACGGCGCCAGGCCATAGATGCCGGTGGTGGTGCTCCGCAAGCTGAGCATCAAGCTGGTCCGTGAGGGGTTACAGAGCGGAGCCTGACAATGTGCGTTCAGAAAGATCGTCCCCCGCTCGGCGAGTCGGTCGAGGTGCGGTGTCTTGGCCAACGGATGCCCGCCGAAAGCGCCGATCCAATCGTTCTGGTCATCGATCGCGATGAAGATGACATTCGGCGGCTGAGCGGCTTCGGTGGCGAACGAATGCCGAGCCGTCACGCCGCTCCCGATCGTCGCGATCAGGCCGACGAGTGTGGTTAAAACGCGAGTTCGGAACATCATGACAAGGAACCAAAAAGGCGAGCGAATGAGGTGAATGGCGGGTAAGCGGCACGAGATGCCGAATCAAGGGAAAGCTCGAGTCCCCTGAGTCTACTCACCGCGATACCCGATTTACACCCGAGAGGCACGGAGAGACCTCGAGAGATACTGAGCGACTCCGATGGGCTGTTCGGTCAGGGCAACCGGCGGTTGTCGATCAGTCGGGTCCCCGCCACGTGGGCCGCGATCAACGCTACGGCGCCGGCTGGTTCGGCAGATTGGTCCCCACCGGCTGAGTGGGGTGAATCGCCGAGCTGACCCGCAGGCGGAACCAGCGGTAACAGCGTCAGCGGGTCGACGACCGTGGCGTAATCGATCGCATCGACGCCACCGTCCCCCAATACCCGCCGCATTTCAGTCTCGATCGCCGTGGGGTCGAGCCCGTGGCGACGCGTCCATGATTCGGCCGCATCCAACGCCCGCGCCAATGACAGGGCCCGCTGGCGATCGGCGGGTGCCAGATAACGATTGCGTGAACTCAGCGCCAGACCATCGGGGTCCCGCACCGTCGGCAACAGGTCAAGCGAGATGTCGAGATCGAAGTCAGCGATCATGTCGGCGATCACACGAGCCTGTTGGTAATCCTTCTGTCCGAAAATCGCGACGCTTGCGGGCAGGATCTGAAACAGCTTCAGTACGACTGTGCAGACACCGCGAAAGTGATCGGGACGACAAATCCCCTCCAGCGGTTCGGCCACCCGCGGCGGCGAAACCGTGGCGCTGGCACCGGCCCGATACATCTGACTCGCCGTCGGTGCGAATACCGCCGCGGCGCCTTCGCGGCGCAACAATCGCAAGTCTTCGTCCATCGTCCTCGGATAACGATCGAGGTCCTCGTCGGGACCGAACTGAGTCGGATTGACGAAGATCGATACCACGACCGAATCGGCTACTTCACGGCCGCGTCGGACGAGCGCCAAGTGCCCCTCGTGTAACGCTCCCATGGTCGGTACTAAGGCGACTCGACGACCGGCTCGGTTTTCCCGTTTGACCCAATCGCGGGCGACGGTCGGCTCATCGATCACGACCGGCGTGGAAGGCGTCTCAGTCGTCACTGGTGGCGTCCCGCAGCACTTGCTCGCTGACGTAAATCGGTAGCGGCGGTTGAAAGGTTACGGCGACGGCGATCGCGTCGCTCGGTCGCGAATCGATCTCGATCAGTTCGCCATCTTTGCGTAATCGCAACGCTGCAAAGTAGGTGTGTTCCGACAATTCACTGATGATTACGCTTTCGACCGTGGCCCCGAGCGTTTCGGCGACCTTGACGATCAGGTCGTGAGTCAGCGGTCGGGGTGGGACGTAATCGGTCTTCACCCGTCGGTCGATGTTGGTCGCTTCGAAGATTCCGATCAGAATCGGAAACTGACGCTCACCGTCGACCTCCTTCAGATAAATCACCTGATTGTCGCTGATCTCGGAAATGATGATCCGAGCCAGTTGCATCTCGACAGGCATGGGGGGCTCGATGTGGCGTTCAGGTCGGTGGGATTGATGGAATCAGTGGAAAAGCTCGCCGCTGGCGGCAAGCACGATGCGATCGACGAGTATACCATGAGCGGCGATGTCCGGATGATCGACCGTTCACCGGGCATGACCGATCTGCTCGAGCCACATCCGCCAGCTAGGATCTTCCCCAGACGATGGACGATGACATCGAAGACGGCATGCGACAACCCGGCGCCGAAACGATCCTGCGTGCGACATCGAAACACGACACTTTCTCACTGACCAACGAACGACCGCTGGGGCCTCCGCCATGGCGGATCGGCGATCGGGTCGGACCGTTCGTCATCGAAAAAATACTCGGATCGGGCGTCACCAGCACCGTCTTCCGTGTCCGTGATGTCGCCACGAACAAATCGCGAGCGCTGAAAGTGATGCGGGTGCGGAACGAAGCCTGCTTGGCGGCAAGTCGGTTGGGCTATCGCCGCGTGATGCCTTTGGTCCACCCGTCGTTGGTCCGAATTCACGCGATGCACACGCTCGATGGGATGATCGCGTTCTCGATGGACGAGGTCGACGGTACGCCGATGTCGCAAATCATCGGCTCGATCGCCAGTGACCGCGAACTCGTTTTTCGACACGCCAAACGATTGGCCAAGGATGTCGGCGGCGCTCTGCGGGTACTCCATGCGGCCGGCTTCGTTCACCGAGATGTCAAACCGGACAATCTGTTGGTGCAACCCGATGGCCGGATCCGACTGATCGACTACGGTTTGGTGGGATGCTTCGATCCTGAGAGCGATCCCGACGCGCGGCGGAGCTACCTCGCAGGGACTTTCTGGTACATGGCTCCCGAATCGATCTATTCGCAAATCTACCCGCCGGCTTGCGATGTCTACGCACTCGGCTGCGTCCTGCTGGAATTGATCGGATTGCCCTCCCGATTGCCCGAACCGCAGGCGGGCAAGTCGTTGGTCGAAACCATCGGTGAGGTCGATCGGGTGATCCCCGATGACACTCCCGAAGACCTGCGTGACCTGCTGCGAGAGATGCTCGATCCCAAGTCGGAAAACCGACCGTTGGCCTCGCAGGTTTCCCGCTACGGTCGGTCGCGATCGGCCTTCGCTGACGAGAGTCAGTTGCCCTTCCGCCCTGTCGATCTGATCGGCCGCGAAGCGGAGATGGCAATCGCCGAAGACTGGTTTCGAGCCGTCGCTCGCTCGCAGCGTGGTTGGCTGCACATCAGCGGCGAGTCGGGAACGGGTAAATCTTGGTTCGCCGAAGAATTACGACGACGGCTCAGCTCCAACGCCTGGTTCCAAGTCTTTCGTTCTTCCTGCCTGAAACGTGACGATGTCTCGCTCCAGGTGTTCGACGAGATTGCCGATGCGATCGCCCGACGCTATACCCGCGACGATCGCTCGCCACTGTGGCTCTCGGCGGTGTCGGCCTCGATGCTGCGACAATCCTTCCCGGCGCTGCGACCGGTGATCCGCTCCGAGTCCGAAGCGGAAACCCCTTCGCTCGATGCCGATCCTCGTCCTGATGACCGCTCCGCGAGTGATTCGGACAGCGATTTCGGTAGTGATTCGAAACGTCGCGGTAGCCTCCGCTCGGACGCGATGCGGGCAGGAGTGGAGATCATCGATCGGCTCTGTGAATACGGCCCTGTGTTACTGATCATCGATGACCTCCAATGGGCCGATCCAGACAGCGTTCACCTGCTCGACCAGTTTCTCGATGACGTCACCGGTCCGTTCGGCTTGATCACCATTTCCCGGGGGACACGGCCACAACTGCGACATGTCCCCGATCGTGAACTGACCTTCGAATTGCTCGACGACTACCAGTCCGTGCGGCTGTTGATGAACCTGCTCGGCCCCGACCGTCGTGGCCTCGATGCCGCCGGACTCGACGAACTCGCCACGCTCGGTGGAGGGAACACGTTTCGGCTCGCCCAGTTGGCGATGAACTTCAGTGACGAAGACAGCGGGATCCGCAGCCAAGACCATTTGGGCGACGA
>SKZY01000420.1 GCA_007127095.1 Planctomycetaceae bacterium
ACCACCGGGACGATCCAGTGGGAATTGGAAGCGGTCGGCGGTCCGTTGGTGATGTTGCAAGTCGGGCTGATGGTCGCCTTCATGCCGAGTCTGGCAGCCGGTCTGATCAGCAGCGAACAGGAGAACGGGACGTGGCCGCTGTTGCGGACGTCGCCGCTTACGGGCGGGCGGATCGTTCGTGGGAAGTTATTGAGCGTCCTCTGGACGATGGCGTTGATCCTTTGCGCGACACTGCCGGGCTATGTCGTGATGATCTACATACAACCGTCGCTGTGGTTGCAGGTCGTTCGCGCGTTCGTCTGCATGCTGTTGGCCGGATTGATGGCGTTGGCGATCAGCGCGACCGTCGGCTGTTGGTTCCGGCGGACGGCGGCGGCGACGACGGCGGCCTACGTGGCGGTGATGACTCTGTTCGGTGGCACCATGTTGGTCTGGCTGGCGCGAGACGCTCCGTTCGGCTTCCGCACCGTCGAATCGGTCTTGAAGCTCAACCCGATGGCGGCCGCATTGTCGGTATTCAACCTTTCCGGCTTCGCGTCTTATCGGCTGATTCCGGCGAGTTGGTGGATCGCGTGTGTGACGGTTTTGGTCTGTTTGATCCTGATGCGATACCGCGTGCAAAGTTTGACGAGGCCCGAATGATGAAACGATCGTGGTTCGTGATCACGTTGGCCTTGAGTTCGGCGATGATGCTGGAAGCCGGCTTCTACTGCGGTAATGCCGTGGGGGACGACTCGCCTGATGCAGTCAGTGATTCGTCGCCGAATGTCGATCGGCAAGTCGAGTTATTGACCGTCACCGACCCCGACTTGGAACTGAAGGGTATCAAGCTCGGTTGGGCGGGAGATATCCGGGAGGTTTGGGCGGCTGCACTGCGCCATACCGAGTCGGATCTCCGCCGTGAACTGGCCGATTCGATCGTTCAGGCGAATCGGGCCGGGATGCCGGGATTGGAAGACTTGTCGGATGAACTGCTCGGGGTGCTGCAGACAATCGATGAGCGGATCGACACCCGCACCGCGGCGGCCGCGGCGCTGATCGATCTTGACCGCAGCGACTTGGCTGAAGACCTCGCTGCCGCTGCGGCGGATGGATCGTTATCTTTGCAACGGGTGATCGAGCCGGCCTTAGCTCGCTGGGATTACGCACCGGCACGAGAGATTTGGCTGGAACGATTGGCGGAACCGAGCCACCCCGAGTTGCTCAGGCTCGCTGTTGAGGGCTTGGGAGAAGTTCAGGACGCTCGAGCGATCGGGCCGCTCAGCGAGATCTTGCACTCTCCGCACCAGGACGCTGCATCCAGGCTGACCGCTGCCAGGGCTTTGGCCCGTTTGAATCCTCCCGACACGCTAAAGTGGGCTGGTCGTTGGTTTGATCAGGGCGATGTTGCCGGCGGTTCGGGGATGGCGGCGAAGCGGTTCGCCACCCGACTCAAGCGTCAATTGGCGGTCGAGTTGCTGGTCCAGCAATCGTCTCCCGAGGCGCTTCGATTGCTTGAGATCGCTGCCGATTCGGAGTTTCCCACAGTCGCCGGGGTGGCCTTGCGGCGATTATTGGAACTCGATCGCGACTCGGTCGTCGGCCGCGCGGAGCGGATGATCGGCGATCGAGACGCCAATATCCGTCAGGTCATTTTGTTGGCCTTGGCCGACGAGCCGACGCCGGCCGCGATCGGCTGGCTGATTCGGGCGTTGGACGATTCGGTTCCCGACCTACGCCAGCAGGCTCGCCGCTCGTTGCTCAAGCATGCGGCTGACGATCGCCTCCGTGAGGTGGTTGTCGATCAGGCCGCTGTGACGCTGGATGGGGAATCGTGGAGATCGCTGGAACAAGCGATGATCGTACTGACCGAATTGCGGCATCGGGCGATCAAGCGGCGGTTGGTCGAGTTGATCGATCATCGCCGTGACGAAGTACAGGTCACCGCGGGCTGGGCGATCAAGCATCTGTTCGAGCCCGATGATGCGGCGGAGGTATTGGAGTTGGCCCGTCGCGTGACGGCTGAGATCGATTCCGGGTCGGTGGCTTCGATTCGCTCGGATGTTCAAGCCCATCTGTTCGAAGCTTTGGGGAAGTTGAACCATCGCCCGGCGGTTGAGGACTTAAAAGGGCTGATTCGCAAGGATTCGCCGTATGCGGTCGAGTCACGGGCCGCAGCGATTTGGGCGTTGGGTTTTCTGCTCCAGGCACCGGCCGACGCCACATTGATCCGGTCACTCGAGGCAAGGTTAGCCGATGTCGATTCGGTGCCGCCGGAGTATGACGAGGTGAGAGCCGCTGCGGCGATCGCGTTAGGCAGGATCGCCGATCCGGATTCGTTACCCGAACTGCGTGCCTGGTACCGATCCGACGGCCCCAATCGGCTGGTCGGCCGCAGCAGCGGGTGGTCCGTGATGCGGCTGACCGGCGAACAACTACCGCCGGCCGAACCGCTGCTTGGCACGGTTTCTAATTGGGTGATCGACCCGCTCGACTCTGAGTGAGCGGATGAGCTGGCGGTTTGGGTGGAGTTTGACGGTCGCGACGCCTTTTCCGGTTTTTTTGATTATTCCGACGCATTTGTCAAACTTTGACGGTTGTATCGGCCGATTAAACCATCAGCAGGCTAAATCATCGTTCTTCGAGCGGTTTGGTCGGCTAGGGGGGAAAAACGGAGTCTCGAACGGGTTGGCAGCTTCGGTTGCTGGCCTCAATGTCAATTCACCTGAGCGTGGTGCGCGACCGTGTTTTTCCAAAAAATTGCTACCGTTACGATGGCTGCCGGTTTGGCAGCCGTGACATCGCTGAACGGACTGGCCCAACAGGCTCGTCCGGTCGCACGGACCGCAGGCAGCGTACCGGCCGATCAACGGGTATCGACCCGCTGGCAGCCGGTCCGGCCCGCTCAAGCGGTACGTCCGGTTCAGGCGACCGATTCTGAAGACTTGCCGCTGCCGCCGGCTGAGGCTCCTCGCAGTTCCCGGTCGGGCGCTTCGGGAGCAGACCGTCGGGTACCGATGACCGACCGGTCGGCCGACGGCTATTCGGTAATGCAGCCTCGCTTGATCGGTCCAGATGAAGACTTTCACGACCCGCTCGATGGCCAGATCATCTATGAAGGCGGCGGGTTCGAAGGCTTTGATGAAGGCTATCTGTCGGGGTCGGAGTACGTCACGGGACCGGGCTGTGGTTGTGAAGGGGTGAGCTGCGACGGCGGATGCGATTCGTTCGGCGGATCCTGCATCACCGGCGGTTGTGACCCTCGCGGCGGAACTGCCTGGCGTCCCTGTCTGACGCTCTGCCTGCCGGAAGCCGGCTGGGTCTCGTTCGAGTATCTCGGTTGGTGGCAGAGCGGCATGCAGTTGCCGCAGTTGGCAACTACTGGGCCGGCGAGTTCGCCGGGGAGTAATACGTTGTTCGGTGGTGAGGAGGTTTTGGACGATGGCTTTTCGGGTGGACGTCTCCAGTTCGGTGTCTGGTTGGATCGGTGCCATACCTGGTCGGCAGCCGCCGAATACTTTGAACTCAGTTCACGGACAGCCGGCTTCAGTGCCCGCCCCGGCGACCACGCTTTGCTGGCCCGGCCGTTCCTGAATGCGTCGCTGAATCTGATGCCTGACTATCAGTTTGTCGATCGGCAGGATGGCACTGTTCGAGGAAGTCTCGACATTCGGGCGACCAGCGAATTGGTCGGCGGTGGCTTTCACTTCCGCCGTCAAACGAACAGCAACACCGGCTGCAGCCATGGGTTGTTGTGCAATCGGTGTGGTGTTTTCCATAGTCGCACCGACGGCCTGTTCGGCTATCGATATGTCCAGTTGGATGAATTGGTGGGGATCAACGAAAACCTGAACAGTCCCTCGGCGATGTCGATCAGCGACGAGTTTCGTACGTCGAATCAGTTCAACGGCTTTGACATGGGGATCAACTACCGTCGTTGGCGCGGCCCCTGGTCGGTCGACCTGTTGGCCAAGCTGGCGATCGGCAACACCCGCCAGCGGGTCGACATCGCCGGCTCGACACAATCGACCAACGGGTTGCAACAAGGTGGCATCCTGGCTCAAACCAGCAACATCGGCAGCTATTCACGAGACCGCTTCACCATCATGCCCGAGTTGGGGGCAACGCTGGGCTATCAGTGGACTCCCAGCCTTCGGTTGAAGCTCGGATACACGATGATTTTCTGGTCAAACGTCGTTCGGCCTGGCGATCAGATCGACATGATCGTCAACCCACAGCTGTTTCCCACGGGCAATCCGGGCGCTCTACCCCAGCGGCCGCAATTCGATTTCCGCGACTCGGATTACTGGGTCCAGGGGATCAGCTTCGGTGGTGAGTTCACTTGGTGATCGAGTGACACGAGGTGATTTTCGGGGCGATCATCACTTCGCGTTGAATGGGCGGGAGCCGGTGGAAACGCGGAGCCGGTGGAAAGCTCGGGATCGGGAGCCGGTGGAGGTCGGGGGCGACCATGAGTTGGCATCACCGGGCGGGACGTTGTAGGGGCAGACGTCGCCGCCCGGGGGCAATTTACGAGACTAACTGTGGCGACGGCTGATCGGCTCATCCGATAACAGCGAAACCGGTTAGTCGCCCGAGTACGGGCGACATCACCAACTTGCCAGTGGAACGATCACGCAATGTTCAAGACGATGCTGCAGAGATTGACCGAGCCCCGTCGTCGGGTTCGCCGTCGCAAACCGATCCAACGACGGTTGCGGATGGAACGGCTCGATAAGCGTGAACTGCTTGCCGCTGACATCAATTCGATCGCCGGAGCCGTCTACCAGGACCTGACCGGTGACGGATTGACGCCCGATGATGAACGTTTGGCCGGCGTTCAGGTCCGCCTCTTTCGCGACGGTGGTGATGGTGTTTTCGGTGGCGATGATATCGAGATCGCGACGCAAACGAGTGACGCCATGGGCGAGTACTTGTTTGAGAATCTAGAAACCGGGTTGTATTTCCTGGAACAGCTTTCCGCTCCCCCTGGACTTGCGATACCCGAACCGCTGGCCGTCGATCTGACCAGGAACACGACCCAAACGATCGACAGCTTTGATCAGACCGACATGATTTTGACGGCCAGCGAGACGACTCCCGCGCAGTCTCTCTTTTCGGCGGCTCCCGATGCTTTGGGGGGATCACGCAAGTTTGAGCTGAACTACCAAGAGGGGCCATCGTCGATCCAGCTGGAGGTGAATACCGGCAACGAACGGGTCGCCTTGAGTTCCAGTAACGCGACCTTCGGCTCGGCGATCCTGCGATACGACGGTGACACATCTGGGATCGAATTGGTACCCGACGGGCTCGGCGGCACCGACTTGAGCATCAACGACCCCGAGGCAGGCTTTCTGTTGCAGGTTTACCGCAACATCTTCGTCGCCGACCAAGAATTTTCGCTGATCGTCTATTCCGGGGCCGACCAGTATTCGCGGATGGACCGGGCGTTCAATCCCGAACTCGAGTTTATCAATTCGGATTATCTCGATTTCGTTCGGTTTGCCGACTTTACCGATGAGGTCGGACCGCTCGGCCCAGCCGATTTTACCGATGTCGGGGCGATCGAACTGGTACTGCACAACGCTCCGGATCAGAACATTCGCGTTTCGATCTTCGAGGCGGTCGCGTCGAACCACGTGATCGCGAATCTGCAAAACTTGGCAACGGGTGATGACCTCGACCTCGGGATCGTTAAATCGCTCGAATCGGTCGATATCGGTGTCGCCGGCGGACGAACCGCGACCTTCCGCATTACCGTCACTCGAGATGGTCTGACCGATGCTACCGGCGTTGCAATCGTCGATACGCTACCGACCGGGATGACTTTCAATTCGATCGGGTCGGTCGGCGACCCGCAATTGCCACCGGCAGCGGTGACGGGGATCAGCGAGGAAGGTAACGAGGTAACGATCCTGCTGGCCGATATTCCTGCCGGTGCCGAACCGATCGAGTTCCTGTTGATCGCCGATATCGAAGACAACGTGACCGGAGAATTGACCAACTCGGTGGTGATCAGCAGCAATGAGGACGATAACCAGCCCGACAATAACGACAGTTCCGCTGTCGTCACTTTGCCGACGACCGATCTGAGCCTGTCAAAGTCGATTCAAACGTCAGCAGGCGAGCCGATTCCGTCGGGTGAAGTCCAGACCGGCGATACGATCGTTTATCGTCTGGAGGTCTCCAACGCTGGGCCCGACGATGCGACCGGCGTGATCGTTACCGATACGCTGCCGGCGGATGTGACCTTCATCGGGGCGACGATCGATGGCGGTCCGACCGGTGAAGGAATCAGCTTCGACGCCCAGACCGGTGAATTGATCGCCGAAGTCGGGACCGTGGCAGATGGTGCGACAGCCGTGATCCTGGTTACGGTCAGCGTCAATCCGGATGCCGATGGCCTGGTGACCAACGCCGCTCAGGTCACCAATGTCCCGGGAACCGATCCCGATTTGGAAAACAACACGAGTTCGGTCGAAACGTCGGTCGTCCGCGCGGTCGATCTGGCGATTACGAAAGCACTCGGTGCCGGCTCGACGGAGGCTTTCGGCGGCGTGGTGACCTATGAAATCACGGTTTCCAATGACGGTCCTGGCGACGCCCGTGGCTTCACCGTCACCGACGTCCTGCCGGCGGGAATGACCTACCTTGCGGACAGCTTCGAGAATCAAGGTAATGGCGTTTCGATCGCGGTATCCGGACAAACGCTGACCTTTGACGGTGTCCCACTGGCTTCGGGCGATTCGGTTTCGTTCAGCTTCGACGCGTTGATCGACCAAGAGGCTCCAGCCTCACTCGCCAATTCCGCCGCCGTCGTCGCTTTCGTCGATGACGACTTGATGGATGTCGACATCGACCCCAGCAATAACGTCGCTCCCGAAGTCGTGGTCGATCCGACTCGCAATGTCGATCTGACGGTGACCAAGAGCGACGGACTCGCCGCCGGTGAGGTTCACACTCCGGGACAGCCGTTGGTCTACACGATCATCGTCACCAATCAGGGAGTCAGCGACGCCGTCAACGTCAACGTTGTCGATACCCTGCCAGCCGGTGTCGTGGCGACCTCGATCACCGTCGATGAACTTCAGGTGCAAGACAACAACCCCGACCAGGGGATCCTCAGCTTTACAATCCCATCGGTCGCCGCTGCCGGCGGATCGGTAACGGTTGAAATTACCACCAATGTCGGTTCAGCGTTGAGCGGTTCGATCACCAATTCGGTGACGATCAGTGGCGGTGGCGTCAATGATCCGCCCGAAGGCAACTCGGCGACCGTCACCACCGAACTGGAAGCGCTGGTCGATGTCGGGGTTGCGCTGACGGGTCCCGAAACCGCCGTGCCGGGTGACGGGACGATCGAGTACACGCTGGTGATTGCCAACACCGGACCGAGCGTGGCGAGCGATGTCAGCGTCGTCTATTTCCTACCGGCGGGTGTTAATCTGCAATCGGTGACACTCGATGGCGCGGCGGTGACCCCAACCGTTGAAGATGACGAAGTCGAGTTCGTGATTCCGCAGTTACTGGTCGGCGAGGCCAACGCTCGTACCGCGGTA
>SKZY01000030.1 GCA_007127095.1 Planctomycetaceae bacterium
CTATCCCGATCCCGAGGTGCTCCCCGCAATCCATCACACAACCAAGCCCCCTTCGTAAATCTTTGCGAGTAAACGCCCCAGCGAGCTGGTCGTGCCGAGAGAAGCGTTATTCCCAAAGACTCCTTCGCGGGTGCTTACCCGGACTGTTCCTGGGCGTATCAAGGCATTCAATCTGTAATCCATCCCATTGAAACGGTTCCTCTGACCTCAGTCGCCTGTCCAACGGAATCGGCGATCGAGGGGGATGCACGTAGCTTGCACCATACACGCCGGTCAGCCGTTCACGATGCTTCGCTCAGGCTACCCCCAGTTTGCATTGACCAGCCTGCCGCGGCAAGTCCGAACCGCAACCGCGCTGGACCAGCACTAACGAAAGACACCGCTACTGCGACCGTCGGTCGCTAATAGCTGAAGGTTGAAATGTGTGGTTTTCTCGTGACGCGTCGATTTCACACAAAACATCGCGGACTCCCTCGGCATCTGTGACGCCAGGGATCACGATTGGGGGCGTGTGCGGCGGTCCTTGCACTCTGAAGGAAAGTGATTTCATACCGTACCTCCTCAGTACGGGACCCTCGATCGTTGCATAACAAGAAATATCACGGAAGTGGTAGCGTCGATCAAACTTAATGAAGCTACCGGAGACGAACCGCAGATACGGACCATCGACCAATAGCCGTAGATTCTTCACCTTCAGTCTCGCTGCGGGTCGGAAGTAGCAACCGTATGCCGTTAAGGTTAGCCCCGTGCTGACGATCAGCCCGCCAAGCAAGTAGATGGTTAGCCAACCGATGCGGAATGAGAGCCCGGCATGGCGATAGGCCGCCATGTGAGAATCGTAGAACGCTGAGGCGAAAAACACGCTGAGCGGCAGTACGAGGGCAAAACATCCCGCGAGAGCTTGAAACCGCAAGTAGCGATAAAGCCGGTCTCGATCGATTGAAAATTCAATTTCTAGCGGGAAGGAATCCTTGAAGTTCACATGCCGTCCTCAACGAGATGTCGCTACGCAATGTGCGGAAGAAAAGGGAAAATGGCAGGCACCTTTTGCGAGCATCAGCACTACAACAGACTCCATCCCCGCGGGCAACACCGCACTCCGGAGACTTTTGACCACGTTCGGGCCAGCCTAGCCAACTCCGCCAGACGATCGAACAATGAAGCTCAGCAAGTCGCTCAGCGGCCGTTAGCCGTACCGATCAGCCACTCTGTCGGCAGATACCGGGAAACGAGAATCACGTCTCCAGCGTAAATCCGATTTTTACGGTAACCTGCCAGTGCTCAACCTTGCCATCGACGATGTGGCCGCGGGTCTCGGTCACTTCGAACCAGCGAAGACAGCGCAAGCTCTTGGCAGCCTCCGCGATCGCTTTCTCCACGGCGTCCTCGATCGATATCGTTGAACTTCCCGTCAGCTCGATCTTCTTGTAAACATGATCCGACATTGATAACTCCGAAAAAATCGTAGATACTCGATACAGCCAAACGCGCGCCCGAAAGTGAGACGACAGAGATAAATCATTTGGAATGCCACCTCCCTGTCAAGTATCGTTCACACACGTTACCCGGTTGATCCATTTACTTTCCGCTCGGTTCCAATTCCTTCAGTTCGAGGACGAACTCGTCGAGTGGTTTTCGATCCAAACCGATCGCTCGACCGGTGATCGCTTGCTTTCCGAACTCGATCTTGTGAACGTGGTGGGCGGCGGTGGCGATCCCGGGCGGTTGCAAGTACCAACGAGTGGCGTCGACGGTCCGTTGAGGCACACCCAGGCCGCCGTCGCCGATGTAGGTGATGCCACGCTCGGGGTCATGTTCATTCTCGTAAATCGGCAGCGTCCGTTTCAAGCTGTGGTGGTCGGATTCGGCGACCAGGTCGACCTGGTATTGCTCGAACAGCGGCACCCAGTACTGTCGCTGAGGGGCGCCTTGAGCGAACGATTTGACACTGCCATATGCGGGGACGTGGTACTGGACGAGGATCGTTTTCCCCGGCTGCTGACGCAATCGTTGGAGTTCGGCGGCGAGCCATTTTCGTTGGTCGCCCGCCATGCTGATTTCCGTATTGAGCGAAACGACGGTGACATTTTGAGTCAGGTCCGTGGAATAGTAGTAGTCATGTTGACGATCGGGCCAAGTAAACATCTCTTCGAAGACAATGTCGCGATCGTGGTTGCCGCGGACCGGGATCAGCGGCAAGACGCGGCCGCTGGGCGTGATCGTCAATTCGTGATCGGAAAGCCAATCTGTCATGTACTGCCACTGCGCCCGCGTGCAGTAGTCGCCGCCGTGACAAAAAGCGAGGATTTCGGAATCCTCATCGGCGAGTTCGGCGATCAAGCGGTTGATCCGGCGACGGTCCTCGTGGACCGCCGGCAGGGCTGGTGGTCGGCGTGAATCGCCGCCGAAGATCACTTTCGTGGTCCGGTCATCGGCGGCCGCCGTGACGAAGTGAAATTCACGGGAAATCATCGTGTCACTCTCGATCACGAAGTAGACCGTGGTCGACGGCTGCAGGTCGTCGAGATGCACATGATGGTAATGAGCGGGCGGGGTGCCGGCGTCGCTATCCAGCATCGTGTAGCGACCCGACTTGAAGGGAATCGCGGTTGCCGCGTAATCGCTCAAGACGCCGGCGCGAGGCTGCGTGTCGTAATGCACACGATGGTCAGTCCCGGCCGCCGCAGTCGACCAACTGATCACGGCTTCGTGTTGTGGGTTGTGCATCCACATCACGCGGAAGTGCATGAACGGACGAGCCGCCCGCTCGGCGGTGTCACCGATCGGATCTTCCGCTTTCAGCAAGCCGATCACCGACAGCTGAAAAAGTGCCACGATCGCGAGGCAGCGCAGCGAGCGAAACAGATTGGCGAGATTGGAACCGGACTGATTCATAGTGACGTGGGTGTTGTTGGGTTCGGGGACCGATCGAGCCGGCAGAGGCCTTGGCGACCGGCTAACGCGGCGACCGGCTAACGCGGCGACCGACCAACGCGGCGGCGCCAACGGTGGAATCCGACAATAGGATAGCCGCTCGCCCGCGCTGACGATAGTTTTTCGGTACGATCCAGACGGTGTCGGGGTGTCGCCGGCACGGCGCCATTTTCCCACTCCCTTCGCGCAGTTCCGTTTTCATGTTCCTGACATCGCGTTTCAGGCCCGAGCCGGTCGCCTTGACGAAGTCGGTTCGTTGGTTGCTCTGCTTGAGTGTGGGGCTGACCGTTTTGGCCCATGCCGTGAAGACCTTTCGTGGTGACGGCACGGCACTGAACGCCTTTCTGTTCCTCGATTGGGGCTGGCCGGACGAGCGATTGGCTCAGACGGAGCGCGTTTGGCTGATGGCGATCGCAGGGTTGACGGGGTTGGGTGTGGCGTTGGCCGGGATATGGCGTTCGGTCGCCTGGTGGATGATCCCGGCGGGGTTGTACCTGCTGCTGGAAGCCGTGTTGTCGGTCCACGTCGGGGGGCAGCCGTTTTCGCATTGGTCGCCGGCCGCCGCGGCACTTCGCTACGGAACGCCGCTGTTCGCCCCGCTCGTCTTGGCGGGTTGTCTGCAAGGAGCTGAATCGTCGACTCGGTCCGAAACGCTGGCGGGTTGGCGAGCCGGTTCCTTTGGAACGGGTGCCTTGCTGCTCCGCTTCGCCGTCGCCGTGGTGTTTTTCACGCATGGCTGCGAAGCTTGGCAGCATCATCCCCGTTTCATCGATCTGGTCATCGGGACCGGGGCCAGGCAATTCGACGTCTGGCTCGATGAAACCTTGGTGACGAGAATTTTGACGGGCATCGGCGTGGTCGATGTCGTCGTCGCGATCGCGATCTTGCTGAGCTGGAACCCGCTGTTTCTGGGGTGGGCAGCCTTCTGGGGACTGGTCACCGCGTCATCGCGGATGACCGCATTCGGCTGGGGAGCCTACCCCGACGTACTACTACGGGCAACGCATTTTCTCGTACCTCTCGCATTGCTGCTACTGATACGGCCGCCATGGATGACGTCATCCGGAAATTCGCGCGACCGACGACAGTCGTCGCGGTCGCATCAGGATGAAAGGTCGCCGGTCACTGTTTAGCAATGTGAGGGAAAAAAGTCTCCGGCACCTATTGCGAATAACTCGCCCTTCGGGTGCCGGGGACAAAAGGTTTCAGAAGCTTATTTTCCGCTCGATCTATTTTGTCGCAACATCGGGAGTGAGTGCTTCGTACTGCTCCAAAGAGGCACCGTCGAGGCAGGCTTCGATCATCTGCTTACCCAGCGGGTCCAGATCCGGCACCTGGAAGGTGCGAATCTGCTGATGAAAAAAGTCCGTCAATTGCTTCGCACCGACATGGTAGGCTTCTTCACCCACCTCAGGCTGCGCGGAGACGTCAAAAAACCAAGGACCGATCGTTTGCCCTTCAACCTGGATCGAATGACGGTGGTAACCAAGGATTGGGCACCGCGACGGCAGCAGTTCTTCCTTTCGAAACATGGCCGTGCCGCGGCGGGCCAGGTACTCGCGGGTAATCCACTGAGGCGCAAAACCGACCTCCCAACTGCCGATGTGCTGATTGGGGATGAGTACGAATAACGTGGTTGCCGTATCGATAACTTGCTGCAGCAAGATATTCGCTTGGTCGACGCGGCGTCCGGTCGCGAACGGCCAGTAGGAGCCGACCCCTTCGGACTGCATGCCACCTTGGGCCACGATCGACGGGTTGCCGTGGCCACGCGGGGCCACCAATCGCCACAGCCACGCCAGCGCAGGCGGCAACACGTGAAACATCCCCAGGATCCCGTAAGTCGGCTCCTGTCGTCGGCAGGGAGGACAGCGGACTCCAAAACTACGAATACCTACGGTAACCGCCTCGTTGACCACTCGAGGGACGTAATTCCGTGGCATGATCAACCGCGGGTTAGGACAGGGCTTTCCCGGTTCGTCATGGATGTGGTCCCAGATCAGAGCCGTGGAGCCGGGATGGGCGTCGATGTTCAGGAACAACAGCGGGCCGGGTGGATGAGTCGCCAAACCCTCTAGGTGAGGATCAGTCCCATACCTAGTAATGTGATTCACGCGGATGAACCACCCCTGCTCGGCGTCAATCAGCGACAGTTGCTGATAGCGTCCGTTCGCCTTCTGCAACTCGGGATGACACAACGCCATGTCGTCGGTGACGGGCCGTAATTCGCAACCGCGAGGAATCGTCACAAACCGCGTATCCCCGCTGACAGTGTTGGTCCCTAAGCGAATCTGGCCATCCGGTTCGCGATGCATCTGCTCCAGCATTTCACTTTTACCGCCGCCCGAGGCACCCTCATGCATGATGGTGGTGGTATTGTCGTAGGGGGTAATCACCTGGACGGTAGAGCAGTGAGCCGTCGTCCACGGAATTTTTGCGCGTTCGCCAAGCGCGAGCAACATACCGTAGACGCCTTTCTTCGCCGACGGTCCAGGATAGAGGTTATAACTGAACAGTTCGTGTAGTCCGGCGTCCTCGAATCGGCGGTTATGAACGACGACCTGCTTGCCGTCGAAGTGCGTGTGCCGGAAAACCGGAGCCGTGTAGACGATCGCCCCATGATAGTAGTCAGCCCCCAACTGGCGAATCTTTTCCAGCGGCACAATGCCCTGCAACATGGCCAAGCCGAGCCCAAAAAATCCCGCATTAGCAGGGCAGATGGCCAAGGCGTTGAGCGCAAAACCTGGCAATCCCGACTCAAAAAAGAAGCAAGCCAAAGGCTGTGTTTTGAGCCAATCGAGTGTTTCGGTACGCAATTCACCAAAATCCCGTCCAAACCGCCCCTCGAACGTCGGCTTATCGGTCGCCGTATCATCCGCAATGACCATGCAGTCGGGATCACGCCGCCGCATGTAGGGTTCCAGGTAATTAGCCGAGATTCCATTGCGAACACGGCAGACGCGTGCCTCTGGGATGTAGCCGCGGCCAGGGACGTCATAACCGACCGTAAAGTATCCTTGCGGATCGCATTGTTCCCGAGGGACAGCAAGCTCCACAAGCTCCTCTACCGACCCGACCAGTGTCAGCCGTCCGCTGCGTTCGGCGGCCTCCAATACGGACATAGCAGAGCTCGAAAGTGTCAGTTCCGGAAGCTGAGACAGAGGCATGAAGATGCTCCGAAAGATGTAACAGCAAAAACACACGATTGGGGATGTTACCGCAGTTTTAAAATCAGCCGATGCCGAGGTAAAGCAGGTGTGCGATCAAAACAGTCAACCCAAGCCGCGAGGCCTGGGTTACGGTGTCGGTATCGCTCGTAGCCCTGTGGCAGCCGTTCAATCCCAGACGTATCGTTCATCCCATTGCACTCCGTAACGCCCCACAACGATGAGGATAGCTGGGTTGAGCACTTCGGAGCGGATCGGGAGACGGAGCTTGCCGAGGAGTTCCCGATTCACGTCGTGGCGAAGTGGCTGGGCAATTCGCCGAAGGTCGCGACGCGGCACTACCTGCTTGCCACTGAGGAACATTTCGCCCGAGCGTTGGACGGTTCGATCAGCGCGGCACAGAATCCGGCACAGTTGGCCTCAAAAGCGGCACAAACCCCGGCACAGCAAGGAGCATGCAAGAAGCACGCACGGAAACGAAAAAACCCCGGAGAACACTGGTGAAAATGGCGTTTTCCCAATGCTTTCCGGGGTTCTGTCAGTAGCGGAGACCGGACTTGAACCGGTGACACCCGGCTTATGAAGCCGGTGCTCTAACCAACTGAGCTACTCCGCCGCAATTCTGAGGGCGTAGTCTACGAGAACTCCGCAAGGTGTCAATCGCCGATGAAGTGTTCGAAAAAGTCGTAGATCACTGCGTTCGACTCGGGATTCGGTGAGTGCTCGGGGCGGTTCGACATCCCGACCCGATTTTCGACTCCGAGCAACCGGTTGATGGCGACCGTGTGTCCCAGCGGCGCCCAACGCGACTCGGGGTCTTCTGAACCGCCGGAAACGAGGAACGGACGGGGGGCCATCAGCGCGTGCAGTTCGTGCAGATCGCGTTTCTGACTCAGTAATTTAGGATAACTGCCGTGGGCCGGATTGTCCGGCGTAACCAACCCACGCCGCCGCCAGGGTTGGCGGTGATAGCCGAGATACCACGGTTCCCAGTAGTTGATGCTCGGCCGATCCTGCTGAAATACGATCCCGGGGTCGGACCAGGCGGCGCAGGCGAAGCGATCGTCGAGACAGGATGCGAACATCGCCCATTTACCACCGAAGGAATGGCCGGTGATCCCGATCCGGGCGGCATCGACGGCCGGCTCGGCTGCCAACGCCCGCCGTGCGGTTGTGGCGGCGTAGGCGAGCATCGACAATGGCTCGACCTCGGCGTCTTCAAGACTCGGGTGATAGATCCCGTAGGTCTTTGCCGCAGTCGCTTCGGTGGTACCGAGCGACAGCGTGACAAACCCACGACGGGTCAACTGCAACGCGAAATCACGCAATTCGGCGCCGCGGCCGATCGCCGACTCGGGTTCGTAATAGACGGTAATCACAGCCGGAAACGGCCCTTCGCCGTCGGGTACCAGCAGATA
>SKZY01000114.1 GCA_007127095.1 Planctomycetaceae bacterium
CCAGCCGCTGCCACCAACCGCCGAGTATCGGTGTTCCGCTGTGATTCGTCTGCTTCGTCGTTCTCGGCCTCCGCCTCGGCGACGAACAGATGCCGCAACCGCAGCCCACCGCTGATCGCTCGCCGGATCTCCCGCACGCCGTCGACCAAGACGGCCCGTTGACGCTGCCGCCAACGGTTGTCACGCAGTCGCAACACCTGACGGATCAACGGGTTTTGATGACTAGAAATCGTCGTCGGCGTGGGCACGGCAACTGCTTTTACGGGGCCAGACTGTTATCCTACGGGTCGTATTGTGACAGAACCGCCCCTTTGCTCAACAACCGTCCGACCGCTTGATGTCCCCATCGCCGCAATGCCGTGCCGTCGAAACGAAGGCCGACCGACGCCTCTTCAATAAACTCCAACGCCAAATCTATGCCGGTGACCCGAACTGGGTGCCGCCGTTGTGGAGTGTCCAGGACGAATTGGTCGGATTCCGTCCTCACCCGTTCTACGACGAAAACCGCTGCCAAGCGTTCATCGTCACCCGCGGCAGCGAGGTGGTCGGTCGCGTCGTCGCGATCGTCAACCACGGCCATAACCGACGCTATGGTGATCGGATCGGTTTTTTTGGCTTTTTCGAATGCCACGACGACGTCGAAGCGGCACGCGAACTCTTCTTCCACGCCGAAACCTGGCTCCGCGACCAAGGGCTGAACGCCGTCCGGGGGCCGGTTAACCCCAGTCTCAACTACGACTGCGGGCTGTTGGTCGATGGATTTGATACGCCCCCGACTTTTATGATCCCCTACAACCGAGATTACTACGAATCGCTGTTGGTCCGTTGTGGATTCGCCAAAGTCCAAGACCTGTTCAGCTACGAAGCGTCGATCGACATGCTGGAAACGCTCGACCCGAAACTCGCCTTCGTGATCGAAGAGGCGACACGGCGTTTCCAAGTCACCTGTCGTCCGATCGATCCGAAAAACTTTGACGCCGATGTCCGTACTTTCCTGCATATCTACAATGAATCGCTGCAGGGCACCTGGGGCTACGTGCCGCTCTCCACGGCCGAAATCGACCACCAGGCCAAAGGGCTGAAACACCTGATCGTCCCCGCGATGACCAGCATCGCCGAGATCGATGGCCGACCCGTCGGCGCCGGCTTCGGCCTGCTCGACTACAACCCGTTGATCAAGAAGATGAACGGTAATCTGTTCCCCTTCGGCTGGCTGCGGATCCTGCTGCAAAAGAAGCGGCTCAAACGGCTGCGGATGATCAGCTCCAACGTGCTGCCTGAGTACCAAAAGTGGGGGCTCGGATTGGTCACACTCGCCCGCGTCCTGCCCGATGCCGTCACCTTCGGTATCCAGGTCGGTGAATTTTCGTGGGTGTTGGAGAGCAATTCGCTGAGCCGTAACACGATCGTCAGGGCCGGTGGGCGCAAGACCAAAACGCACCGGATCTACGACCGAGTCTTCGAGAAAGCCGCCGGCGATGAATGATCCGAGCGGCAATCAGCCCCCCACTAGCGACTCCGCTGATGCAGCTCGCGACGGTGAACCCCGCGCGAACTCCACTGCCGCGGGTGATCGCACACCGATCCAAGCGACGCTGTTCGCCAACCGGCTGACCAAGCTCGCTCGTCACCTCCGCCGATTGCCGACTAAACAGGGGATCACCTGTTTCCGGCTCTACGACCGCGATATCCCCGAAATCCCGCTGGTCGTCGATCGCTACCACGACCATCTGCACCTGACCGAATACGATCGGCCCCACGACCGGACTCCGGCCGAACACGACGCTTGGCTCGACCGGATGACCGCGGTGGCGGCCGAAACGCTGCTGATCGCCCCCGACAAGGTGTTTCTGAAACGACGTCAACGCCAGATCGGCAGCACCCAACACGAACAGGTCGCCCGCAACCGCTACGAGATCGAGGTCGCCGAAGGAGGACTCAAATTCCTGGTCAACCTGTCGGATTACATCGATACCGGACTGTTCCTCGACCACCGCATCACCCGTGGGATGGTCCGCGACGTCGCCGCCGACCGCCGAGTGCTCAACCTGTTCGCCTACACCGGCGCGTTTTCGGTCTACGCCGCCGCCGGCGGGGCCGCCGAGGTGGTGACGGTCGACTGGTCGAATACCTATCTGAATTGGGCCCGGCGAAACATGGAACTCAACGGTTTCGAATCGCCCGCCCACAGCTTCGTCCGCAGCGACGCGGTCAGCTTCGTTAACGACCTGCCGCCAAAGCCCCGTTTTGACCTCGCCGTCGTCGACCCGCCGACGTTTTCCAACAGCAAGCGGACCGACCGGCACTGGGACGTGCAACGCGACAGCCTGCCGCTGTTGGAATCGTTGCTGCGGCGGATGACGCCGGGCGGGGTGATCTATTACTCCAACAATTTCCGCGGCTTCAAGTTCGCTGCCGCCGATCTGCCTGCCGCCGACGTCCACGAGATCACCAACCAGACCGTTCCCGCCAATTACCGCAACCGCAAAGTTCATCGCTGCTGGCGGATCGTCGCTCATGCGTCCTGAAGATCGAGCGGAGCGACCGCTGCCGGAAAACCGACTATCGGATCGTGCCGCGATCAACGCCGGCGGCCAGCCCTCACAGGTGCATCCCGATAAACCCGCCTGTCGCCTCAGCTTCCGCCCGTACCCGTTCGATCCGCATCCGGGTCTTTTCCAGGTCGCCGGCCAAGATGTAGCGATCGAACTCGACCATCACCGCGTGCCGCACCGACTCGGCCAAGAAATCGACGATCGGCTCGGTCAACCAAGG
Organism: Planctomycetaceae bacterium; assembly: GCA_007127095.1. GTDB lineage: Bacteria > Planctomycetota > Planctomycetia > Pirellulales > Pirellulaceae > UBA6163. The sequence continues at coordinate 2,776 of SKZY01000114.1, forward strand.
ACAGGTTTCCTCCGCCAAACTGACCGTCAAATCGCAACCGCGTGACTTGCGGTCCTCGGTGTCAGTCAACACGACGCCCTCGACCGAGTAACGGACCGTCCCCTGCTGGGGGTCATTGGTCAGGTGAAACGTGCAGCTGGCCGAATAGAGGTAATAAGCGTTGTGGGCGCCGTGCTTTTCCAACGCCGCTTTCACTCGCAATACGAACTGCTCATAGGCCGGCGACGCGTCGAACGGGACATCGACCCGCGTCACCGAGCGCAGCGGCAGACAATCGAACTCGACATCGACCCAGCGGCCTTCGGCGGGGGCAGGCGGATTCATCAGCGGCCTCGGATGGCGACAAGCGGACGGACGGACCAAATATTTTCAGAGCCTAGCGAAAATCGTCGCCAGGATACAGCCAAGAAACGGCAGTGGTCATTTCTCGGCCGAAGGGATAGGCTCTAACCCCGATCTCTGATTTCCGTTCCCCGACCCCCCCCCCGACCCCGATCCCGATCCCTGTTCCCCATTCCGCTGTCCACGAAAGTCGGTCCGCGGAAAAAAGACTCCCGCCACAATTGCCCCGCCAAGAAAGCGATCGCCAACGTCCCGATGGTTGAAAATGTCCCTCTGAAGCGAGCAGTGTTTGGCGAGTTCACGATCGAAGGCTGGTCGCGGGCGGCGGTGCAAAGCTATTGGCGGATCAACGAACTGAAATTGATCTTCGACCTCGGTGGCCAACCCTGGGACTTCATCGGTACGCCGATCTGCTTCATCACCCACACCCACCTCGACCACATCGCGGCGATCCCGTCGTACGTCTCGCGGCGACGGATGATGAAGATGGATCCGCCGGTGATCTACCTGCCCGAAGCGGCGATCGACCCCTGCTGGCGATTGCTCAAGGCGTTCGTCCAACTCGACCGCGGCGGGATGCCCTGCGAACTCGAACCGATCCGCGACGGCGACGAAATCGAAGTCGGCCGCGAATGGCTCGTCACCGCACTTCGGACCCGCCACACCGTCGAATCGGTCGGCTACCTGATCGAACAGCGGCGACACAAATTGAAACCCGAGTACCAATCGCTCTCGGGTAGCGAAATCCGCGACCTGCGACTCGGCGGGACCGAGGTGACCCGCGAAACACGCGTACCGATCTTCGCCTACACCGGCGACACGTCGCCGGCCGGTCTGGACGACAACCCCGAGATGTACGAAGCCAAGATTTTGATCACCGAGATGACCTTCGTCGCCCCGATGCATCGCCGCGAAAAGATCCACAAACACGGTCACATGCACCTCGACGACTTTCACGACCGCCGCGACCGGTTCCAGAACGACGTGATCTTGGCCAGCCATTTCAGTACCCGCTGTAGCGATGCACAAATCAAACGCTGGGTCGCCAAACGGTTGCCCGACATGCTCGACGGACGGCTCAAATTGTGGCTCTAAGCGATCGTTCGGCCGCGGTTCCGCCCGATGACGCGGCGACGCCGAATGAATCTTCGCATCCGGTAGCTTCGCTGCCGGATGCGGCCGAACATCCGCGGGAATGGCCGATTCCGAGAAGCCTTTATGTTCACGTACCGTTCTGTCGACACCGCTGCGGCTACTGTAACTTTTCGGTCCTGCCAGGACGGCTCGAGCTCGCCGATCCGTTCCTCGACTCGCTGGCGATCGAACTCCAGACGCACCCGGCGCCGGCACCGGTCGATACCCGGTTTATCGGTGGCGGGACACCGACCCGACTGCCTCCGCGCCAGCTCGATCGCCTGTTCGATCTGCTCGACGATCGGTTCCCGCTGACCGCCGGCGGCGAATGTACCGCCGAAGCGAATCCGGAAGACATCACGCCCGAGTTGCTCCGTCAATTGGCTGACCGCGGCGTCAACCGGATCAGCCTTGGCATCCAGTCGTTCTCGACGGATAAGCTGCGTCTGCTGCAGCGCAGTCACGACCGACGATCGGCCTGCCGAGCGATCGAGTTGGCCGCCGAAAGAATCGGCAACGTTTCGATCGACCTGATCTTTGCCGCGCCGGGAGAAACGCCCGAGTCGTGGCGACGCGATCTCGAACAATCGCTCGCGCTTCCGATCCAACACCTATCGACCTACTCGCTGACATTTGAGAAAGGGACTCAGTTCTGGAATCGACGGTTGCGAGGCGAACTCTGCGAAGTCGACGAAGCCGACGACTTGCAGATGTACCAAGACGCCCGTCGCTGCTCCGCGGAGGCCGGGTGGGAACATTATGAGATCAGCAACTTCGCCCGCGACGGATCCCGCTGCGTTCACAACCTCGCCTATTGGCAGGGTCGCGGCTGGTACGCGATCGGCCCCGGTGCGGCACGGTTTGTCGGCGGGCGACGAGAAGTCAATCATCGCAGTCCGACGACCTACATCGCCAAACTACGGCGGGGCGAATCGCCGATTGCCGAATCGGAAGCGATCACGCCGCGTCAGTGGGCATGCGAGCGGGCGGCATTCGGGATCCGGCTACTCGGCGGAGTCGATCTCGAACAGATCGGTCAAGAAACGGGAATCTCGATCATCGAGTTGAAACGGGCGGAGCTCGCGCGTTGTCACGACCGAGGCTGGATCGAGATCAGCGGCACCCACCACCGGCTCACCGAAGCCGGGCTCCTAATGGCCGACTCCGTCGCCAGCGAGCTGCTGTAAGCCCAAGAAAAAAACGTCACGGCTCCAGCAGCATTGACACAACCCAAGTCAACACCAGCAAAACAAAAGACACCCTCCCTTGGGCATCGTTATCTACACAAGCCATGTCAACATCAGCGAAATAAAAAGAATCCTCCCTTGGGAGGGATGGACAACAGCTAGGGGAGGGTCGCGTCGTTGCAGTTTGGCCTAACGGGCACGGCCGACGATTGGCTGGGCGAATCACCGCCCAATCTGTCGACGCACACCTCGTTATCGGCCTATGCGTTCCTGGCCAGCTTCGATCCGATCGGCGATGCCGAAATGAATCGGGAGCAGGTGTTCCCAGGGTTGTGATGTAGCGGAACTCGCAGAGAGTTTCGCGGTGTGGGGCGGGAGGTCAGACGATAGCGTCCAAGTCTGGATCGTGTGAGGAGGCCACACTAAATCATTTGATTGACAGGTATAATCGACCGCTTCCATAGGTGCAACCTGAATGCTATTCGATTCGTTGAGAGTGAGTATCACAGCAAAGCAGAGGTCATCTGCAAGCTGTATCCAATGGTGCCCAAGAAGCAACCACAGCTTGTCGTGCCAGTTCCGGATTTCAGCCGTTGGCGGCGGGTATGGCTCGTGTAGTACACAGGATCGACTAGCATGCAACATTTGCCCGCGCACACTTCAGCCGGATGAACCTAGTTTCCCTCAGTCGAGCTATGTCCGCTGGACCACCCAGCTTTACTCCGACTGCTGCTTGCTCGCCTCGACGCGGGTCTATCACGACATTCCCGCCAGCGGCTCAGACGTCTCCGGAGCGAATTACAACGAAACGAGCTACGGCTACGACTCGATGAAGCGGCTGAACCGTACGCTTTCCCCCGGCGGCACAATCAGGACCGACGTTTTTGACGTCCGTAGCCAAGTGGTAGCCAGCTACGCCGGCATCGATGACACCGGTGCCACGGCACTCGATCCGACCGGCGGCGGGGCCAGTGGCAACGACATGTTGCTGATGAGCGAGTACGAATACGACGGCGGAGCCGCAGGTGGCGATGGGAATCTGACAAAGCAAACCCAGCACGTCACCGGTTCAACGGTCCGCGTTACCCAGTATCTTTACGATTGGCGGAACCGCAGGACGGAAATAGATGGCGAGCTCGACTTCTACGAGCAGCAGTTCTACGACAACCTCGACCGCGTGGTAATGACCGAGCGTCGCGACGGATCGGACAGTGGGCAGTTGCTGAGCCGTGACGAAACGCTGTACGACAACCGGGGCCGCATCTACCGTACGATCCGCCATGGTGTCGATCCAAGCACCGGCAGCGTCACTGGCCAGCAGACCCAGGACCGCACCTATGATCAAGGCAACAACCTGCTTCGCCAGGAACCGGCCGGTGCGATGGAGTACCAGGAGTTCGAATACGACTCGCTGAGCCGCCGAACTTCCGAGATCGACCCACTGGAACACTCTCGACTTTATGCCTTTGACGCGGCTGGCAATATGGTCTCAATGACTGATCCGGACGAGGAAGTCTGGACTCGCGGCTATGACCCGCTGGGACGACTGATCCGATCCACCAATCCGCTTGCTCAGTCAACGACCTACGGCTACAGCAACGCCGGTGAGCAAACGATAGTCGCCAATGCTCTGAGTGAGACGATCACGACTAGCTTCGACGCAGCCGGTCGCCGCGTCTCGGTAACCGATCCGCTGGGCAAGGTGACCTCCTATGCTTTCGACGCCAATGGCAACGAGATCTCGATCACCGACCCCAACAACCTAACGACTGTTTCGGAGTACGATTACCTTGACCGGTTGATAAAAGTAACCGATCCGTTGGATGACAGCACCCAGTACGCCTACAACCGGGTCGGTGAACTGATCGTGGAGACGATCTCCGGCCAGACCTACACGTCGACGACGCAGTACGACGCCGCCGGAAGAGTGTCCAAGCTGATCTACCCCGACGGCAGCGAATTAACGCGGGGCTATACGGTTCGCGGGCAACTTGCCACGCTGGCGGTCGATTCGACCACGATCGACACTCGCGGGTACGATGACGCTGGCCGGATGACGTCCAGCAGCTACAATAA
>SKZY01000363.1 GCA_007127095.1 Planctomycetaceae bacterium
GCGCTCGATCGGATCAATCGTGTGCTCGAGGAACACCCCGACGCGGCTTGGGCCTTGGCGATCAAGGGACGGATTCTGTTGGACCTCCGCGAATACGATTCGCTGCGGGAAAATGCCGAACGGTTCGTCCGCTTGCAGCCGACCAATCCCTTGGCGTTAACCCAGCGAGCGGCCTCGCAGGTGTTCCGCAACGAGATCGCCGACGCCACCGAATCGGTTCTCGAAGCGTTGACCGAGAGCAGCGGCGAGGTCGATTCGTTCGTACTCGAGATTGTCTCGGTGCTCTCCTACGCACTGGCCAACACAGGGCAATTCCTCAGTGCCCGCGGCTACTGCTCGCTGGCGCTCAGCGCCGACGGTTTCGACGGTGGTCAGACGGCCGCCAATGTTCTCCGCGAACTCAACACCAGCCCGGCGGTCAGTCATCTGCTGAAAGTCTTGCCGCCATCACAGCAACGTCCCGACGACGCGGAGTGGGGCGAGCGATTCGATGAAGCGCTCGGACTGCTACGTGGCAATCGGATCGCCTTGGCGGAAACCAAGTTCGCTTCACTGGCACGGGCTTATCCAGGCGAACCGTCGATCCTCTCCGGGTTGCTCTCCTGCGCGATTTGGCGGGCCAACGCGACGGCTCAATCCGAAACACTCGCCAAACTCGCCGATTGCCAACAACTCGACGAGGACGAGCGGGGTAAGTGGCTGGCGATGAGCTGGTTGATCGATCCTAAGATGCCGCAACTGTCGGTCGAATTGATGACGCTGAAGGCTGACATCGACCAGGTTTCGGAAGTCGAAATGGCGATGCAGGCTAGTCCGCTGTTCGAACAATTGCCCGAACAGTTGTTGCGCAATTTCGTCGAAAACGATGATGAGGTGGCGCCCCGCTCGGCGTTCCAAATTCTCGATCAGGAACTGCCGGCCGAGGATACACCGCTCAATGGCGAGACGTTATCGGAAACGTTGGCGGTCGCCTTGGTCTTTGGCAAGCAGACCGATCGCGCCGCGCGGGTCGAGGTCCCCTCGGTTCAGCCGATGTTCTTGGAAGTCGTGCGTAGTACGTTGTCCGATGCGCTCGGAAAGCACGATTGGCACGAGACCGCTTCCAATCCGGCCCCGTTCATCATGGTCAGCGAGCCGCGAGCGGCGATGTTCAAGCGGACTGCCGCCCGCAACGAACTCGATCAAGCCTTGGCCGAGTTTCAGAAATCGCGATACGCACGGCGGTTGGCGTCGCAACCATTGCCGGCGCTCGGTGGTCGTTCACTGAAGGCCGTCGCCGGCGACGATTCGTTGCAACTCCAACGTCAATCCGTGCTCCGTGTGCTCGAAAATGCCGAACCGATCTGTCGCGATCCGGATTTGCTGAGCGAAATCCGGGAACTCGCCGCGGTCACCCCGTTGGCGATGATCAATGCCAAAACTTCGGACGATCTGGAGGAGGTCGAAAATTGCGATCTGGCGCGGGTCGCCGTCGATCAGCTCGACGCCGAAGGACTGTATTTCCTGATGCAGCGGGCTCAAATGTTGCAACATTCCTCGGTGCTGCGACGCGTCGCCCATGAGATCCTCGATCGTGGCGATTCGCTGAATAATACCGAACTTCGCGACAACGCTTACATGCTGTTGATCGAGCTTGAGGAATCGCCGGCGAAGGCCCTCGAGTTGCTCGCCGAGGCCAAGCGTCAATTCGAAAGCTCGGGTGGCGATCTGGCGGCTCTGCTGCTGATGGAATTGCCGTTGCGAGCCCGCAGTGGCGATCCGACCGGATTCCAGAATGTCGTCCGTACGTTGACGTCCGATTATCGGGACCGCCAGGACGTCATGGCGGCGCTCCAGCAATTGCTTGTATCGATGGGATTGATCAATCCCGATGGTTCACCACGCGGCGAAATGCCGCGCCGCTCGGCGGCACCGGCTGCGGAACAAGGCACGGGGATTTGGACGCCCGGCGGCGGGTCGGCTCCGCCAGCGGCGGCCCCCGAGTCGCCCGCGAGCCCCGCGGCCGGCAAGCTGTGGGTCCCAGGGATGGATTGACGCCGCGTTAGCCTCGCAGCCCGCGACGCCCGTGGTGCTCACGCCATCGGTTGACTTCGACCATAGCCGGCGGAGTCTGGGCGACCAGCGAGACGACAGCCGTTGTCGATGCCTGCCACATTCGCCCCACCAGGCTCGGTTGGCCGCCACTGCGGTGGAGGTCATCGAGCACCAGGGCGAGAACGGCCGGATAATCGGCGTGCCGTGCGGACACCTTCAGTTTGCGATCCGACCAGGTTGTCCGGATTCGGGCTTCTTCCGGGGAGCCACCCGCGACCTGGCCGGTGGTCGAATCGGTTCGTACCCGGATCGCCAACCGCAGTCGCAACCGCTGCAACGCCTCGCGGCGGTTGCGTGCTTGATCGCGGCTCTCACTCGCTTCGGCCGAGATCCCTGTCGGCTGGTGCGACCAACTGATCGCGGTGCTGACCTTATTGCGATGTTGGCCGCCGGGGCCGCTCCGCCGCAGCTGGCTCATCCGGCACGCTCGCTGCAATGCGTCCTCGTCGATCACCGCGGGGTGAGGCGGGGCGACGCGACAAGCATCGGCCAACGAATCGGCGGCGGGCCAAACCGCCGCTCGATCGGCGGCGTTTTTTCCGTCGTCTTGGGCATCATCGCGCGAGCGATCGAGTGGTGGTTGGTCAGCGGTGTTACCCATCCGATTTCACCATTTCGTCGGTGTTCGCGAACGATCGGCGGAGCGCCTCGCCGGTCCGTGACGCGGGCTCTCGCGACACGCTCCGTGGAGTCCCGGCAACGACTACCCGACCACCTTCGTCGGCTGCCCCCGGCCCGAGATCGATCAAGTAATCGGCGGCCGCGATCAATTGCAGATTATGTTCGACGACGACCAACGAGTGGCCGTCGGCGATCAATGCGTCGAAGCAGTCGTAGAGTTTGACAATATCGGCGAAATGCAGACCGGTCGTCGGTTCGTCGAGTACGAATAAAGTCGGACGTCGCGCCGAGGTCGCCAAAAAGGCGGCCAACTTAAGCCGTTGTGCCTCGCCGCTGGAGAGCGTTGTGGCGCTCTGGCCGAGCGGCAGGTAGTCGAGTCCGACATCGATCAACGGTTGCAATTTTTGCCGGACCTTGTCGTGACCGCGAAAGAATGCATGTGCGGCGCGGACCGACATCGACAAGACATCGGCGATCGAGCGGTCGCGGTAGTGAACCTGCAGGATTTCGTCGCGATAGCGACTTCCGCGACAAGCCGGGCAACGCATCGATACATCGGCCAAGAATTGCATGTCGATCGTCAACTGGCCGTCGCCTTGGCAGGTCGGGCAGCGTCCCAACTCGTTATTGAAGCTGAAATGCCCCGGCCCGAAATTGCGAGTCCGCGCTTCGACCGTCGCACTGAACACAGTCCGGATCGCGTCCATCGCTTTGACGTACGTGACCGGATTGCTCCGCGGACTGCGGCTGATCGGTGCCTGATCGACCGATTCACAGTGTTTCAAGCCGCCGCTGCCGATTACCGATTCGTGCGGCAGAGGCGTTGGGCCGCTCAATCCCAACAAGCGGCGGACGGCGGGATAGAGCGTATCTTGGACGAGTGAACTTTTGCCGCTGCCAGAAACGCCGGTGACCAGGCAGAGCACGCCGAGCGGAAAATCGACGTCGATCCGCCGCAGGTTGTGCCCGCTGGCTCCCCGGACTTGCAAGAAGCCGTTCGGTTCTCTCGGCTGGCGATCGATCAGGCTGCCACCCCGGCGTCCGGCGAGAAAATCGCCGGTCAAACTCGCCTCGCTGGCCAACATCCCCGCCAGGTCACCTTGATAAACGACCTGGCCACCGGCCTCGCCGGCACCGGGACCGAACTCGATCAATTCGTCGGCGACCCGGATCAGAGTTTCCTCGTGCTCGACGACGACCACCGTGTTGCCACGATTTCGCAGCCGCTCAATCGCCTCTCGCAATCGCCCGACGTCGTGAGGGTGCAGCCCTGCCGTCGGCTCATCGAGCACGTACAGCATGTTGACCAGCGAACTGCCCAAGGCAGCGGTCAAGGCGACGCGTTGGGTCTCGCCTCCGGAGAGTGTCCGCAAGGTTCGGTCCAACTGCAGATAGGCCAAGCCGACCTGGTCCAGATAGCCGAGTCGCTGGGCGATTTGTCGCAGCGGCTCTTGAGCGATTTGGCCCTCTCGTGGCGGCAGATCGATCGACGCGAGGAACTCCGCCAACTGATCGCCACGCATGCCAAGCACTTCCGACACGTCGCGACCACCGACTCGATAGGCGAGAACCTCGGGACGCAATCGCCGCCCTTCGCACTCCGGACAGCGTCGGTAGCTCCGGTACCGCGAGAGCAGAACCCGGATGTGCATCTTGTATTTCTTGCGTTCCAGCCAGGCAAAAAAACCGTCCAGACCGCCAAAGCTGCGCGCCGCGACGCCCTGGTGGATGATCTTCAAGTGCTTTTGCTTGAGGTTCTTAAACGGCACGTCGACCGGCAGATCGTAGTCATTGGCCAACGCCAGCAGTTCTTCCAATTCGTGCCGATACGCGGGTGTGTTCCAAGGCGCGATCGCTCCCTCGCGGATCGATCGCTGGGGGTCGGGAACGACCAAGTCCATATCGACTTCGACGATATCACCGAACCCCTCGCACCGCGGACAGGCACCCAGCGGTTGGTTGAAATTGAACAACCGCTGAGTCGGTTCGGGAAAATCGATTTCGCAATGATGGCAACGCCGTCCGCCGCCGATCGCCGTTCGCGTCCAGTCAGAAAACTGCCCCAGGCTCGGGTTGGCCAGCGGACCACGCTCGGCCACGCGCAGCGGCAACGAGAGTTCGACGTCCGGCTCCGACCGCTGATCCGACGACGGTTCGGCCAAGATCACGCAACGACCGTCTCCCTCGGCCATGGCGGTTTCCAGCGATTCGGTGATCCGGCTGATCTCGGTATCACTCGACAACCGATCGACCACGACGGTCACGGTCGTGCCTGCTCGGGGAATCGCTTTTGCCAATTCGCTGCGTGGCGACTCCGCCAAATGAAACGGGTGGCCGGCGACGATCAGCCTTTGAAAGCCGTCCTGCTGCAACCCTAGCAGCACTTCGGCGGCTTGCTCACGGCCGCTCAGCACCAATTCGAAACCGATCACCAAGCGGACGGGGCGTTCGCTCTGGCGAATCGCTTCAGCGGCCGAAGCGGGGTCGTGGGAGTGAACTTCACGACCACAGAGGTGGCAATGAAGTGTCGCGACTTTGGCGAACAGCAATCGCAGGTGGTCGGAGACCTCGGTCGCCGTCGCGACCGTACTACGGCTGGTTCGACTACCGCCAGCACGCGTCACGGCGATCGCTGGCGGCAACCCCTCGATCGAATCGCAATCGGGTTTGTCGAGTCGCTGAAGAAATTGACGGGTGTAGGCCGAAAAACTTTCGATGTAGCGACGCTGGCCCTCGGCGTACAGCGTATCGAGGGCGAAGCTTGTTTTGCCGCTGCCCGATTTCCCGCAAACAACGACCAACCGGCCACGGGGAACATCGAGGTCGATGTCGCGGAGGTTGTGGACGCGACAACCGCGAACGCGAATCGATTCGGCTGGCATCATCGTCAATCAGCGACCGCTGCGGGCGCCAACAACGCCCTTAACGCCGAGTCTTTTTCGTCTTGGCGTTGCCTTGACGGACCTTGAACTTAGGATTGCTCTTGCAAATCACGTAAATTCGGCCACGGCGACGGACCACCTGGCAGTCCGGGTGTCGGTGCTTGAGCGAACCGATGCTGCTAACAACTTTCATGGCTGGAACCTCACGTCTGCGGGGACGGACAATCTACTTTTCGGGGCTAGCGGAAAGATTACGTCAGGATTCGATCGGCCGGCAAGGACAGATCGAATCACATCATCTCCGCGAAACGGGAGACGGATTGTAGCCCCCGCGGGACGATCCGACAATGGTCTCGCTGTCAATTCGTGATCTCACCGCAGGTTTATCCGTTGCACGATCAGAATCGGTACAGCAAACTTGCGACACAATGGCTAGGATGGACGTCTAATTCGCCACAGTGCGATCGTCGAGGTTGACGTTCCGCTGACACCCACTCCGCTTGCCCCCGGCGCGACCCAGTGCCCGATCGCCCCATGGCCCCCGTTCACTCTCATTCAGACCCCGCTCGCGATGCCCTCGCGGCTACGCCCACTGAGAATCTCGTTCCGGCGGCCGGCGTCGGTTCGGTCGCTCAAGAATCGTTGGCGGACACGACCGGCCCGTCGACTCCGAAGAAACGCGGAGTCCCCGAGGGGTTGTGGCTCAAGTGTCCGGGCTGCGCCGCGTCGGTTTATCGCAAGGAAGTCGCCAGCCGACTGAATGTCTGCCCCAAGTGTGATTACCATTTCTACGTTTCGGCGGCCGAGCGGATCGCTCAGGTACTCGACGACGGCACATTCGAGTCGATGAACGAACACTTGATGCCGAGTGATCCACTGCAATTTGCCGACCGTCGACCCTATGCGCAACGGTTGGTCTCCGAGCAAAAACGGACCGGATTGACCGATGCGGTACTGACCGGGACCGGCATGATTCGGGCTCGTCGGGTCGCCTTCGCGGTCACCGATTCGGCTTTCATCATGGGCAGCATGGGGTCGGTCGTCGGTGAACGCCTGGCCCGACTGATCGAACATGCCACGCTGCAGAATCTGCCGCTGATCATCATCAGCGGTAGTGGTGGTGGGGCCCGGATGCATGAGGGGATTCTGTCGTTGATGCAGATGGCCAAAGTTTCCGCGGCGTTGTCGCGGTATGCCGCCGCTGGTGGACTGTACATCAGCGTGCTCACCAATCCGACAATGGGCGGCGTTGCGGCCAGTTTCGCCTCACTGGGTGACCTGGTGTTCGCCGAGCCGAAGGCCTTGATCGGTTTCGCCGGCCCGCGAACGATCAAAGCGACGATCGGTATCGAATTGCCCGAAGGGTTTCAGACCAGCGAGTTCCTGCTCGAACACGGTTACATCGACCGCATCGTCACCCGCCAGAACCTCAAGAGCGAGATCGCTCGCGCGATCGATTATTGTGGTAAATGACGATGAGCCTGATCGAGTCCTTTAAGTCGCTGTTCGGAGCCCGCGGAAAATCGGTCGATGGCAAGTCCGTGGCCGAACGACCCGATGCCGCCCCCGCGGCCGCCGAGCGGGTTGGCGGTGAAGGAGCGAGCACCAAGGCGGCTTCTGCTAAGTCGCCGAAAGACGCGGCCAAGGCTGGCGATGGTGCCACGCCCCCCCGGGCTCGTGGCGTGATCCGTGGCAAGGTCAACATCGAATCGCGGTTTGAACGGCTGCGTTCGAGCGTCAGCGGCACGATGAGTAACTTTTATGTTGCCCGCGATCGGACGAATGGCGAGATCGTCGGCGTCAAATTGTGCGATCTCGAGAAGGTCGAATTTTTTGAAGCCCGCTTCAAAGGGCTCGGCAAGCCGACCGAGGGCGAAATCGCCCTGCAAATGAAGCACCCGCTGATCGTCGAGACCTACGAGGTTGGCGTGTCGACCAAAAACGAACCGTTCTTGGTGATGCAGTACATCGACGGGCCGACGTTGCAGAAAGTGATCGCCGATCGCAACGAGCAGGCGGTCGCCGAATCGCGGTTGGAGATGATTCGAAATATGGCCGAATCGATCCTCTATGTCCACGAACGCGGCTTCATTCACCGTGATATCTGTCCGCGAAACTTCATCTGTTTGCCCGATTATTCCGGCGTCCGACTGATCGACTTCGGGTTGACCGTCCCGGCGACACCACCGTTCATGGCACCGGGCAACCGGACCGGGACGCCGCTCTACATGTCGCCCGAAATCGTCCGTCGTCGGTCGACCGATAAACGCGTCGACATCTTCTCGTTCGGCGTCAGTTGCTACAGCCTCTGTACCTTCGAATTCCCCTGGCAGGCGGTATTGACCAACGGTCGGGCGGCGCTGCATCACGATACCGAACCGCCCAAGGATATCCTCGCTTATCGCCCCAACCTCGACCCGCGGTTGGCCAAGGCGATCATGCAGGCGATGCACCCCCAAGTCGATCAACGCACCGCTTCGCTCGATCTGTTTCTCCGTCAAATCCAAGCGGTCACGTCAGCCACGGCGTGATGGCCCCCATCCGAACCCACCAGTGTCCGCTATGCCGTTCGAGGATTCGCTCAAATCGCGGCTCGCCGCGGGGCAGCAGGTCAACGTCTTTTCGGTCGGGGCGATCCCTTCCCCGAAATTGATCGAAATGGCCGCGTTGGTCGGCGGCTATCACGCGATTTGGATCGATGAGGAGCATGCGGCGCTGAATCAGGCCGAGATCGAAATCTTGGCGATGGCCTGTCGCAGCGTCGGGCTCGATTCCTATGTGCGGTTGGCTCCGACCGATTACGCCGCGGTGATGCGACCGATGGAAGCTGGAGTCGGCGGGATCATGGCCGCCCAGGTCCGCGATGTCGGTGAAGTGGAGCAGGTCGTCCGCTGGGCTAAGTTCCCACCGCTGGGCCAACGCGGGCTCAATGCCAGTAATTTCGAAGGCGATTACGCCACCCGGCCGCTCGCCGAACATATCGCCGACTGCAACCGCGATCGCTGGTTAAGCGTCCAGATCGAAACCGCCGAGGCGTTGGAGGTCGTCGACCAGATCGCGGCTGTCGAGGGAATCGACCACCTGTTCGTCGGCCCGGCCGATTTGAGTGTCGCCTTGGGTGTTCCCGGCGAGTTCCTGCACGCCAACTGTGTCGACGCACTCCGCCGTGTATCCGCTGCCGTCGCCGCGAACGGGAAATCGTGGGGTATCCTCGCCCGCGGCCCCGAGCACGCCCGGCTATGCCGTGAACTCGGCTGCCAGCTATTCGCTTACGGAAACGATCTCAGCGTGTTCATCGGTGGACTTAAGTCACTCCGCGATACCTACCGCGATTTTTTTCCGCAGTGATTGAGGAACGGTCCTACCGTTGTACCCGTCCCGAAGTATCACCGGCGACCAATTCTTCGATCTCCTCACGGGTCGAAAAGTGAAAGTCGCCATGCACCGAATGCGACAAGCAATACGCGGCAGTTGCGAATGCGATCGCCCGCTCCGGGGCAGCCCACTCCGGCGTCGTCAACGCGAACAGCAGTCCCGCGGTGAAGGCGTCCCCGGTGCCGATCCGGTCGACGATCTGCTCGATCAGGTAACCGCCGGGAAGCCGCGATTCGTCCGCGACGCTCGCCGGTTCATCCGATTTGTCGACGATGGCGCCAGCCCGCGGGGCCGCGTGAATCCGATCGTTTCGGACATCCAGCAGCAGCCCACCGACTTCCTGACGCGATGCTGAATGGCTGTTGCGGACCGTGGTCGCTACGTGAGCGAGGCGGGGGAACCGCTCTGCCAACCGGCGAGCGACCACCGCGAAGGGGGCGTCCCGCGACGGAGTCTCGGCATCGACACCAGATGAAACCGCCAGAATCTCGGCCATCTCGTCGCTGCCAGCGACAAACAGGTCGATCGACGGCATCAAGGCCGCGATGGTGCGTACGGCGAGTTGCCGCGGCGGCGTGGCGGGGTCCCAATGCCACAGCTTGCCCCGGTAGTTGAAATCGCACAGCACTTGAACGCCGCGGATTGTCGCTTCGTGAACCGCCACGCGTGTCAGTTCGGCACCGACCGCCGAGATCGCCGGTGTGATCCCTGAGATCACCAACCAGTCGGCGCTTGCGAAGATCGCTTCCCAATCGTACGCGCTCGGCGGAGTGATCGCGATCGACGAGCCTTCACGGTCGTAGATCACCTTGGCCGGCCGCTGATTGATGCCAGCTTCGAGGAAATAGAGCCCCAGTCGGCCTGCTGCGGTACGGAGGATCTGGCGGGTGTCGACCCCGACGCTGCGGACCGAGGCGACGCAGGCATCCGCGATGGCGTGGTCGGGCAGCGCTGTGACGAAGGCCGCATCACCGCCGAGGTGCGCGATCGACATCGCGACCGAAGCCTCCGCACCCGCGAAGATAACCTCCAATTCGCCTGGCATGCATTGTCCGAGCCGGAGATGTCCCGGCGAAGACAACCTCGCCATGATTTCACCGAGCGCCACGATTCGAGTCATCCGTCGCTCGTCCTCGCTGCTTGCTCGTCGCGGACCCGCTGGACCAAAGCGGTCGCGGCTGACGCTCGAGCCGTGATCCCTTGCCAATCGTGGTCGGTAATCGCCGACCGCGATGCCAACCAGGAACCGCCGATGGCGTGGATCAGCGGATCGACCAGATAGGGTTCGGCATTCGTCGCGTCGATCCCTCCAAGTGGAATGAAGCGGACGCCGAGGTGTGCGAACGGGGCCGCGATGCTACTGAGATATTTCAGTCCTCCCGACGGCTCACAGGGAAAGAACTTCAGCAATCGACAACCGGCTTCGACAGCCAACTCGATATCGGTCGGCGTGCAGACTCCGGGGGCGAACGGCAACCCGACCTGGCGGGCTGCGGCCACCGTCGCCGGATTCATCCCCGGGGCGACCGCGAAGGCGGCTCCCGCATCAAAAACTTGAGCGACCTGCCGCGGGGTCAAGACGGTGCCGACACCGACGGTCATCGCGGGGACCTCGGCGACGATCCGCCGTACAGAGTCGAGCGCCGCCGGAGTTCTCATCGTCAGTTCGATCGCCGTCACGCCGCCGTCGAGCAGTGCCTGGGCGACCGGGACGGCGTCGTTCACGTCGTCGATAATCAAGACCGCGATCAGGCCGGCATCGCCGAGTCGCTTCGTTATCGGGTCGGGAATCGCAGCGGTCGTCTTCACCACAAGGCGCCTCGGTTCGGGGATCGGTCAGCTTACTGATCGAGCCAGAGTATGCCGCGCCGAGGAAATGGCAACCAGGTCAGGACGCCGTTTCGCTGCCCTCGTCGGCCGGTTCGGCGAACCGATACCCGATCCCGCGGACCGTTTCGATCAGATCGGCTTGGTCGCCCAACTTTTTCCTCAGGCTGCGGATATGGACGTCGATCGTCCGCTCCAAGACCATCGTGTCTTCGCCGAGTGCCGCATCGACCAATTCGCTCCGCCCAAACGCTCGGCCGGGTTGGCGGATCAGCGTATCGAGCAGCCGGAACTCACTCTTGGTGAGATTGACCGTTTGGCCATCGACCTCGACGCGGTAGCGGCGCCGATCGACCGTGACCCCCTCCGCGGTGACCGAGTCAGTCGATTCGGCCGGTTGTTCTCGACGCCGCAGGTGGGCCTTCAACCGTTGCAGCAGTACGGCATAGCTCTCGACCGGCTTGACCACGTAATCGTCCGCCCCGACAGCAAAGCCGATCACTTGATCCGATTCCTCACCGAGCGCGCTGATCATCAAAATCAACGTCTCGCGGGTCTCCGCATTGGCCCGCAATTGCTTACAAACCTCGATCCCGCTCAGCACAGGCAGGTCGACATCCAGAAAGATCGCGTCGGGCAGTTTGAGCTTAGCCTGATTGATCGCGTCAGCCCCGTCCGACGCACGATAGACCTCATAACCGGCGCGTGTCAGTTGGTAATCGAGCGTCTCGGCGAGCGGCCGATAATCTTCGACGATCAATACTTTGGTTTTGGACATGACTGGAATCGACCGGGCCACTGTGCGTGGAATCGCATCCCGGGCCGCTCAACCCCGACGGGGCGGTTTCTAGCGACGCCGTGAGTCACTATCGTGGTCCAAAGTATCTCCGACTGCATCCCCGATAACGGACAGCGTCCGGTTAAACTTCCGTGAAGGAATGATGAAGGTTCGCGGGTGATTTTCCCGTTTGGGAGGTCACGGTGGCCGTTTGTGACGCGGCCATGATCGGCAGCAGGATGTCGAATTGGCTTCCCTTGCCCGGTTGACTCCACAAGCGGACCTGTCCCCCTTGCGCTTGGGTTAGGTTCTTGACGATTGCGAGGCCGAGTCCGGTGCCGCTACTGGTGTGCTGGCGCGACTTTTCAGCACGGTAGAAACGTTCGAAAACCCGCCGCTGTTCGTGCTGTGGGATGCCGATCCCGGTATCACGAACCGAAATCACTCCACGTCCCTCCTCACGCTCGGCGTTGGCGACGACCTGTCCGCCTTCGGGCGTGTAACGGATCGCATTGCCGATGACGTTGTTGATGATCGTGATCGTCGCCTCGCGGTCAGCCAGCACCATCACTGCCGGTTCCGCTGCCCGGTCGTGCGTCAATGAGATTCGCTTGGCGCCAGCAACCGGCGTGTAGGTCGCGATCGATTCGGCGATCACGGCGTCCAAATCGACGGCCGTCGGTCGCAGATGCTGCGTTCCCGCCTGGGCCCGGGCGAGCGTCATCATGTCCGAGACGAGGCTTTCGAGCCGCCGGCATTGGTCGTGAATTTGCGAGACGAAGTACTGCGCCGCTTCGGGGTCATCTTCGATCGCCAGTTCGGCCGTTTCGACGTAGCCCTTGATCGCTGCCAACGGGGTCTTCAGTTCGTGCGACACATTGGCGACGAACTCTCGCCGTGTCTCCTCCACTTCGCGAATCTCGGACTCGTCGGTCGCCAGCAACAGGACTGCCGAAACGTCGCGCTCGTAAGGCATCGCGACGCACAACACTCGCAACACCCGCCGGATCCCGGCGCCATCTCGGAGATCGACCACCACCTCCCGCGGCGAATGATCGTCGCTCACCTGTCGCACCGCGGCGAGCAACTCCGGTTGCTGAACCGCCTCCGAGAACGGCTTGCCGATCGTCGCCGAGGAGGTCGAAAAGTACTTGCCCGCCGCGGCGTTGGCCATCACCAACCGTTCCTGCGGGGCCACTACGATCACACCGCAGTCGAGACTCTCCAACACCACAGCCAGCCTCGCCCGTTCATTCTGTAGTTCGACCAGCGTCGTGTGCAGATCGTGACAGGTCGAAGCCATCTCCGAAAACTGCGTCGCCAACGGAATCCCCTTGACGTCATTCGGCTTCAGCGGAGAGTCGACGGCAATCGCGAACAACCGGTCGAGCATCTGCCGCAGCAACTGTGCCTGGGTTTCCAGGTAGTGACTCCGTTCGCGTTGTCGGCCTACCGCTGCGGCGAGCCCGAGCGTTAAGCCGAGCGTTATCAGGACCGCCACGCCGGTCAGCCCATCGCTCTCGGCGGTCGTCGATACCGCTCCCCAAGCCGCTGCGACGAGGCAGCCGATCAGAACGATTTTCAGTGGTGTCAGTACCGGAGGCATCCAAGACGCCATCGATTCCCCTCGCCAAGAGGTCACGTTTGAAAGAGGCAGCCCAAGCCGGGGAACCTTTCATCACAAGTCTACACGTCCGGGGCGTTCCTATCGCGGGGGTGATCGACAACAGTTTGACAGTCCCGGCGAGCGGTGCCATGATCAAGGTTTCGGTCTTCTCACCTCCCACCTCCCGCCTCCCGCAAATCGTGCCATGCCGAGCCTATTCGGCCCATTGCCGGTCCGTCTGACCCTGTTTTTTTTCTTCGGTTGCCAGCCCATCGCCTTCCTCACGCGAGCCGGACAGCCGCCGAGCGATCGGGTCGAGTCTGTATCATCCGCGGACGGCATGTCCGCCGAGATCGATCGGCAGTTGCGACTGCGCTGGCAGAGCGACGGGATCACTCCGGCCGCGGTGAGCAGCGACGAAGCCTTCGTACGGCGTGTCTATCTCGATTTGGCCGGGCGGATTCCGACGCTGGGCGAACGACAAGCCTTCATCGACGACCATCGTGAGCAGAAACGGGGCGAGCTGATCGACCGGTTACTCGCCGGTGAGGACCATGTCCAACACCTCAGCGATACGTTTGACACGCTTTTGATGGGACGTGGCAATCGACAGCGGTATCGCCAACGCTCCGAACATCAATGGCGAGATTGGCTCGAACAGGCCTTCCGAGCCAATCGACCGTGGAACCAGATGACCGCCGAGATCCTGCTCGCCCGCCCCCAATCGGAGGCCGAGCGGGGCGTGGTTTGGTACCTCTACGAACGCGATGACGACCACCAGGCGATCGCCGAATCGGTCGCCCGGTCGTTCTTCGGCATTCGCATCGATTGCGCCCAGTGCCATGACCACATGATCGCCGACGAGATCGAGCAGGGGCACTATTGGGGATTGGTCGCCTTTTTCAACCGCGGCAAAAACGAACAGACTCCGCTCGGGCCTCGCGTCGCCGAGTCGGCCGTCGGCGGCTTCTCCGAGTTCGCCGACCTGACCGGCAGCAGTTCGCCTAACCGATTGACCTTTTACGGTGCTGAAACGATCGACGAACCGCGTCCTGACCCGGACGCCGAACCGGAGGATCGTGACGATTTGTATTTCGCCGGCCCCGGCGACGGGGAACCCCGCGTACCCAAGTTCTCCCGCCGGGAACGTTTCGTCAGCCAAATCGTCGCGGACCATCCGTTGATCGCTAGGTCATTCGTCAACCGGGTCTGGGCGATGTTGATGGGACGTGGCATCGTCCATCCGTTCGATCAGATGGATTCCGCCCATCAACCGTCACACCCAGAACTGCTCGATACGCTCGCCGATGATTTTTGTGCCAACGGTTACGACGTGCGGCGACTGATCCGCGGAATCGCCAACAGCCAGGCCTATCAACTCGGGTCGCAACGCCCTCCCGGCGCCGACGATCCGGCCTCCTTCGCTTGGTACCTGCCGCGACCTCTAACGGCCGAACAATTCACCCGATCGCTGCAAGTGGGATTCCGTGACCGGGTCGAAAATGGCCACCCGCTGGTCGCTCAGGTCCGAGAAAAGATCCCTGCGGTGATGCCCGAAACCGTGATGACCGGAGTCGCCGAAACGCTGTTTTTGACCAACAACCCGGCGTTGAATCGATACCTGGAAGAAAGCCAAGGCGAAACCGATTTGTTGACCCGCCTGCGGGAGCAGCAGTCGATCGACGCCACCATTGAGACGCTTTGCTTGACGCTGCTCGGCAGGGAGCCTTCAGCCGATGAGACGGCGGCCTTAGCGGAGTTCCTAGCCGCCGAACCGGCCGAATCGGCTGACTCGATCGCCGGCGAACGGTTGCGTCACGCCGCTTGGGCTCTGGTGACCTCGGCCGAGTTCCGGTTCAACCACTAAGTACGAACATCGCATGACACACGCACGTAAACCGTTCGGAGCACCGCGTCGGGCTTCTGACCAGCCCGCAACCCGATCGCTGCCCGGCTCTGCCCCGCAGGTCGGGTGTGGCAGCCCCGAGCACGCCTTGCATCGCCGCCTGTTCCTGCAGGGCAGCATGGCGGCCACCACGGCCTCGGTCGCCAGCTTCAGTGGGCTGTTCTCGATCCCGGCCTTGGCGGAATCGGCCCAGCGACAAGGCAAGAAATGTATCTTGCTCTGGTTATGCGGTGCGCCCAGCCAGTTCGAAACCTGGGACCCCAAGCCGGGGACCGAAACCGGTGGTCCGTTCGCCGCTATCCCGACTTCGATTCCCGGCGTGCATATCAGCTCGCTGATGCCGCGGTGCGCGACGATCATGGACAAGTTCGCGGTGATCCGATCGATGCAGACCGAGCCCACCGAGCACTTCCAAGGGATCGACGTGCTGACGCGAGGCGAACCGCCGCGTCCCCCCTTCGTTCGCCCGATCTTGGGTTCGGTCGTCGCCCAGCAACTCGGCCAACTCGATAGCCCAGTTCCTCAATTCGTACTGCTCGACCCGTGTCCCGAGGGGAACGAGTTCAAGGCCTTTAAGGCTGGAAATTGGGCCGGTTGGCTGGGCGCAGAGTATGGTCCCGTGCGGGCCGGCGGCGAATTGTCGATCCCCGATATCGTCCGTCCCGAATCGCTCAGCGAAACCGATCAGGCCGACCGAGAATCGCTGCGAAATTTCTTCAGTCGTAAGTTCGAAAACGATCGTCGCAGTGAAGCCGCCGCGGATTACAACGCTGCCTTTCACCGCGTCAAGGGGCTGATGAGCTGTGCGCCGCTGTTCGATCTAGAACAGTTGCCCGCAGCCGATCGCCAGCGATACGGCGGCGGCGCCTTCGCCCAGCATGCCCTGCAAGCCCGTCACCTGATCGAAAACGGCTCGACGTTCGTGATGGTGGCCAACGGCATGCCCTGGGACAATCACGTGTTTCAACACGAGATGCATCAGATGCTGGTCCCCGAACTCGATAACGTGCTCTACCAGTTGGTGACCGATTTGGAAGATCGCGGGATGCTGCAAGACACCCTGGTGATCGCGATGGGTGAGTTCGGTCGAACGCCCTGGTTGAATGAGGCCCGCGGCCGTGATCATTACTCCAAGGCTTGGAGCTTGGCACTCGCCGGAGGCGGCATCCGCGGCGGTGTCGTCCACGGGGCGACCGATTCCCATGGCTTCGAGGTTACCGAAAACGCGGTCGATAACCGTCGGCTGTTCGCCACCATCTTCAGCGCCTTAGGGATCGATTCAAAAGAATTTTATGATCTGCCCGATCTGCCGACCTTCCGACGCGTCGAAGGTGATGCCGAGCCGATCGGCGAATTGTTGGTCTGATATCCGTCACCAAATCATCCGCCGCTTTCCTTCCCGCGAACGAATCCGATACGTCCCATGACCCTCACGCGAGTCACCGACTTCAAGTTACCGACGGCCATTTTGGGGGCCTCGCTGATCGGCGACGGCGGGTCGCTGGTCGCCGCTTGCTTCGATGGCGTCTACCTGGTCGACCTGGACGCCAAGGATTACCAGCGGCTCGGTCAGCATGACAGCTATGTCAGTTCCGCGGCGGAGCTTCCGGCCCATGGCATGGTGCTTTCCGCGGGATACGACGGTACCGTGCAGTGGTTCGACCGTGAGTCGCAACGATCGCTGCGGAAGCAAAAAATCCATGACTTCTGGTCCTGGGATATGGCTGTCGCTCCCGATCAGTCGCTGCTCGCTTCGGTCACCGGCCAGTATTTGGCTGGGGGATATAAATATGAACCCGCCCCCGAACGCGAACCGTCGGTGCGGCTGATCAACGCCGAATCGGGCGAACCCGTTCACGATCTGTCACACGTTCCGTCGGTGCAAGCCGTCGCATTCAGTCACGACAGCCGCCTGGTGGCCGCCGGTAATTTGATGGGTGAGGTCCGCGTTTGGGACTGTCAAACCGGCGATCGGGTCGGTGGATTCACCACGCCCGACTTCACCAGTTGGGGCATCATCAAAAGCCACTGCTATCTCGGCGGTATCTTCGCGATGCGATTCACCCCCGACGACCAGGCGCTGATCGTTTGCGGGATGGGCGAGATGCGTGACCCGATGGCCGGTAACGGACGCCAGCTCTGGCAGAAATGGTCGTGGGACGACGCCAATCCAGAAAAACTCGACGAAACCCATGCCGGCGAGTCGGGGGAAGGGTTGATGGAGGCACTCGCGATCGCCCCTGACGGCGAGAGCTTTGCCATGGGTGGTCGACTCCGTGGGGGAGAATGGAACGTGGCGTTGTTCGACCTCGCCAGCGGCCGACGGCTCACGACGCTCAAAACGGGTTACCGGGTTACCGAACTGGCATTCACGCCCGACGGCACGCGCTTGATCGCCGTCGGCGGCCAAGGCCAACCCGGCCGAAACGACGCCGGCGAGTTTCCCCATTTCGGTCGTGTCGAAGTCTATGACTTGGTCGCTGCCGAATAGCCGTGATTTCGCACAGGGGCTAGCCGAAGAACAATCTTGCCGCGTTGCCACCGAGTACTTTCGCCTTCTCCTCCGCCGAGAATTCGCCTAGCAATTCCGCTGCCCGATCGAATGCCGCTCGGTAGCTTTGCGGCGTTGCCTGAGCGTTGAAGCCACCGCCATAGAGCATCCGCTGGGCGCCATAGGCACGTGACAGGTCGCCGATAACGGGCCGGATGTCGCGGTGCGGATAACTCGTCTTGGCCGGGATCGACGACACCTTCAGCCAGGTGTTGGGCAAATCGGCCCAGCGGATCACGATCCGGTGCTCTTCCGGCGTCCCTTGAAACGGCCGGCCCAAGTGATCGATGATCACCGGCGTCTCGGCGAATTCACGGATCAGTGGTTCGAAACCGGCCGCGTAACGGGGCTCAAAATGTAGCTGCATGGCGAGCCCGAGTTCGGTCGCGGTTCGCCACAGCGACCTCAGTTCGGGCGATCCGAACGGCGGCAACCGCTCGGGGGCGTAAGCGTGAACCCGCGCCGCGATCAGCGGCAGACGGTTCGCCAATTCGGTCAGCTTCGCCTCCGCCGCGTCAGAATCGGCGAAAACCAACGCCGTCCCCTTCAGCCGATCACCGCCGACGTGCAAGCAGTGTTCGAGGTAACGATGGTCATCCTGATATGGCTCCGGATGGACCACGATCGCCTGTCGGACGCCGGCACCATCCATGCAATGGAGCAACTGCTCGGGAGTCGCCGCATCCGTCGGACGATAGGGCGCCGCCTGGTGATAGGGGAATCGCGGGTCGGTGGCTCCGGCAAAGCAGTGCAGGTGGCAATCGATCAGCGGCGTGTCGTCGTGACCGGCCGCTGCCGAGGCGGTCTCGGAGGCGACGGCATGCCGAGCGGTCGGTTCTGCAAGCAGCATGGCCGCGGAACCGGCCGAACCGGAGACGAGAAAACTTCGCCGAGACAACACCTGGTCGGTTTGGGTCTGAGAGCGCATCATTGAGGGGCGTTTGCGGACGGGATTTGACTCTTTCGATCGTGCCCCGACATGATACCTCAGATAGCTAACGACCGGAGTCGGCGGTACGCGGCCTACGGTTTTTCAGCGAACGCAGGTTTTTCTGCGGTCTGGGGACGGATCTTCGTCTGGCTGGTGATCCCCGCGATCGGTTGTGGCGGGGTTACCGGTGACGCAGATACGGCGCTGCGGCTGGGTCACGTTTACGAGTTCAGCAGTCCGACGCACCACTTTGGCACATCGCGATTGAACGAGCGGCTGAACGAAGAGGGGAGCGACTTACGGGTCAATGTTTACCCGGCGGCACAGCTCGGCAACGAAGCCGAATTGCTCGAACAATTGGTCGCCGGCGAGATCGACTTGGCAATCGCCGGGCCTTCATTCTTAGCGATGTGGCACCCGCCGTTGGGTGCCTTCGACGCCGCTTACGCCTTCACCGACCTGGACGACATGCTGACGGTCGCCGAGGGCCCGTTGATGGCGCCTCACTGGGAACGATTGCGGGAACGATTCGGCGTCCGCGTGTTGGCGACGTGGGCTTACGGAGTCCGACACCTGACCGCCAACCGGCCGCTTCGGCATCCCGACGACTTGGCCGGATTCCGTTTGCGGATGCCGGGCGCCCGCGTCTGGCAGGAATCGGGGGCGGCACTCGGAGCCAGCCCGATGCCGATGGCGTTTTCGGAAGTCTACATGGCGTTGCAACAAGGGATCGCCGACGGCCAGGAAAATCCGATCCCGGTGATCCATTCGATGGGTTTTCATGAGGTCCAAAAGTTCTTGATCCTGACCGGACACATCCAATCGTCGATTCAAATCTTGATCAACGAACGGACCTGGGAACGACTCGACGAACGCGAACAAGCTGCGTTGCAGAACGCGGTCCGGCGACTGGGAGACGAAGTGCTCGCCGGGATCGCTGAACAGGAAGCCGAACTGTTGTCGAGCTGGCGGGCCGACGGAACGATGCGAATCATCGAGGATGTCGACCTGCCTGCCTTTCGCCACCGCGCCCGTGACTACTTTTCCAGCGACTTTCCATTCAGTTCACTCTATCGCCAGATCACGGCCGAAGGTGATCAGCGGATGGGGCGATCGGAGCCGGCATTGGCGGAGGAGCGTTGACGATGACGAGTCGCTGGAGAAACCTTGCGGAGTCGGCACTCGGTCAACTCATCCGCCTCGAACAAGTGGTTGCCGTGGCGCTGCTGGCGGTTGTCCTGACGACGATGGCGGCTCAGGTGATCGCCCGCTATGTGCTCCACACGCCGCTGTCATGGAGTGAAGAAGTCGCTCGGCTGGCGATGGTCTGGCTGACCTTCATCGCGGCCAGTTTCATCCTCGCCCGCCGCGAGCATATCGCCGTCGACCTTCGGGGGGCCGCGTCGTCAACGACGATCGGAAAACCGAAGGGGCGGGATGGCGACTACCCTGACGACCGACCGCTTGGACGGTTGGGACGGCTTCGGCACCGCCTGCTAGCGATCGCATTTGACCGCCGCTTGACGTCAGCGTTGGTCTTGGTGACGACGCTGTTGCTGTTGTTTGGCGGGCTGACGTTCGTCATCCGTGTCCATCCGGTCGGTTCACCGGGGACCGGGATATCGAAGACTTATTGGTACGGGGCGGCGAGTGTCGGGATGGCGTTGATGGCTTTGCACTCCGCAGCCGACTTGATCGGCATTCGCGTCGACCGCGAATCGGCGACCGAATCGTCGCCGGAGGACGTCACGACATGAGGGCTGCCCGATGACGCTGTTGTTGCTCTTGGCCGCGATGCTGATCCTGTTGGCGATCCGTCTGCCGGTCGCCTTCGCGATGTTGTTGCCGTGCTTGGTCTATGTCTATGTGCTGCCCGAGATCACGCTCGGCGTCGCCGTTCAGCGGATCGTCGCCGGCGTCGACAGCTTTCCCTTGTTAGCGGTTCCGCTGTTCATCATGACCGGCTATCTGACCAATGCCGCCGGGCTGGCCGATCGGTTGCTGCGATTGTTACTGTCACTCTTTGGGCGTATCCCCGGCAGCTTGGCATATGTCAACGTCACTAGCAGTGTGATGTTTTCGTGGATGAGCGGCGCTGCGATCGCCGACGCTGCCGGGCTCGGTGCGGTACTCGTCCCGGCGATGAGAAAATCGGGCTACGACACCGGTTTTTCGCTCGGCCTGACCGGTGCATCGTCGATGATCGGACCGCTGATGCCGCCCAGCATTCCGGCGATCATCTACGCCGTCACCGCCGGGGTTTCGGTCGGCGGGCTATTCTTTGCAGGTGTAATCCCCGCGCTATTGTTGGCTGGCGTGCTCTGTGTCCATATCTATTTTCACGTCCGTCGGCACCCGCCACGCGGTGAGTCTGAATCGCAATCCGATACAACCGACGGTCCGACGACACCTGTTGGCAACGACGATCCTGGGGCCGCCTTGGTTGCGGCTTTGCCAGTGTTGCTGACACCGGTGATCATCCTCGGCGGAATCCTGGGCGGTGTGTTCACGCCGACCGAGGCGGCTGCCGCGGCGGTGGTCTACATGATTTTGCTCGGCTTCTGCTATCGCACGCTGTCGATCGCCGGACTGTTCGACGTGCTGTTGCGAACCGCCGCGACGACCGGGGTAATCATGTTGATCGTCGCGGCGGCGAGCCTTTTCGGTTGGGTCATCGCTCGTGAACAGGGGCCGCAGATGGTCGCCGATGGTCTACTGCGGTTGACCGACAACCCCTACCTCTTTCTCGTCATGGTGAACGTCTTTTTGCTGGTCGTCGGGATGTTGCTGGAACCGACCGCGGCACTGCTGATCTGCGTGCCGGTGCTGTTACCCGTCGCGATTCATTTTCAGGTCGACCCGCTGCATCTCGGCGTCGTGATGATTCTGAACCTCGTCATCGGGCTGATCACGCCGCCGATCGGACTGGTGCTCTACGTGCTCGGTTCGGTAACCGGTGTCAGCCTGCCGATCGTGATGCGCGGGATGGTTCCCTTTCTGATCCCTTTGGGAGTGACGCTGTTAGCAGTCACGTTCATTCCCGCGCTGAGCCTCTGGTTACCGCGTTGGCTGGCGTTTTGAATATCGAGGCTGTGGAATCGAATCGGACCAGGATAGGGTTTTTGGGACGCTTTGTCGGTTCCGCCGCGTACGGATCGGATCAATAATCGAGGTGATAGATCATCGGTGTGCCATCTTTGTCGAACAGGCATGCTACCTTGGGCGTCTTGGTCGAGGTGTTGGTTATCCACTTATGCGATTTTTTTAATGTCATCTCTATTCATTTTGGACGGATCCATCCTAACGGTCCTGAACTTGTAACTTCCGGCTGCCGGGACTGTGCTGCCGACCATACTGATCGTCCATGTGCCGTTGCTGAACGTCAGCTTGCCGGCGGGAACCTTGGCAATCCAATTCAAGACCTCGGCCTGCGCCGAGCGGATGAAAACGTCCGGAGTCGTTATCAGGGTACTCAGTGGTACTGAGCGGCGGAGCTTGGCCAGTTGCGCCGCAATCTTTATCTCGTCGCCCTTGGTATGTCCCAGGAACAAGTGGTCATCCGCGAACTTGGCATCGATCAGCTTTCCGCCGGTCCGCTTCTTGGCCAACGCGGTAAGGTGTTTTCGCAGTTCCTCTACGGTGGTGGGGCCATTCTTTGCCGGTTTCCATGTCGCCGAGGCCATGTCGCTGCTCCTGAGCTAGAACGGATCATTCAGTACGTGAAACAGGGTACCGATGTCGGTGAAAATGAGGCGGCGTGCTTCTCCGCTGGTGTTAGAAAAGTGTCAAGAACGATTCGAGACCAGGCTCGGTTGGCGGTTTTCGTCGCTACTTCGCGCCGTGCGGACCGAAAAAAGTTCCTGCGAAAAACGGTTCCTGGGCTCTTTTCGGCTGGGTCATCGCTCGTGAATAGGGACCGCAAATGGTCGCCGATGCGCTGCTGCGGTTGAACCGGCCCAGCCGCCCGTGAACTGCTCGCCACGGCTGCCTGACCCGATCGAGGCCGGCTGAATCGAGTGACCGAGGCAGCGGTCCACAACCGCCGCGCGCCGAGTCAGTGCCACCGGTCCCGATAACCTCGCCTCAGCCCGCTGACTGACTTAACGCGCCTTCGGTCAGGCCTCGATTGGCGGAGAACTCCCGAAAAGGCTCTCGAGCGTAGGCATTTATGCAGTGTCCCCGCTCGCTGGATCCGCTCGCTTTGATGAGTTGCTTCAGGCTCGCAAGCTTCGTTTACCTGCGGAATACGCATCGGGAGCCAAGCCGACGCGGGCACTGCTGCGGAAACTTCGCAAGAAGTCATGGGTGATCTAC
>SKZY01000299.1 GCA_007127095.1 Planctomycetaceae bacterium
CAGTTCGGCTTGACGATCGGCGGTCGTCTTGATCGTCAGTCGCCATTCGGTTTCCTGTTGCAGCCTCCCTTGCCAGACGTAATGGCTGGTGATCGGACCGTCGACTTGGACACAGGCGGCGCAGCGCCGATCGAGGATTTCGCCCGCCAAACGGCGAGCCTGTTCCTGGTCGGAAACGGTGGTGGTGGCGATCACCAAAGTGGGGTTACTCATCGTCGCAGCGGATCATGGGGGTGGGACTGTGCGGGAGTTTCTGGTTCAATCCGGTGTCTGAGGCGTGGTGTTGGCCGGGTGAAGCGGCTGCCACCACGATCGGATTGCCCGCGGGTTTCACTTCCGACGTGAAGTGTACCCTTCCTTCGAATTACGAGAAAACGCTTCGTGGCTTACGATGTTTACGGTGTCGGCAACGCTTTGGTCGATATTCAGGCTCGCGTTCCCGACGATTTCGTCACCCGTTTGGGTCTCGACAAGGGGATCATGACGCTGGTCGATGACGAGGCTCAGGCGAACGTGCTGACCCAATTGGCCGGTGTCCCGCTCAATCGATGCGCCGGCGGATCGGCGGCCAATACGATTGTCGGGCTGGCCGATTTCGGTGGTTCCGGGGCTTTCGCCGGTAAGGTTGCCTCGGATGAGGTCGGTGATGATTTCCTCCGCGACCTCCGTGACCTGGGGATCGAGTATCGGGTCGAGCGGGCGGCCGAGGGTCAGACGGGCACTTGCGCGGTGCTGATCACACCCGATGCCCAGCGGACAATGCTGACCAACCTGGCGGTTTCAACCAGCCTATCGGCGACCGACATCGACGAGTCGATGGTCGCCGCGGCGAAGTACATCTACGTCGAAGGTTATCTGTTGACCGGTGAATCGACGAAGCAGGCGGCCTACCACGCGATGGCGCTGGCCAAACAGAAAGGGGTCAAGGTCGCCTTCAGCGCTTCCGACCCGTTCCTGATCAATCTGCTGCGTGACGAGATTTGGGAATTGATCACCGGTCCGGTCGATCTGTTTTTCTGCAACGAAGAAGAAGCCAAGAGTCTGACCGGCAAGAACGATCCGGTGCAGTGCGCCGCGATGATTCATGAGCACGCCGAAAACGTCGCGCTGACTCTCGGGCCGAAGGGTTCGATCCTGATGCATGGCGGTGAAACGATCCCGATCGAGGGTGTCGATGTCGATGCCATCGACACCACCGGCGCCGGCGACATGTACGCCGGCGGGTTGCTGTACGGCATCACGTCGGGGATGTCGTGGCACCAGGCCGGCCACCTGGCGTCGCACGCCGCGGCTCGCGTCGTCGCCCAGATGGGCGCCCGTTTGGAAGCGAAGTTCACCGCCGACCAGATTCGCGACTTGATCGGCGGCGTCCGTTAACGAACGATCGCTCCCAAGGGTCTAAGAAGGAATTCATCTTCCGCTTGAAAAACCGAGCCAAACGTTACCCGAAGCGTCCGCGAGGCCTGGTAAGTCGTGGCGATCTGCTAAGCTGAATTGGAGCGGTGCGACCCGCCGATGGGCCGCCGCGGTCCTTCCTCTTCGCCGATGTCGCCGGAACTCACCATGGCTTCCAAGCTCCGCACGCTCGGCCGATTCGTCAAACGGATCTCGCTGTTCGCCGTCGTCCTCCTGCTGGTCGTCGGCTACCTGACCCGCGAACTCGGATCCGCCGGTTCCCAAGTCAGACGCCCGCCGCCCGCACCCGCTGAAACCGCCGAGTCAACCGCCTCGGTCGAAGCGGAGACGGAGCGGCCAGCGACTTCACCAACCGCCAAGAGTCGCCGGATCGCGGGTGCCCGACGGCTCGATGCGGTGTTGGAGGATCATTGGCGTGAGGCGGGGGTGGAAGTCGCTGGCGATGCCGATTGGCTCACCGTCTGCCGGCGGCTGTCATTGGGCTTGGTCGGATCGGGGCTGCCGCTGGAAGAGATCCGCCGGCTCGAAGCCTTGCCGGAGGACGAGCGGGTCGAGTGGCAACTCAAGCGGTTGCTCGCCGATCCACGTTACCACGATTATTGGGCGGAGCGATTCACGCGGATGTTTGTCGGCGCCGACGACGGCCCCTTCATCACCTTCCGCCGTCGCCGCTTTCGGTTTTGGCTCAGTGACGCGATCGCCGCGAACCGTCCGCTCGATCGCTTGATCAGCGACCTGGTCACGGCGCGGGGGCTGCCGACCGATCGTCCCGAAGTCAATTTTTTGACCGTCACGATGGACAGCGGCGAGGAGGGTCAACCCGATCCGATACGGTTGGCCGCTCGCGTATCGCGGTCGATGCTGGGGCTGCGAATCGATTGTTTGCAGTGCCACGACGACTTTCTCGGCAATGTCTCGCTGGAAGCGGACGATCGACAACCGGGCGAATTGCGTCACGGGACGCAGCAAGATTTCCACCGCTTGGCCGCCTTTTTCGCCCCAGCCCGATTCAGCGGATTGCAGGGGATCGGCGAAACCGACCATGCTTACCAGTACCAATACCTCGACGCCGAAGAGGAGGTGGAGGTGGAGCCGGCCGTGCCGCTGGCGCGGCACCTGTTGCCCGAATCGGGCACGCCCCGAGAACGCTTGGCAGGTTGGTTGACCCACCCCGAAAATCACCAAGTTTCACTCCATTTGGCCGGCCGGGTGTGGGCCTTGATGGTCGGACGGCCGTTGACCGAAACGATCGATAATCTACCGCTCGATTCATCCCCGCACCCGGTGCTGCGGGTGTTGGCCGACGAACTGGTCGATTCGGGATACGACCTGCGGCATCTGATCGGCGTGATCGCGCTGTCGCGGGCGTTCGGGCTCGACAGTGAAGCCGACTTCGAGATCACGGACCGCCACGAGGCTGAGTTGAGCGTCTTTCCGTTGTCGCGATTGCGTCCCGAACAGGTCGCCGCCAGCGTGATCCAAGCGGCCCGCGTCAAGACTGTCGATCGCGATTCTTCACTGATCGTCCAGTTGCAGCGGTTCGGCGGCGTCAACGATTTTGTGACCCGCTACGGCGATATCAGCGAGGATGAGTTTCAGCAGGAGACGATCACGATCACCCAGCGATTGTTGATGCTGAACGGGAAACTGGTCCGCGAGTACGGTGAGCGGGAACCGCTGCTCAACGCGACTTCGCATATCAACCTGTTCGCGCGCGACGACGGCGAAGCGATCGACAATGTCTATCTGTGTGTCTTGAATCGTTACCCCGACGCGGACGAACGAGAGACGTTCTTGAAACGGTTTGCCGAGGCGCGGCCGGAGCGGTCGTCTTCGGCTGCCGATTCCGATTCGGTCGACGTGGCCCAGCCCGCCGGGTTAGGATCGTGGGGTGGTCTGTTCAATCGGGCCGCGAGTCGGCCTCGCGAGCGGATGATCGAGGACCTTTTTTGGGTATTGGTCAACAGCAGCGAGTTTTCCTGGAATCATTGAGAGCCCCGATGCGTCACGAACTTCCTCGAACCAGCCCGTCCGCTCCAACCGCCGCGACCCGCCGAGCGGCTGGTGGTTGGCTCGATCGTCGCGATTTCTTCGGCGCCACCGCCGGCGGGATCGGTTCGATCGCCTTGGCGAGCCTGTTGGCCGGCGACCGCGCCGCCGCGTCGGAACCGCTGGCGATCGACCCGACGCGTCCCTTCGCCCCGCGACCGTCGCACTTCCCGATGCGGGCGAAGAACGTGATCGTGATCTTCTGCGCCGGCGCGGTCAGCCAACTGGAGACCTGGGACTACAAGCCCGAGCTGATCAAATGGGATGACAAGCCGTTGCCCGGCGGACCTGCGGTCACCTTCCAAGGTCCGGCCGGCAATCTCGCTCGCCCCCAGTATCGCTTTCGTCAACATGGCCAGAGCGGCAAATGGGTCAGCGACCTGATCCCGCATTTGGCCGAACTGACCGACGACATCGCCTTTGTTCATTCGCTGACCAGCCATTCCAATACCCATGGCCCCGCCGAAAACTTTCTTTCCACGGGCTTCGTGCTCGACGGCTTCCCGAGCTTAGGCTCCTGGGTGACCTATGGCCTCGGCAGTGAGTGCCAAGACCTGCCGGCTTATGTAGCGATTCCCGACCCTCGCGGCGTGCCTCAAAACGGCGCGAATAATTGGGGCCCCGGCTTTCTGCCGGCCGCCTTCCAGGGGACGACGATGAGTTCCCGCGACCCGATCCGCCATCTGTCGGCAACCGGCGTCGAACCGGCGACCGACGAGGCGGCTCGAAAATTGCTCCACGATTTGAATCTCCGGCACGGTGCCCAGCACCCGGCGGATGAAAAATTGGCTGCCCGGATCGCCAGCTACGAATTGGCCGCCCGGATGCAACTGAGCGTGCCCGAACTGAATGATCTCAGCTCGGAACCGGCTCACGTGCTCCGAGCCTACGGCGCCGATGATCCCGAGAACGATGACAAGGCGGCGTTCGCACGCAATTGCATCTTGGCTCGTCGCCTTGTCGAGCGGGGCGTCCGCTTCGTGCAACTGTTCAACGGTGCCTACGCCAGCGGTGGCAAGCTCAATTGGGACGGACACAACGCGTTGAAAGAACAGTACGACGTCCACGCAGCGATCCTCGATCAACCCGCCGCCGCCCTGATCCGTGACCTCAAACAACGCGGCTTGCTCGACGAGACGCTGGTCGTCTGGTGTACCGAGTTCGGCCGGATGCCGTTTTTCCAAAAAGGCGCCCAGGGCCGCGACCACAACCCCGACGGCTTTACCTGTTGGATGACCGGTGCCGGGGTCAAACCGGGAGTCAGTCATGGCGAAACCGACGAACTCGGCCAGCGGGCGATCCGTGACGTGCGACCGTTGTATGACTTCAACGCCACGATCCTGCACCTGCTCGGCTTGGATCACGAACGGCTAACGTTCGAACACAACGGCGTCGACCGCCGCTTGACGAACGTCGAAGGCGACGTCATCCACGAAATCCTCAGCTGACCGATCCGTTACAGATTAGCCAGTTCGTTCTCGCGGGAACGCAGCGGGAACTCGACGCTGCGACCTGTGGCGGCATGCGACGCGAACGTCGCACAAATCATCTCCACCGTCAGCGCGCTCTCCTCTGCCCCGCACAACGGTTCGCGGTCGTTGGCGACGGCGTCGATCAGATCAGCGACCGGGATCAGGTGACCGGACAGCGTCTTGGCCAGATCTTCATTCGGCTCGGGTAAACCGACTCCCGCCGAGGTGATCGGGACCCAGCGGTGCGGGTCGCGGCTGACGTCGAATGGGTTGCCGGCTCGCAGATGAGCCAACGGAAACCGATCGCATTTGCAGTC
Organism: Planctomycetaceae bacterium; assembly: GCA_007127095.1. GTDB lineage: Bacteria > Planctomycetota > Planctomycetia > Pirellulales > Pirellulaceae > UBA6163. Next base: position 5,255 of record SKZY01000299.1, read on the forward strand.
GATCACGCCTTCACTTCCGATGATCTGCAGCCCGAATGCTTGTCCCCCCGTGCCGTCATCGGCGATCGAATCGAAGTAGGCGATCAAGCCGTCGGCGAGTTCATAGCGGGCATGCAGCTGGTTCCCGGCGACCGGACCGAGTCCCTCATTGCCGTCACGGACATCGTCCGCCGTGACAGGTCGTCCGTCCTGGCGGATCACAGCCGAACAGCTTTTCGGGGCACCGCCGAAGTAATGAACCAGGTTCAGTACATGCGACCCGAGCACCCACAGGTCTTCACAACCGCCGCGTCGATCGCCCTTGCCACGACCTCGGATTTCCAACGGCTTGCCGATCGCCCCAGCGGCGATCAATCGCTGAATCGTCGGCAGCACCGGATGGTAGCGGTTGCGATGCGCCACCGCGATCTTGGTCCGGCCCGCCGCCGCGGCGATGATTTCGTCCGCCTCGGCAGGCGTTCTGCAAAACGGCTTTTCGACATAGATCGCCTCCGCACCCGCCGCGATCGCGGCCAGCATCATGTCGCGGTGCTGGTCGGGATGACGGGGGCAGACGGCGACGATCTCGGGCCGAATTTCATCGAGCATTTCGCGATAATCGAGATGTCCCGCGGTCAACCGCAATCGCTTGATCGCGGCGGCCAAACCGTCCGGATCGGCGTCGGCGACCCCGACGATCTCGGTGTTCGGCGCGTTCAACCAAACGGTGTCCAGCCCGTGGCCAAAGTTCCCTCGGCCGGTATGCCCGATCACACCGACCCGCAGTCGTGGGCCAGCCGACTCCTCGCTTGCCAGCGAACGGGTTCCGATCGTTGCCGCCGCCGTAGCGGCCAAAAACGTGCGACGGTCCATGATGGACTCCTGATAGATTGAGAATTGAGACGGATCAAGCAGCGAACAGGATGCGATCCCATGCATAAATGCCTCAGTCACCGATTACGCCACGAACCTTGAGCCACTTGGCGCACAGCTCAGGCCAAGCGTTGGCGCCGGGTACGTCGGCACCGAGTCCGATCCCGTGTCGGCCACGTTCGAAAACGTGCAATTCCGCCGGGACGCCCGCGGTGACCAATGCCGAGGTGTATCGCAGGCTGTTCTCCACCGGGACCGCTTTGTCCTCGGCGGTGTGGAACAGGAACGTCGGCGGTGTCTCGGAAGTCACGGCGAGTTCGTTAGACAGCGATTTGATCAATTCGGGGTCGGGGTTTTCGCCCAACAGATTGCGTTGGCTACCGTGGTGCGTGTGCGGTTGTCCGAGCGAAATCACGGGGTAGCCGAGGATCGAAAAATCGGGCCGTGAAGACACCCGATCGTTGGCGTCGGTAGCCCCTGCGATGCCGTCGTCAAAGTGGGTCGAGACCGTACTCGCCAAGTGCCCACCGGCGCTGAAGCCGATCACACCGATCTTGTCGGCATCGACGTTCCAGGCCTTGGCATTCGCCCGTACGGTCCGCAACGCCCGCTGGGCATCCAGCATCGGGACGGGGTGGCCATAACCGGCCCCCGAGTTTCCGGCACCGCGATGGCGATAGAAACAGACCGCCGCGGTCATCCCGAGCCGATTGAAGTAAGCCGCGATCTCCGATCCCTCATGCCCCGCCGCCAAATGGCCGTAACCGCCGCCGGGTAAAACCACGATCGCCGCCGTGGGTCGATCCGATTCGACCCGATAGAGTTCCAATCGAGGAGAATCGCCGCTCTCCTCTCCGGCCGCCTGCGGAGCGCCGTCGGCCCACAACGGAACGACCTCGGGAGATTCAGCCGCGGCAACCGACACACCCATCGCGGCCGACACCAGGAAGGATAACGCACGCAAGCACGGCCAACGGAAGAACTGAGTCATGATGAGAATCGTCGTAGGGAGGGTAGGATCGAGCGGAAAAGCAGAGTATAGCCGCCCACGATCCCCGACGCCGAGGGTCGATAGCTACGATGATCGGCAAGCCACCTCACACCACTTCGCTCGATCTGACCGAGTCGCAACCGGCAAAAACGACGCTGCCGGCGCGACTGGCAGCCTACATCCGTTCGATTGCGACTCGGGGGGCTCGATTGGGTTTGTGAATCGATCGCTCGTCGCCAGCGCTGTTGTACTCGTAAACCCCGGGTTCCGCTCGACTCGCGGAGCTCGTCATCGCTTCACCCGGGGCTACTACCGATGGCCGCTTCGCGGCATTTGGGAACGAAAATCTTGGCCTCTACGTTCTCGGTAAAA